>JBJMWE010000209.1:0-4793 GCA_045810285.1 Vitreoscilla sp. | reverse complement strand
TCGGCCTCCTCGCGTGCAGGCGAGGGCGCGGCCATCGGCGGGCGGGCCGGCGCGTTGGCGCGGGCCGGCGTCGGCGCGGGCGCGGGCGCGTGCAAGCCCGCACGTCCCGATGCGGGCGGCAGCGGGCGTGGCGGCGTGGCCCGCACGGGCGGCGGCGCGGGATGAAGCGTCACCGTCACGAGGCGCGTCACGCGGTCCAGGCCGTGGCGTGGCAGTTCGACGCGGTCGACCGCCAGCTTCAGCGACCACAGCACCAGCAGGTTGAGCCCCACCGCGGCGGCCAGGCGCGTGGCGCTCCAGCGCCGGCGCCGCATGCCGGCCCAGTCGACCGGGTGCGCCCCCTCAGTCATCGCCGGCCTCGCCGTCGGTCGCGGCCGGCGCGTCGCCCGGCCGGAATTCGAGCAGGTCGCCAGGCTGGCACTGCAGCACCTCGCAAATGGCGGCCAGCGTGTCGAAGCGCACGCCGCGCACCTTGCCCGACTTCAGCAGCGAGATGTTCTGCTCGGTGATGCCCACGCGTTCGGCAAGCTCGCGCGAGCGCATCTTGCGGCGCGCCAGCATCACGTCCAGGTTCACGACGATGGCCATCAGACGAAGCCTGCGTTGTCTTCGGCCACGCGCGCGGCCTCGGCCATCACGCTCGCGATGGCCAGCAGCACGGCGCCGATCAGCAGCATCGCGAAGTCGCCCGACGTGAACTGCAGGTTGAGCTCGCGCGTGCCGGGCTTGCGGTCGAAGGTGACGATCACTGACAGCAGCGCCCCATAGACCGGCGAGACGAAGGCCAGCGTGAGCACGCAGCGCGCGAACCCGCGCAGGGCAAGCAGGGCGCGCTGGCTGAACACGCGGGCCTGCGCGTACTCGCCGAACAGCCGCCACAGCCGCTGCAGCGCCAGCAGCGCGATGCCCATGGGCAGCAGCGTCCACAGGCCGCCCAGCACCTGCGTGTGCAGCGCCATCTGGTCGATGTCGACGTCGGCCACTTCCTTGACCTGCGAATGCGCGTGGCCCGGCACGAGCCACACCCACGCCGTGCAGCCGACGGCCAGCAGCGCGCCGATCACGATCAGGGCGCGCACCAGCAGGGCCATGCGGCGCAGGCGCCTGCGCAGTTCGTCGGGAACGCCGTCGCGGGAGGAGTCGGTCATGAGTTAGCTGATCGCAGTTCAACAATAATTTATTATAAAACGATAAAACATCATCATGCAATGGCAAGGCGCTTCGGCCGGCCACGCGGTCGCCGTGCCGCCGTACATCGACGACACGGCCGTGGCAATCCCCGTGAGCGGCGATTGCCCCAGGCGCCAGTTGTCGCTCGCGCCACAATGCGCGCATGGCCCGCAAGAACCACGTCAGCGAGACCCCCGCCACGCAATGGCTGCGCGCGCAAGGCATAGCGTTCACCGAGCACGTCTATGACTACGTCGAGCACGGGGGCACGTCCGAATCCTCGGCGCAGCTGGGCGTGCCCGAGCACGCGGTCGTCAAGACGCTGGTGATGCAGGACGAGGCGGCGCGGCCGCTGGTGGTGCTGATGCACGGCGACCGCACGGTGTCGACCAAGAACCTGGCGCGCGCGATCGGCGCGAAGTCGGTCGAGCCGTGCAAGCCCGAGGTGGCGCAACGCCACAGCGGCTACCAGGTGGGCGGCACGTCGCCGTTTGGCTTCCGCAAGGACGTGCCCGTGTACGTGCAGGAGACCATCCTGGCGCTGCCGCGCATCCTGATCAACGGCGGACGCCGCGGCTACCTGGTCGGCATCGCGTCGCCGGTGCTGGTGGAAAAGCTGCACGCCAAGCCGGTGCAGTGCGCCAACTGAGCGCGCTGGTGACTGGATTTGGTGCGGATTTGCGGTCCGCGACCCACTTGTCTAGTCAATTTGCGCGGCGAAAAACTGACAGCAGGGTTTGTGCTGGGAGGGTTCGCATTGTGGCAATGCACACAATCGCGCCACCTGATACCCCGTTGTAATGTTTCCTTAACAAAAGGATACGCACAACGCGGCCGATCGGACAAGAACGACTCCCCACCCACGAGGAAGGAACTCCATGTTCAGCCGCACCAAGCTCTGCACCGCCCTGTTCGTCGCGATGTCCGCGAACGCCTGGGCCCAGGCACCTGCGCCCGCTCCCGAAACCACGCAACGCGTCGAGATCACGGGCTCCGCGATCCGTCGCGTCGAGACCGAAGGCGCGCTGCCCGTCACCGTCATCTCGCGCGAAGCCATCGACAAGACCGGCGCACAGTCGGTCACCGAGCTGATCCAGCAACTGCCGGCGATGACCGGCGGCAATTTCCAGCAGTCCTCGAGTTCGGTCAACGGCAACGGCAACGGCACCACCACGGCAGCCATCCACGGCCTCGACCAGAAGTACACGCTGGTACTTCTCAACGGCCGGCGCGTCGCCCCGTTCGGCGGCTTCGGCGCCTCCGGTGGCGATGGTTCCGTGAACCTGCAGAGCCTTCCGCTCGACGCGATCGAGCGCGTCGAAGTGCTGACGGACGGCGCCTCGGCGCTGTACGGCTCCGACGCCATCGCCGGCGTGGTCAACTTCATCACCAAGAAGAACACGACCGACGGCCTGTTGTCCTTCAACGGCAGCCAGCCGCGCGCGGCCGGCGGCGCCAAGTGGAGCGCCGGCATCAGCAAGGGCTTCGGCGACCTGGACACCACCGGCAACAACCTGTTCCTGTCCTTCAGCCACGACGTGCAGAACCAGCTGATGGCCAGCCAGCGTGCCGTCTCGCGGCGCGGCGGCCTGCTCCCGTTCACGATCGACGGCCAGCCCGTCATCCTCGACCAGACCTCCCGCAATTCGCTGCCCGGCAACGTCTATCTCGCCAAAGGCGGCTCCTTCAACGCCTACTACGACCTGAACGGCGACTGCGGCACGAACCCCGCCGTGTTCGTTAGCGGCAGCAAGTGCCGCACCAACTACGCGGCGACCGTGCAGGACATCCCGGGTTCCGTGCGCAACAGCTTCTTCGTGAGCGACCATTTCAAGCTCGACGCGAACAACACCCTGTTCGCCGAGTACATGTGGTCCAAGTTCGACACGACGGCCGCGTTCGCGCCGCCGGCGCAGCCGATGGGCCTGGGTGACACCGACCTGCCGGGCCGCCCGCTGGACATCCTGTGGAACAAGTACGTCGTTCCCTACCAGGCTGCCCACGGCGACACGAGCACCGGGGGCACGTTGAATTACCGTGCCTTCGAGGCCGGGGACCGCACCGACCAGTGGGAGACGCTGGCCAACCACTACGTGCTCGGCGCCGAAGGCACCCTGTTCAACTGGGACTACAGCGCCAGCCTGACCGTCTCCAAGAGCCAGGACAGCGACAACCTCGCCGGCGGCTACATGGACTTCAACAAGTTCGTCGGCCTGATCGCCTCGGGCGCCTATGACCCGATGGTGCCCAAGCCCGGGCAGACGCTGGCACCGGCGCTGCTGAGCGGCAACTTCCTGCACACCAAGGTCGCGCAGGACGTGCTCAACCTGCACGCGTCGAAGGACCTGTTCGACCTGCCGGGCGGCCGCTCCTCGCTGGCCCTGGGCTTCGAGTTGACCCGCCTGGACCTCGAGCAGTCGACCAGCGACCTGGCCCAGTTCGGCAACGGCACCGCGGCCCAGGCCGGCAAGACCGACTACGCGGTCGGCGGCTTCTACGGCTACGTGCCGATGCAAGCCCGCCGCAGCAACTACGGCGTGTTCAGCGAACTGCTGTTGCCGCTGGCCAAGCGGACGGAACTCACGGCTTCGGTGCGCTTCGATCGCTACGACCGGGTCCACAACGAGAAGCCCTACACCCAGGTCCCCAACAACCTGTCGCCGCTGCCGGCCGAGGAAGAAGGCAACAGCTTCAGCCACCCCACCTTTAAGCTGAGCTTCCGCTCGCAGCCGGCGGACATGCTGCTGCTGCGCGGTTCCTTCGGCACGGGCTTCAAGGCGCCCTCGATCAACCAGATCGCCGCGCCGCTGGCCTTCAGCACCAATACGTCGGGTTCTTACGAATGCCCGTTCCCGACCGCCCCCGCTTGCGTGGCGCACGGTCCCGGACCTGACCAATGGGATCTGATCTCGCTGGGCAACCCGGCGAGCGGCGCCGCGGGCCTGAAGGCCGAGACGTCGAAGCAGTGGACGCTCGGGGGCCGCCTGGAGCCGGTGAAGTCGATCTCGCTGGGCCTCGATTACTGGGCCGTGAAGCTGAAGAACCAGATCCTGTCGGGCATGCCCGAAGGCTACGCGTTCGCCAACGCGGCGTCGCTGCCCAGCCTGTTCGTGGTTCCCTACACGGATCCGGCCGGCTACCAGACGGTGGCCCTGCTGCAGAAGCCGTTCAACGCAGGCAGCGCCAACTACCAGGGCCTGGACTGGGACATCGCCTTCAACACCCGGACGCCGTTCGGCAAGGTCACGGCGGATCTCGGCGGCACGCACATGCTCAAGGCCGACTACCAGCTGCCCAGCGGCAAGCAGACCGACCTGGGGCGCTTCGGCGGCGACAACAACGTCACCTTCCGCGACATCTGGCGCCTGGCGCTGGGCCTGGAGTACGGCGACTTCACGCACACGTTGACCGTGAACTACAAGTCGGGCTACGCCGACCAGGCGTTCACGGCCGACTCGTGCAACGTGATCGTGCTCAATGCCGACGGCTCGGAAGGCGACGGCGTGGCCTACAACGGCCATGTCTCGGCCTACACGCTGGTCGATTGGCAGACCCGCTGGCAGGCCTCCAAGAACGTGCGCGTCACGTTCGGCATCATGAACCTGTTCAACACGAAGCCGCCG
>JBJMWE010000208.1:0-5354 GCA_045810285.1 Vitreoscilla sp. | reverse complement strand
CTCGAGATCTCGACGGACAAGGTCGACACGGAGGTGCCGAGCCCCGGCTCGGGCACGCTGACGCAGATCCTCGTCCAGGAGGGCGAGACGGTCGACGTCGGGACGAAGCTCGCCGTGATCGGCGGCGACGGCGCAGCTGCAACTGCACCGGCGCCCGAAGCGCCGCCGGAGCCGGCCACGCAGGCTGCGGCGGACGAAGCGATGGCTGCCGCGAGCGAAGGCGTCGGCGACGTCGCCCCGAGCTCGCCCGGCTCGGAGTCGACCGTGCCGCAGGCGGCGGATTCGAACGGCAAGTCGTTCGTATCGCCGGTCGTTGCGCGGATCGCGTCGGAGCACGGAGTCGATCCGAACGAGGTGCACGGCACCGGGCGCGGCGGCCGTGTCACGAAGAAGGACATCCTCGAGTTCATCGAGGGCGGCGGCGAGGCGGCTGCGCCGGAGGCTCCGGCCGCACCTGCTCCGGCTCCGGCTCCGGCTCCGGCTCCCGCTCCCGCTCCGGCACCGGCTCCCGCACCTGCTCCGGCTCCCGCTCCGGCACCTGCTCCCGCACCTGCTCCGGCCCCGGTCGGCGCGACCACGGCGCCGCTCGTCGACTACATCGACACCACCTCCGCCCCGACCATCGGCGGCGAAGGCGGCAATGGTGGCTACCTGTCCATCTTCGGCTCCAACTTCGGCGCGGCCGCCGACCTCGGGACGACCACCAAGGTCTACATCGGTGGCGTGGAAGTCGCCAACTACCGCTATCTCGGCGCGGCCAAGGTCGGCGCGAAGCTGGGCCTGCAGCAGATCACCGTCCAGGTGGGCGCGCTCGGTGGCGCCAGGGTCGGCGTGGCCGAACCCATCCAGGTCGTCGTCAACGGCGTCAACAGCAACACCAACAACACCTTCACGCCGACCGCCGGCCGGGTGCTGTTCGTCTCGCAGTCGGGCAACGACTCGACGGCCGTCATCAACGACATCAGCCACCCGTTCCGCTACCTCCAGAACGTGAGCACCTACACGGGCGCCTACTTCTCGATGGGCACGGGTGACCAGGTCGTGATCCGCGGCGGCACCTGGAGCGACACCAACGGCGTCGACACCAGCTGGATGAAGTTCAGCCCGAACAGCTATGCCCGCAACGGCACGGCGTCGGCCTACATCAGCTTCACCGCCTATCCGGGCCCGATCAAGGGCAACGCGATCGAGGACGTGCACTACGTGACCCCGGCGGGCGCCTCGGGCGGCTTCCAGGGCCCGTGGTCGTCGATTGCCGGCACCACCGGCGAGTACATCGCGATCTCGAACATGCGCATGGAAGTCTCCGGCGGCGCCAACCGCGACGCGGCTCCGATCAACTTCCAGTACACCGGCGGCCACTGGCGTGCGGTGAACAACGAGATCGGGCCGTGGGTCGCCGGCAGCTCCGCCGTCCTGAACGCCGCGGGCATCTCCGGCCACGGCGACGGCAACGTGATCATGGGCAACCATATCCACAACATCGCCGGCCTGTCCGACCTGCAGAACCACGGCATCTACGCCGACACGACCGCCGAGAACTGGAATATCGGCTACAACTGGATCCACGACATGACCGGGGGCAGCCTCATCCAGTTCAACGACAACCAGGGCGGCGCGGGCTCCTATGCGATGCCGCACGGTGGCACGTGGCCGGGCTTCGTGAACATGCAGGTTCACCACAACTGGCTGGAGAACGCGGCCAAGTACGGCATCAACTTCAACGACCAGGGCTCGGTGAAGGCGGGCACGTACAGCGGCATGATCTGGGACAACGTCATCATCGGCACGGCCCTGCCGCCGTTGCGCATCAACTCGACGCAGCCCATCCAGAAGATCTGGTTCGCCTACAACACGCTGTACAACTGCATGACGACCTCGTCGGGCAGCGGCAACGGCTACGTTCGCAGCGAAGGCTGGTCGGCGCAGAGCGGCGTCAACAACGTGTTCTACGACAACATCTTCTCGTTCGGCCCGAGGACGGTGAGCGGCACCCAATGGTTCGCCAACGTCGGCGGCACCATGGCCAGCACGACCACCTACAGCTTCAAGCGCAACCTGTACTTCGCCAATGGCCAGGCGCCCACGGCCGCCTCGGCCATCGGTGACGGCAGCGCGCTGACCGCCGACCCGCTGTTCGTCGCTGCCACGTCCAGCAACTTCCAGACGCAGTCGACGTCGCCGGCGCGCAAGTCCGCCTCGCAAGCGCTGCCCTTGACGTTCACCGTGCCGAACGACTTCACCTCCCTGGTGACGCGCGGCTCGCCGAGCGACATCGGCGCGTACTCGGCGAACTGACGCACGACATCACGCATCGAAGCGGCCGCCCGGCGACGGGCGGCCGCTTTTTTTCGTCCTCCATGCCGACCAAGACAGGGCGGCGTCGCCCTCGACCAGACTTTTCATTGCACTTGACACGTCTGGTCACTTCCTGCACGGCGCCGCGGTTGCCTCCTTGCCGAGCAACCCGGACAATCCCGCGGTCTGTCTCCCCGGGGAGCCGGACAGCGGGGGGGTTGCCGAGATGGCATGGACGAGAACGAGCAAGGACGACCGGATGATGCAGAACACGGGCCGCAAGCATGCCCACACCATGGCGGCGCTGGGCGTACTCTTCGCCCTCGTCGGTTGCGGCGGCGGTGCCAGTTCGCAGAGCGTCACCCCGACGCCTTCGCCCACGCCCACGCCGGCTCCCACGCCCGCGCCGACGCCGGCGCCCGGCACCCAGACCCTCACGCTCAACAACGACGGCTCGGGCACCCTGACCTCGACCACGGCCGGCGCATCCTGCAGCACCGCCACCTGCAGCACCGAGCTCGCCACCAACACCGCCGTGACGCTGACGGCCTTGCCGGCCGCCAACTACGCCTTCGGCGGCTGGTCCGGCGGCTGCGCCGGCACCTCGGCCACCTGCAGCGTCACGCTCAGCTCGAGCAAGACGGTGACGGCCAACTTCTCGCCCAAGGTGCCGATCGCCGGCGCGCCCTGGGTGCGCTACACCGACACCGTCACGGCGCCCACCACGGGCGGCGAGAACAGCCTGGGCGGCTACCTGTCCATCTTCGGCTCGAACTTCGGCTCGGCCAGCGGCCTGGGCACGACCACCAAGGTCTTCATCGGCGGCAGCGAAGTGGCCAACTATCGCTATCTCGGCGCCGCCAAGGTCGGCAGCAAACTGGGCCTGCAGCAGCTCACCGTGCAGGTGGGCAATCTCGGCGGCCTGGCGGTCGGCACCCCGGCCCCGGTGCTGGTGGTCGTCAACAACGTGCCCAGCAACATGGACGCGACGTTCACGCCGACCTCCGGCAAGATCTGGTTCGTCTCGCCCGGCGGCAACGACGCGACGGCCGTGGCCGGCGACATCGCGCACCCGCTGCGCTACATGCAGAACATGACCACGTCGACGGGCGCCTACTTCAAGATGGGCGCCGGCGACCAGGTGGTCCTGCGCGGCGGCGCGTGGAAGGACACCAACGGGGTCGACACCACGTGGATGCGCTTCGGCGCCGGCTCGGCCGCGCGCAACGGCACCGCCAAGGCGTGGATCCACATCACCGCCTACCCGGGGCCGATCAAGGGCAACGCGATCGAGGACGTCCACTACACGACGCCGTCCGGCGCCTCGGGCGGCATCGCCGGCCCGTGGTCGGCCATCGCCGGCACCAGCGGCGAATACGTCGCCGTGTCGAACCTGCGCATGGACGTGGCCGGCGGCGCCGCCCGCGACGCGGCCCCGATCAACTTCCAGTACACCGCTGGCCACTGGCGCGTCGTCAACAACGAACTCGGCCCCTGGGTCGCCGGCAATTCGACCACCCTGAACGCCGCCGGCATCTCCGGCCACGGCGACACGATGGCGATCTACGGCAACCACATCCACGACATCGCCGGCCTGGCCGACCTGCAGAACCACGGCATCTACGCCGACACCACGGCGCAGAACTGGGACGTGGCGTACAACTGGATCCACGACATGACCGGCGGCAGCGCCATCCAGTTCAACGACAACGAAGGCGGCGCGGGCTCGTTCGCCCTGCCCCACGGCGGCACGTGGGCGGGCTTCACCGGCATCAAGATCCACCACAACTGGATCCAGAACGCAGCCAAGTACGGGGTCAACTTCAACGACCAGGGCTCGGTGAAGGCGGGCACGTACAGCGGCATGATCTGGGACAACGTGATCATCGGCACCGCCCTGCCGCCGTTGCGCATCAACTCGACGCAGCCGATCCAGCAGCTCTGGTTCGCCTACAACACGCTGTACGACTGCATGACCACCAATTCGGGCAGCGGCAATGGCTACGTCCGGGCGGAAGGCTGGTCGTCGCAGAGCGGCGTCAACAACGTCTTCTACGACAACATCTTCGCGTACGGGCCGGACACGGCCGCGGGAACCCAATGGTTCTTCGATGCCGGGGGCACTCCGGCCTCGACAACGACGTACTCTTTCAAGAACAATCTGTACTCCGCCGGCATCCAGGTGCCGGACCTGTTCTCGACGATCGGGGACCTGCTGGGCCTGTCCGGCGACCCCCTGTTCGCGAGCGCATCGCTCACGTCCCCGAATTTCACGACCGCGTCCAACTCCCCCGCCCGCAAGTCCGCCAGGCAGGCCCTGCCGACGGGCCTGGTCGTCGTCGACGACTTCGCCGGCAACTGGCGCGGCACGGGAACGTCGGACGTGGGCGCCCTCTACACGCCCTGATGTCCAGTACTTCCGCACCGCAGGACACCGCATCCCCCGCCGCTTCCACCCCGGCCGGCGGCACGGTGCGCCACTTCATCATCACCCGCTTCAACCTGCGCGGGCTCGAAGACACGCCGTCATCGGCCAAGATGATCGACGCGGCCTACCTCGGGCAGCGGCTCGAGCTGTTCGAGCGCTTCTGCCTGCCCACGGTGCGCAGCCAGACGGAGCAGGACTTCAAGTGGCTGGTGCTGTTCGCCGACGAGACGCCGGAGGCGGTGAAGGCACGCGTCGCGGCGTATTCGACCGATTGGCCCAACCTGGTGCCGGTGTACCTGCCGCGCGGCAGCAACACGGTGGGCCCGCTGGTGGTCACGCCCTACCTGGACGATTCGCCGCAGATCCTGCTGACCACGCGCCTGGACAACGATGACGGCCTGGCGCGCGACTACGTCGCCAAGGTTCGCCGGCACGCCCGCGCCAACGAGCGCCTGGTGCTGCAGTTCCCCATGGGCTACGTGTGGCACCGCGACCGCATCTACCTCGACCGCCAGGAGCACAACGCCTTCACGACGCTCGTCGAGCCGCTGCCGCAAGGCAAGGAAGGCGGCTTCAACACGATCTACAAGGGCTCGCATTCGGACATCGCGCGCCTGGGGCGCATCGT
>JBJMWE010000207.1:0-7203 GCA_045810285.1 Vitreoscilla sp. | reverse complement strand
CCGAACGAGAGGTTGCGCTCGACGCTCATCGTCGGATAGAGCGCGTACGACTGGAACACCATGCCGATCGCCCGGTCCTTCGGATCGGCCCAGGTCACGTCACGCCCGCCGATGTGCACGGCGCCGTCCGCGACGTCGATCAGGCCGGCGATGGCGTGCAGCAGCGTGGACTTGCCGCAGCCCGACGGGCCCAGCAGCACGAGGAACTCGCCGTCGATGATGTCGAGGTCGAGGTTCTCCAGCACGGGCGTGCCGCCCATGCGCACCGCGAGTTGTTGGATGTTGACGTTCATTTCAGTTTGCTTGCGGAGCAAGGATTCTTCGACGCCCGCGAGCGCGCAGCCGCTCCGGAGAGAGCGGGCGTGAGCCCCTCGGGGGCGGGGAGCGGAGCGAGCCGGGCGGTCATGTCAGCCCTTTACCGCACCCGCCGCGATTCCGCGGACGAACCAGCGTCCCGAGACGAGGTACACGGTCAGCGGCACCAGCGACGTCAGCAGCGTGGCCGCCATGTTGACGTTGTAGAGCCGCTCGCCCGTGGTGGTGTTGATGATGTTGTTCAGCTGCACGGTCATCGGCAGCCAGTCGTGGCCCGCGAAGACGAGGCCGATCAGGAAGTCGTTCCAGATCGCGGTGACCTGCATGATCAGGGCCACCACGATGATGGGCAGCGACATCGGCAGCATCAGCTGCACGAAGATGCGCCAGAATCCGCCGCCGTCGATGCGCGCCGCCATGAACAGCTCATGCGGAACGCTCGCGTAGTAGTTGCGGAACAGCAGCGTCATCACCGGCATGCCGAACAGCGTGTGGATCAGCACCACGCCGGGCAGCGTGCCGAACAGGCCCATCGCGGCGAGCGCGCGGATCAGCGGGAACAGCATCACCTGGTAGGGGATGAAGGCGCCGGTGAGCAGCACGACGAAGAAGGCCTGGGCGCCGCGCGGCCGCCAGAACGACAGCGCGTAGCCGTTGAGCGCGCCCAGCAGGATCGACAGGATCGTGCTGGGCACCACGATGGCCACGGAGTTCATGAAGCCGACGCGGATGCCGCCGCACTCCAGCCCCGTGCAGGCGGACGTCCAGGCCTGCGCCCAGGGTTCCAGAGTCAGCTTCACCGGCCACGCGAACAGGTTGCCGAGGCGGATCTCCTCCATCGGCTTGATCGACGTGACGGCCATCACGTACAGCGGCAGCAGGAACGCGATGGCGGCTGTGGCCAGGAACACGTACAGGCCGATGCGCGCCGGCCTGGGCAGTCGGGCGGGCTTGCGCGCGACGCGCGTGTCCGTTGACGCGCGCGGCGCGCCGCGGCCGTCCGCGACGGCGGCGGGGGTGGCCGTCATGCCGTCGCTCCCTGGGTGGCGCTCGCGCGCAGGGCGCGCGCCACGCGCTCGTCGCGGCGTGACGCATGCGCGCGGGCGTAGAACCATGGCGCGAGCAGCGCCAGCACCGTCAGCAGCAGCACGGTCGAGGCGGCGGACGCCAGGCCGATGTTGGCGCGCACCAGCAGGTTGTCGATGATGAACTTGGCCGGCACCTCGCTGGCCAGGCCGGGGCCGCCCTGGGTCATCGCGACGACGACGTCGAACACCTTGACCACGCTCACCGACAGCAGCACGAACGCCGTGCCGATCGACGGCCCCAGCATCGGCAGCACGATGCTGAGGTAGACGCGCCACTTCGGGATGCCCTCGATGCGCGCGGCCATCCACAGGCTCTCGTCGATGCCGCGCAAGCCGGCCAGCATCAGCGCCATCACGAGTCCGCAGGCCTGCCAGACGGCGGCCACCACGATGGCCAGCATCACGGCGTCCTGGCGCACGATCCAGTCGAACGTGAAGTTCGGGAAGCCCCAGCCGCGCACGGTGGCCTGCAGCCCCAGCTCGGGGTTGAGCATCCACTGCCAGACCAGGCCCGTGGCGACGAAGGACATCGCGTACGGGTACAGGAAGATGGTGCGCAGCACGCCCTCGGCGCGCACCCGCTGGTCGATGAACACGGCCAGCAGGAAGCCGATGGCGAGGCAGCCGACGATGAACAGCGCGCCGAACAGCGCCATGTTCTGCAGCGAGAGCACCCAGCGCTCGCTGTCGAACAGGCGCGCGTACTGCCTGAAGCCGACGAAGTCGCCAATGGGCAGCGTGCGCGAGCTGCTGACCGAGATGCGCATCGACCACAGCACGCTGCCGACGTAGACCCACAGCACCGTCCCCACCATGGGCAGCAGCGCGGCCCAGGCGACGAGGTGGCGCAGGAGGGGGCGGCGGGCGCGGATCACTCAGCCGTTCTTCAGTGCGGCGGAGATCGCCCTGGCGGCGTCGTCGACCGACTCGGTGGTGTTCCAGAACTTCGTGATGACGTCCTGCAGCGAGCCTTCGAGATCCGGCGAGATCAGCATCTCGGGCGTGGGCAGCTGGCGCGAGACGTCCTTCATGATGGTGACGCCCTGCTGCGCGCACAGGTCCAGGCTCTTCACGTCGACGTCGGTGCGGATGGGGATCGAGCCCTTCTTGTTCGAGAAGGCGACCTGCGTGGCGGGCGCCGTGAACACCGTGGCCAGCAGCTGCTGCGACTTGACCTGCGCCGGGTCGGCGATCTTCGGGAACACGAACACGTCGCCCGCGACCAGGTACGGCGACTTCGGGCCGAAGCCGGGGAAGCAGCCGAATTCCTTGCCGGCCGTCTGGTGCGCGGTGGCGAACTCGCCCTTGGCCCAGTCGCCCATGATCTGCACGCCGGCCTTGCCGGAGATGACCATCGCGGTGGCGTCGTTCCAGTTGCGGTTGGGCGAGCCGGCATCGACGTAGTTGTGCAGCTTCTTGAACGACGCCAGCACCGCCTTGAACTGCGGCGTGGCGGGCAGGCTGGCGTCCTTGTCGCGGTACAGCTTCATGTACATGTCGGGGCCGCCCACATTGGCCAGCCACGCGTAGAACGTGATCTTCTCCTGCCACGGCTGGCCGCCGAAGGCCAGCGGCACCAGGCCGGCGGCCTTGAGCTTGTCGAGCGCGGCGAAGAGCTCGTCGGCCGTCCTGGGCTCGGACGCGATGCCGGCCTTGGCGAACGCGGCCTTCGAATACCAGAACCACGCGGGCATGTGGATGTCCACCGGCACCGCGTAGAAGTGGCCCTTGATCCTGATGGCGTTCAGGATCGGCGCGGGCAGGATCCTGTCCCAGTTGTTGGCCGCCGCCACCACGTCGACGTTGGCCAGCAGGCCCTGGTCGATCAGGTCGAGGAACTGCTTGGAGGTGTTGAACTGCGCCGCGGTGGGCGGCGTGCCGCCGACCATGCGGTTGACGGTGGCGGCGCGCGCCTGCTCGCCGCCGGCGATGGCGGCGTCCACCCAGGTGCCGCCGGCCTTGGTGTACGCGGTGGCCAGTTCCTTGACGGCCGCGGACTCGCCGCCGGACGTCCACCAGTGCAGCACCTCGGCACGGTTGGCCTGCGCCTGCGCGCCCGCGGCCGCGCCGAAAGCGATTGCCAGCGCGAGGGCCAGGCGGGTGGTCTTGTTGGTCATGCGTCGTCTCCTTGCTTCGTGTTCATGCGGCGTCGTCACCGGCCGCGTCGGCGGGAAGGGGTCAGGCCGTGGCGCGGCGGCCCTGCAGGAACTGCCTGAACGCCAGCGCACTGTCCTTGGGCGTGCGCACCTGCGTCGCGTAGTCGACGTGGACGAGCCCGAAGCGCTTCTCGTAGCCGTAGCTCCACTCGAAGTTGTCCATCAGGGACCACGCGAAATATCCCTTGACGTCGACGCCCTGGCGCATCGCCTCGTCGACGGCCGCGAGGTGGCTGTTGAAGTAGCGCGCGCGCTGCGCGTCCGGCACGCGGCCGCCTTCGACGGCGTCGGCGCTGGCCATGCCGTTCTCGGTGATGTAGATCGGCGGCAGCGCCGGATAGCGCCGCTTGAACTCGAGCAGCAGGTCGCGCAGGCCGTCGGGGAACACCTCCCAGCCCATCTGCGTGCGCTCCACGCCCGGCAGCGGCTTGACCACGAAGCCGTGGCCGCCGTCGCTGGCGATGACCTGGCGGAAGTAGTAGTTGATGCCGAGGAAGTCCAGCGGCACGCCGATGGCGGCCATGTCGCCATCGCGCACGGGGGCCACTGCGTCGGGCCACAGCTCGCGCAGCGGGGCGGGGTAGCGGCCCAGGAACAGCGGGTCGAGCGGCCACACGTTGGCGCTGGCGAACGCGCGCTCCGTGGCGACGCGGTCGGCCTCGGAGTCGCTGGCGGGCGTGACCTGGCAGACGTTGGCCACCAGGCCCACCGGCGCCTCGTCGTGCGCGCGCACGGCCACCGTGCCCAGGCCGTGCGCCAGCAGCAGGTGGTGCATCGCCTCGACGCCGTAGCGCGCATCGGTCAGGCCCGGCGCGTGGCGGCCCTCGGTGTGGCCGATGTAGGCGGAGCAGAACGGCTCGTTGAGCGTCATCCAGCCGGCGATGCGGCCCTTGAACGCGCGCGCCATCTGCTCGGCGTAGTCGGCGAAGCGGAACGCGGTGTCGCGGTTGAGCCAGCCGCCGCGATCCTGCAGGTGCTGCGGCAGGTCCCAGTGGTACAGCGTGGCCCAGGCGGCGATGCCGCGCTTGTCCAGCTGGTCGAGCAGGCGCTGGTAGAAGTCGACGCCGCGCGGGTTGAGCCGGCCGTTCGCGTCCACCACGCGCGGCCAGGCGATCGAGAAGCGGTAGGCGTCGAAGCCGAGGTCGGCCAGCAGCGCGACGTCCTGTTCGTAGCGGTGATAGTGGTCGCAGGCGACGTCGCCCGTGTCGCCTTCGTGCGTCTTGCCGGGGGTGTGCGAGAAGGTGTCCCAGATCGACGGCACGCGGCCGTCCTCGCGGGCCGCGCCCTCGATCTGGTAGGACGCGGTGGCGGCGCCGAACAGGAAGTCCGGACGGTGCATCGCCGAGCCGGCCGGCGGCGAGATGGGAACGATCGCGTTGCTCAAGTGAGGCCTCGTTGCGCGCGGCGTGGCCGCGGGGAGCCCGACCGGTCCGCATCATGGACGTGGAACCGGTTCCAGTGGCGCGATTCTGCACGGCAGGGCAGGGGGGCGTATCAGTGGAAACACCGACGCCGTGTCGCAGGGGTGGATCCTGCGACTACGCGCAGGATGACGGCGTGGTGCTTGGCGGGCGACGCCGTCGACGCCGGGTGACGCCGGGTGACACCGGCGACACCGGCGGCGCCGTCGACGCTGGCTGACGCCGGCGACACCGGCGACACCGGTCGATGCGCTGCGCCAACCACGTGTCATCCTGCGCGCAGTCGCAGGATCCACGCCTGTCATGAGGCAGCCTCGTCGCAAGGGCCGAATCCTGCGACTTCGCTCCGCTGCGCGCCGGATGACGGCGCGCTGCTTCGCCGGCAGGCCGCCGACTTCCCGGCGGCTGCTCGACCGGCCGGCATTCGTTACGATTCTTTCGTCACGAGAGGTCAAGGCCGCGCAAGCCGTGGTCCATCATTGGCCGTTGATTCCCGCTGCCTCGCCGCGCCACGAGCGCGCGGCCTTCCTGCCCGTGACGCCGAGATTCCTGCCGCCCCGCCATGACCGCCCCGCCACTCGAACGGGAGGGCCCGGCGCGTGATGAAGTACCTGCCCTTCGTCTCGGCCGAACTCGGTGAACCGGCGCGGCGCGGCACGCGCTGGCAACGCCTCGCGCTGTGGTTCGTGTTCGCCTGGTTCCTGCTGGGCGGGATGGCGCACTTCGCGTTCACCGACCTCGAGGCGCGCATCGTGCCGCCGCAGGTGCCCGATGCGCCCGACGTGGTGCTGGTCGTCGGCGCGTTCGAGCTGCTGGGCGCGTTCGGCCTGCTGATGCCGTGGACGCGGCGCGCCGCCGGCTGGGGCCTGCTGCTGCTGACGCTGGCGGTCACGCCCGCCAACGTCTACATGCTGCAGATCCATGACCAGTTCCCGAGCATCCCGCTCTGGCTGCTGTGGCTGCGCCTGCCGCTGCAGGTCGTGCTGCTGTGGCTGATCTGGTGGGGGAGCCGCTGGCGCAAGGGCTCGCGGCACTACTACGATTGAGGCCGCTGTTCCTCAGGTGAGCTCGTCCAGGACCTTCGCGCCCTGCTTGACGACGTAGGTGCCGTAGTTGGCCGCGGTGCTGGCGATGCTGCCCACGCCCGAGAGCACGGCCTTGGCGCCCACGCCCACGTCCGTGGCGGCGATGCCGATGTTGGTGACGGCCACCTGCGCGTCGTTGCCCAGCGTGGTGGCCAGGCCCGTGGCCGCCGACGCGCCCTGCGTGGCGACGCCCCACACATCGGCGGCCGCGCGCTCGACGTGCACGATGCCGTGGCCGATCGCGGTGGCGGTGTCGGCCAGGCCGGCGCCCACGCCCTGCACCGCGTCGATGACGCCGTGCTCGATGCCCTTGGCCGCGTCGATGACGCCGTTGCCGATCGTCCTGGCCGTGTAGTACGCCGCCTCGCCGATGTCCTCGACGCCCGTGAGCACCGCCTTGCCGATGAACGCGCCGGTGGCCGCCAGCGCGTGCAGCGCCTCGTCGCCGAAGTTCACCTGCGTGCCGTGCCGGGGCGCGGCGGAGCCCGCCACGGGGCCGATCGCTCCCGGCGGCATGGTCTTGGGCACGGCGATCTTCTTGTCGGGCTGGGCGGCGGCCTTGGACCTGCCCTTCGACACGGGCGTGGCGAACGGGGGCACCGCGGCACCGGACGAGCGGACTTGGGTCATGGTCGGACTCCGGTTTCGATGGAGGAATCCTAGGCTTCCGCGCGTTCCTGGATCAGCCGATGAGCGCTGCAATCCCCGTGCTATATCCACTTGGACACAGTGCGCAAACTCCGGAAAAGCGGCGTGCCGACGGCCATCTCCGCCTTGCTGCACCCGGACGCCGTGCCTGGTTCCGGTTCGGGGCCGCCGCAACGCCGGCGCCGGGCCCATTGATCCGGCCCGCGCTCGCGCTAGGATCGGCGACGTCCACGCACACCGACAACGAGGAGCTCCCAATGAAAGGCGATCCGCAGGTCATCGCTCACCTCCAGGCCCAGCTCAAGAACGAGCTGACGGCCATCAACCAGTACTTCGTCCACTACCGGATGTTCAAGCACTGGGGTTTCGACAAGATCGCCAGGAAGGAGTACGACGAGTCGATCGGCGAGATGAAGCACGCGGACAAGCTGATGGACCGCATCTTCATGCTCGACGGCCTGCCCAACCTGCAGGATCTGGGCAAGCTGCT
>JBJMWE010000206.1:0-3616 GCA_045810285.1 Vitreoscilla sp. | reverse complement strand
GGTTGGCGGGCACTCTGCGCGCAGGATGACGCGGTACTCGATTGCGCGCAGGATGACGCGGTAACCGACGGCGGTCATCCTGCGCGCAGTCGCAGGATCCACCCCTGCGGGGATGGTGGTCGGGGCGCGAGTTAGGAGACGCTGGGCTGCGGGTTGGCGGAGGTGGATCCTGCGACTGCGCGCAGGATGACGCCGTACTCGAGTGCGCGCAGGATGACGCGGTACACGACTGCGCGCAGGATGACGCGGTACTGTGAGGGATGCCCGCAGGGCGCGCGGCGGCGCGTGCCGCCGATGCGAAACGGCTCGCGAGTTGCCGCCAGGGCCCTGCAGGTTCGCGGCGGTCCGCTCGATTCCGGGTCGACGCGGCGAAAGTACTTCGGCCCGAAATGGGTTGAAGGTCGGCATTGCAAGGCCAAAGTCACCGTCCTACAGTCCGCCATCGGCCCGCAGAGGTCGCTTGACGGAGACACGACGCGATGAGCCGCTGGGCCGGATTGACCGCCAACGAGCTGAACGTCCTGGAAGGCGTGTTCTGGCTGCACGGCCCGTCGCGCGACGCCTTGTCGCACCGGCTGGCGTTCTCGCGCACGCACGTCAACGCGGTGATCGCGGGCATGCTCGAGCAAGGCTGGCTGGATCGCTCGGGCCAGCGCGAATCCTCCGGCGGCCGCCGCGCCGAGACGCTGTGCCTGCACCGCTCGCTGGGCGTGCTGCTGTGCGCCGACCTCGGCGCCACCAGCATCGAGGTGGCGGTGCTGTCGCTGGACCTCGAGGTGCTCGAGCGCCGCGGCGAGGCGATCGACGTGCGCATCGGGCCCGGCCTGGTGCTGTCGCGCATCCGGGCGCTGATGCGCGAGGTGCTGGCCGCGCGCGGGCTCAAGCCGCGCGACGTGCTGGCGATCGGCATGGGCGTGCCGGGCCCGGTGGATTTCGCGCGGGGCCAGCTCGTCGAGCCGCCGCTGATGCCGCAATGGGACAGCTTCTCGATCCGCGACGACCTGCGGGCCGAATACGAGGCCCCCGCCTGGGTCGACAACGACGTCAACCTGATGGCGCTGGCCGAGTTGTGGCGCCTCAAGCGCGAGCTGCCGAACTTCCTCGTGCTCAAGGTCGGCACGGGCATCGGCTGCGGCGTCGTGTGCCACGGCGAGGTCTACCGCGGCGCGAATGGGTCCGCGGGCGACGTGGGGCACATCTGCGTCGACCCGGTGGGCCCGCGCTGCCATTGCGGCAACGTGGGCTGCGTCGAGACGATGGCCGGCGGCCCCGCGATCGCGCGCGAGGCCACCGCCGCGGCGCAGGCCGGCCACAGCCCGGTGCTGGCGGAGCGGCTGGCCGCCAACGGCGTGCTGACCCCCGAGGACGTGGGCAACGCGAGCCGCGCGGGCGATGCCGCCGCCAACCAGATCGTGCAGCGCGCCGGCACGCAGATCGGGCAGATGCTGGCCTCGGTCGTCAACTTCTTCAACCCGTCGCACGTGTTCGTCGGCGGGGGACTCGTGCGCATCGGGCCGCTGTTCCTGGCCTCGCTGCGCCAGTGCGTCTACCAGCGTTCGCTCGCGCTGTCGACGCGCCATCTCGAGGTCGGCTACACGCCGCTGGGCGACCAGGCCGGGCTGATCGGCGCGGGCGTGCTGGCGCTGCAGGAAACGCTGCGCGGCCGTGCGAAGGTGGCGGCATGACGACGGCGCGCGGCCTCACCGTGGCCTTCGACGGCATCGTCAAGGCGTTCGGGGCGGTTCAGGTGCTGCACGGCGTCAGCTTCGAGCTGGCGCCGGGCCGGGTGGTGGGCCTGCTGGGGGAGAACGGCGCGGGCAAGAGCACGCTGATGAAGATACTCGCGGGCTACGAGCCGCCCACGGGCGGCGAGCTGCGGATCGACGGCGCGCTTGCGAGCTTCGACGGCCCGCGCGCGGCCGAGGCGCGCGGCATCGTGATGATCCACCAGGAGTTCGCGCTCGCCGAGGACCTGACGATCGCGCAGAACGTCTTCCTGGGCCACGAGCGCCGCCGCGGCTGGTGGCTGGACGACAAGGCCATGGCCGTCGAGACGGCGCGCGTGCTGAAGCTCGTGGGCCTGCAGGCGAGCCCCGAGACGCCGGTGCGCCAGCTGATCGTCGCCGAGAAGCAGCTCGTCGAGATCGCCAAGGCGCTGCAGCGCGACGCCCGCGTCCTGGTGATGGACGAGCCCACCGCCACGCTCACGCCCGGCGAGACGGAGCGCCTGTTCGCGCTGATCGCGCAGCTGAAGGCCGACGGCGTCACCGTGGTCTACATCTCGCACAAGCTCGACGAGGTCGAACGCATCACCGACGAGGTGGTGGTGATGCGCGACGGCCGCTTCGTCGCGCGCTCGGCCACGCGCGAGCTCACGCGCCACCAGATGGCCAACCTCATGGTGGGCCGCGAGATCGCGGACCTCTATCCGCCCAAGGACGCGCGGCCCGTCGCCGCGCCCCTGCTGGCGGTGCGCGGCCTGTCGGTGCCGGGCTGGGCGAACGCGCTCGACTTCGAGGTGGCGCCGGGCGAGATCCTGGGTTTCGCGGGGCTGGTCGGCGCGGGGCGCACCGAGGCGTTCGAAGGCCTCCTGGGCCTGCGCCCGCACACGCTGGCGTCGCTGCAGATCGATGGCCGCCCCGTGCGCATCCGCAACCCGCGCGAGGCGGCGGCGCACGGGCTCACGTATCTCAGCGAGGATCGCAAGGGCAAGGGCCTGCACGTGCACCTGGGCCTGGCCGAGAACCTGACGCTGATGGCGCTGCGGCGCTACGCCACGCCCTGGCTGCATCCGGGTGCGGAGCGCGCCGCGCTGGAGGCGGCCGTCGGCGAGTTCGGCATCCGCACCGGCGCGCTCGACATCCCGGCGGCGTCGCTGTCGGGGGGCAACCAGCAGAAGCTCGCGCTGGCCAAGGTGCTGCATCCGGGGCCGCGCGTCATCGTGCTGGACGAGCCCACGCGCGGCGTGGACGTCGGCGCCAAGCGCGACATCTATTTCCTGATCCAGCGGCTCGCGCGCGAGGGCAAGGCCGTCGTCGTCATCTCGTCCGAGCTGGTGGAGCTGATCGGCATCTGCCATCGCATCGTCGTGATGCGGGCGGGCGCGCTGCAGGCCACGCTGGCCGCGGACGAACTCACCGAGGAGGCCCTGATTGCGCACGCCACCGGACTCCACTGAGACGCCCGCGGCCGCCGGCGGTCGCGCCGCCGCCGCGCGTACGGGCGCCATGCGCGCGTGGGCGCGCCTGCACGGGCTCGGGCCCGTGCTGGGGCTGCTCGTGCTGTGCGTCGCCGGCTTCCTGCTGAACCACGACTTCGCCACGATCGACAACGCGCTCAACGTGCTCACGCGCACCGCCTTCATCGGCATCATCGCGGTGGGCATGTGCTTCGTGATCATCAGCGGCGGCATCGACCTGTCGGTGGGCTCGATGGCGGCGCTGATCGCCGGCGGCGTCATCCTGCTGATGAACGCGCTCGGCCGCCACCACCTCGCGCCCTGGCTCACGGTGGTGCTGGGCGCGGGCTTCGCCGTGCTGCTGGGCGCGCTGTTCGGGCTCGCGCACGGGCTGCTGATCACGCGCGGCCGCATCGAGCCCTTCATCGTGACGCTGGG
>JBJMWE010000205.1:0-6326 GCA_045810285.1 Vitreoscilla sp. | reverse complement strand
CGAGCCGGCGCAGCACACTGTTCGGGGATGTCCGCAGGCGCATGTAGGCGTGTCGTCCGGTGCTCACGGCCCGCGCTTACTGCCAGTCCTTGACCACGAACTCAGGCTGCAGCTTGCCGGTGGAGTCCTTGATCTGCAGCTCGATGTACTTGGGCTCGGTGCCCTTGTCGAACTTGAGGGTGGTGCCGCGCTTGTAGTCGCGGAAATGCGGGCCGCCGCCGGCGAGCCCGCGCCCAGCGGCAGCCTGGACGACCGCGTGCAGCAGACCAAGGCTGACGTGATCCGCCTGAACCGCGACCTGCTGGTGCTCGAGGAGGAACTGCTGTTCCCCGCCAACACCCAGGTGGCGGTGTTCGTGTCGATGGACGTCGGCCTGATGTTCGACCTCGACTCGGTGCAGATCAAGCTCGACGACAAGGTCGTCACCACCTACCTGTACACGCCGCTGGAGGTGCAGGCGCTGCACCGCGGCGGCGTCCAGCGCGTCTACCTCGGCGACCTGAAGGCCGGCCCGCACGAGATCGTGGCCTTCTTCACCGGCAAGGGTCCGCACGACCGCGACTACAAGCGCGCCAGCACGATCAAGTTCGACAAGAGCACCGAGCCCAAGTACATCGAACTGCAGATCAAGGACGTGCAGCAGAAGCTGCAGCCGGAATTCGACGTCAAAGTCTGGCAGTGACGACGATGCGCATGCGTTCGCGCCTCCTGCCGCCGCTTCGCCTGGCCGCCGCGCTCGTCGCGGGCGTCCTCGCGACGGCGGGCGTGCGCGCCGCCGATGATCCGAACAAGGTGCCGGCCGATCCGCCGAAGCACCCGGTGCTGGATCCGCACTACGGCGACGTGCTGTTCGAGTTCTACCAGGGCCGCTACTTCCCGGCCATCGTGAAGCTGGAGGTGTCGCAGCACTTCGACCGCATGCAGCACCACGCCGACGAGGCCGAGATCCTGCGCGGCGGGCTGCTGCTGTCGTACGGGCTGCACAAGCAGGCCGCCGAGGTGTTCGAGGCGCTGCTGGCGCGCGGCGCGCCGCCGTCGGTGCGCGACCGCGCCTGGTACTTCCTCGCCAAGATCCGCTACCAGCGCGGCCTGATGCCCGAGGCGTCGGCGGCGCTCGGCCACGTCGAGCACGTGCTGCCCGAGCCGCTGGAAGACGACCGCAAGCTGCTGCAGGCCAACGTGGCCATGGCCCTGGGCGACAACGCGACGGCCAGCAAGATCCTGACGCCCATCGCCGGCCCGCGCGGCACCGACCTGTACGCGCGCTTCAACCTGGGCGTCGCCATGATCCGCGGGGGCGACGTCGCCCATGGCACCAACGTGCTGGACGACCTCGGCCGCCTGACCATGCCCGACGAGGAAAGCCGTGCACTGCGTGACAAGGCCAACGTCGCGCTCGGCTTCGCCGCCATGAAGGACGGCAAGCCCATGCTCGCGCGCGACTACCTGCAGCGCGTGCGCCTGCAGGGCGTGCAGGCCAACGCCGCGCTGCTGGGCTTCGGCTGGGCGGCGGACGCCGTCGGCAACCCCAAGCAGGCGCTGGTGCCCTGGCTGGAGCTCGCCGGCCGCGACGCCAGCGACCCGTCGGTGCTCGAGGCGCAGCTGGCCGTGCCCTACGCCTACGCCGAGCTCCACGCCGATGGGCAGGCGCTGCAGCGCTACGAGAACGCGATCGCCAATTTCGAGAACGAGGACGCCAACATCGACGCCACGATCGCCGCGATCCGCGAAGGCAAGCTGGTCGAGGGCCTGATGAGCCGCAACCCCGGCGACGACATGGGCTGGTTCCAGACCTTCCGCGACCTGCCGCTGATGCCGCACGCGAGCCTGCTCACGCCCGTCGTCGCCGGCAACGAGTTCCAGGAAGCGTTCAAGAACTACCGCGACCTGCACTTCCTCACGCGCAACCTGAACGAGTGGCACGACAACCTGGGCGTCTTCGGCGACATGCTGTCCACGCGCCGCCAGGCCTTCGCCGAGCGCTTGCCCAGGATCCGCGAACTGCAGCAGGCGCGCGGCCTGGGCCTGGACCAGCTGCAGAAGCGCAGCGACGCCAACGCCGCCGACCTGAAGACCGCCGAGGACGCCGCCGACGGCGTCGCCTTCGCCGACGCGAACGAGCGCGGGCTGCAGCAGCGGCTGGCGCGGGTCACCGACACGCTCGCCAGGCTGCCCGCCGACGCCGACCCCGGCCTCGCGGACGCGCGCGAGCGCCTGCGCCGCGTGGCGGGCGCGCTCGCGTGGCAGCTGGCGCACGAATACCCGGCCCGCGCGTGGAGCGCCAAGAAGGGCCAGCAGCAGACCGAGGACACCCTCGTCGCGGCGCGCCAGCACGACGCCGACCTGGCCAAGGCGCAACAGGAGGAGCCCGCGCGCTTCGACGACTTCGCGCGCCGCATCGCCGAGCTCGACGCCCGCCTGAACGTGCTGCTGCCGCGCGTGGCGGCGCTGTCCACGGAGCAGCAGGGCGCGCTGCAGGAGATCGCCATCACCGAACTGAAGGCGCAGAAGGAGCGCCTGGCCGCCTACACCGCGCAGGCCCGCTACGCGGTCGCGCAGCTGTACGACCGCGCGACCGAGCCGAAGGAAGAGGGCAGCCATGCGGACAAGCCCTGAACGCCTGCTGCCGATGCCGCGCCTGTCGCCGCTGCCGCGCGCGCTGGCGCTGGTCGTGCTCACCACCTCGCTGGGGGCTTGCGGGGTGCTGGGCGGCGGCGCGAAGAAGCCGGGCGCCACGCCCGACAACGCGCCCACCATCAAGTCGCTGCTGACCAAGGAAGTGGTCATCGACCAGGATCCGGGCATCCCGGCCGACGAGGACAAGGCGATCGCCGCCTATCGCAATTTCCTGGCCGTGACGCCCGACGCGAAGCAGCGCGCCGACGCGCTGCGCCGCCTGGGCGACCTGCAGATGGGCAGCGCCGACAACGCCAACGCCGCGCACCCGACGGCCACCGGCGTGCCCGACTACTCCGCCGCGATCGCGCAATACCGCGACTATCTCAAGACCTATCCGAACGACCCGAACAACGACCGCGTGCTGTACCAGCTCGCGCGGGCGCAGGAGCAGGGCGGCGCGCTGGAGGATTCGCTCAAGACGCTCGACGAGCTCGTCGCGAAGTACCCCAAGACGCACTACTTCGACGAGGTGGAGTTCCGCCGCGGCGAAATCCTGTTCACGCTGCGCCAGTACCCGAAGGCCGAAGCGGCCTACTCGCTGGTGCTCAAGGGCGACTACGACAACCCGTACCGCGAACGCGCGCTGTACATGCAGGGCTGGTCCAAGTTCAAGCAGGGCAACCTCGAGGAGGCGGTCAGCTCGTTCTTCGGCGTGCTGGACGGCAAGATCGTGGGCATCCGCGACGACGACCTCAGCCAGTCCGACAAGCTCACCCGCGCGGACAAGGAGCTGGTGGACGACACGCTGCGCGTGATCGGCATCTCGCTGGCCAACCTGAAGGGCGCCGACTCCATCCCGCCGTACATCACCGACGCCGGCCGCCGCGGCTACGAATTCCGCGTCTACCAGCAACTGGGCCAGCTTTACCTGAAGCAGGAGCGCCCGAAGGACGCCGCCGACACCTACGCCGGCTTCGCGCGCCTGAACCCGCTCGACGCGCAGGCGCCGCTGATGCAGGCCAAGGTCATCTCGATCGACCAGGACGCCGGCTTCGACCAGCTGGCGCTCTCGGCCAAGAAGGACTACGTCGCGCAATACGGCCTGGACGGCGAGTTCCGCAAGGTCAACCCCGAGGGCTGGGAGAAGGCGCAGCCGCTGGTCAAGACGGCGCTGGCCGAACTGGCCCAGCGCTACCACTCGCAAGCCCAGAAGACCAAGGCCAAGGACGACTACGTCGAGGCCGCGAAGTGGTACCGCGCCTGGCTGGCCGAGTTCGGCAGCGACCCGGACGCCGCGGAGAACAACTTCCTGCTGGCCGAGGTGCTGTACGAGAGCGGGCAGTTCTCGGCCTCGGCCGTCGAATACGAGAAGACGGCCTACGAGTACCCGACGCACCCGCACGGCGCGGACGCGGGCTACTCCGCACTGCTGGCCCACACCGCCGAACAGAAGGGCGTCACCGGCGACGCGCTGCTGCCGCTGCAGCGCGCGGGCGTCGACAGCGAGCTGCGCTTCGCCGCCGCGTTCCCGAACGACACGCGCACGCCGGCCGTGCTCACGAACGCCGCCGATGCACTGTTCAAGCTGCACGACAACGAGCGCGCCGCGAGCGTCGCCGGGCAGGTGCTCGCGCTTCAACCCCCTGCCACGCCGGCGCAGCGCCGCGTGGCATGGACGCTGGTCGCGCACACGTCGTTCGAGGCGGGCAAGTTCGACAAGGCCGAGAAGGCCTACGGCGAGGTGCTGGCGCTGGTGCCGGAGAAGGATCCGGCGCGCGCCGAACTCACCGAGCGCCTGGCCGCATCGATCTACAAGCAGGGCGAGCAGGCACGCGCCGCGGGCGACAACAAGGCCGCGGCCGACAACTTCTCGCGGGTGGCCGTGGCCGCGCCGGGCTCGGCGATCCGCGTGAACGCCGAGTATGACGCCGCCGCCTCCCTCATCGCGCTGAAGGATTGGCCCGCCGCCGCCAAGGCGCTGGAGGCGTTCCGCCAGCGCTACCCGAACCATCCGTTGCAGGGCGACGTCACGGCCAACCTCGCGCTGGCCTACAGCGAACAGAAGCAGTGGGCGCCGGCCGCCGCGCAGTACGAGCGCATCGCGAGCACGCCCACGACCACGCCCGATGGCGCCACGCGCGCCCGTGCCGCGCTGTGGCAGGCGGCGACGCTGTATGAACGTGCCGCCGCGAGCGATCCTGAAAGCGTCAAGGCCGGCAAGCCGAAGCCCGGCGACGCCACGGTCAACCGCGCGGCCGCCGCCAAGGACTACGAGCGCTACCTGAAGCAGTACCCGACGCCGCTCGAACCCGCCGTCGAGGCCCACTACCGCCTCGCGCAGCTGGCGCACATCGAGGGCAACGCCGCAGTGGAGAACGCGCACATGCACGCCATCTTCGTGGCGGACCAGAACGGCGGCAGCGCGCGCACCGACCGCACGAAGACGCTGGGCGCGATGGCGGCGCTGGCCGCGGCGCAACCGTCGTTCGAGGCGTACCAGAAGGTGGCGCTGGTGGAACCACTGGCCAAGAACCTCAAGCTCAAGAAGGCCCGCATGGAGGACGCGCTCAAGGCGTACGCCGCGGCCAGCGACTACGGGGTGGCCGAGGTCACCACGGCGGCCACGTTCCACGTCGCCAACGTCTACCAGGACTTCGCCAAGTCGCTGACCTCGTCGCAACGCCCCAGGAAGCTGTCCAAGCTGGAGCTCGAACAGTACAACGAGATGCTGGAAGAACAGGCTGATCCGTACGTGCTCAAGGCCATCGAGCTGCATGGCGTCAACGCGAGCCGCACCACGCAGGGCATCTACGACGACTGGGTCAAGAAGAGCTTCGAGGCGCTCAAGACGCTGCAGCCCGCGCGCTACAACAAGTCCGAACACAGCGAGGCGACCGTCGATGCGATCCGTTGAACGTCTCTCGCTCGCGCTGACGGCCGTCGCGGCCGCGGCGCTGCTCGCGGGCTGCGGCTCGGTGGGCTTCAAGTCGCGCGATGCCGCGCACGACGCGTCCGCGTCGGCCGGCGCGCCGTCGCAAGCCGCCAGCGCCGCGCCTGCCGCCGTGGACGCCGGCGCCGCGCCCGCATCCACCGGGCCGATCGCGCCGGCCACGCAGCGCGCCTACGACGACGCGCTGGCGCTGCTGCGCGCCGGCCACGTCGCCGACGCCGAGAAGGGCTTCCGCGCGCTCGCGCAGTCCAACCCGGAACTGGCCGGGCCGCACGCCAACCTCGGCGTCATCGCCCGCAACGCCGGCCGCCTGCCCGAGGCCGTCGGCGAACTGGAGAAGGCCACCACGCTGGCCCCCGGCCATGCGGTTGCCTGGGACCAGCTGGGCCTGACCTACCGCCAGGCCGGCGAGTTCACGAAGGCGCGCGACGCCTACCAGCACGCGCTGGCCATCAACCCCGGCTACGCCACCGCGGTACTGAACCTGGGCGTGCTGGAAGACCTGTACCTGGCCGAGCCCGCCAAGGCGCTGGAGCTGTACACGCGCTACCTCGCGCTGGTGCCCGGCGGCGACCCGGTCGTCACCAAGTGGCAGGCCGACGTGCGCCGCCGCGTGCCGGGCGCCGCGGCCGCGGCCCATTCGACGGCGGCGAAAAATCGTTCGAGGGAGTCGGGCGATGGGAACCCGGTCAACACGGTGATGTTCACCACGAGCTCGGGTATGCGATGCCGGCGCGCGGCCGCGATGCCGGCGCGG
>JBJMWE010000204.1:0-9224 GCA_045810285.1 Vitreoscilla sp. | reverse complement strand
GCGCGACCTTCCGCGTGAACACCCGCAAGCGGCCGAAGAAGCCCGCGCCCGCGCCGGCTCCCGCGCCCGCTCCCACGCCGTCGCCCACGCCGTCGCCCACGCCGGCGCCGCCGCCGTCGGGCCACTGGCTGGTCGGCTACTGGCACAACTTCACCAACCCGTCGGGCGCCACCTTCCCGATCGCGCAGGTGTCGAACAACTGGGACACGATCATCGTCTCGTTCGCCGACAACGCGGGCAACGGCAACATCAGCTTCACCGTCGACCCGGGCGCCGGCAGCGACGCGCAGTTCATCGCCGACGTCGCCGCCAAGCGCAAGGCCGGCAAGAAGGTGGTGTTGTCGGTGGGTGGCCAGAACGGCTCGATCTCGCTGGACAACGCGACGATGGTGACGAACTTCGTCAACAGCGCCTACGCCATCATCCAGAAGTACGGCTTCGACGGCATCGACCTCGACCTCGAGACTGGCGTGTCGCAGAACACCGCGCTGCAGGCCAACCTCGTCACCGCCATGCGCCAGCTCAAGGCCAAGGTCGGCCCGAACTTCTACCTGTCGATGGCGCCCGAGCACCCGTACGTGCAGGGCGGCTACGTCGCCTACGGCTCGATCTGGGGCGCGTACCTGCCCATCATCGACGCCCTGCGCAACGATCTCACCGAGATCCACGTGCAGTACTACAACAACGGCGGCTTCACCTACGACAACGCCGGCAACCAGCAGGTCTCGGAGGGCAGCGTCGACGGCCTCGTCGCCGGCAGCCTGATGCTGATCGAGGGCTTCAGCGTGGCGTACGGCACGGGCTGGCACTTCAACGGCCTGCGTCCCGATCAGGTCGCGTTCGGTGTGCCGTCCGGCCCCAGCTCGGCCAACACCGGCTTCGTGTCCTCCACGACGATCACGAACACGCTGAACTGCCTGACCAAGCTGCAGGGCTGCAACACCATCAAGCCCGCCAAGGCCTACCCGACCTTCCGCGGCGCGATGACGTGGTCCATCAACTGGGACAAGCACGACGGCTACAACTTCTCGGTGCCGACGAAGGCTGCACTCAACGCGCTGCCGTGACCTGATCAGACGATCGTCCGAGACGAAGGGCGCCCGCGGGCGCCCTTCTTCCTTCTTCGCTCGCCGCGGCGGCGTCTCAGAGCGTCAGGTCGCCCACGAACAGCACCGGGCCGGTGGGCGCACCGCTCGGCGAGCCGCCCAGCGGTTCCAGCGTCACGGCCAGGCCCTTGGTGTCCCTGGGCAGCGTCTTCTGGTGGATGGCCGTCAGCCTGTCCGCCGCGATCACGCCGAGGGAGGCGGGCGGGCCGTCCTTCTTCAGCGCCCACAGCTCCAGCGACTGGTCGGAGGTCAACGCCACCTTCTGCAGGGGCTGGATGGACATCTGCCGGTGGTCGGGGCTCAGGCCGGCGACGATGGTCTCGCTGCCCCGGGTGGCGTGCAGCACGACGATCATCGGCGCGGCGACGGGTTCGTGGCGCGGCACGGTGCCCAGCACCACGGCCGCGACGGTGGCGCACGTGGCGAAGGCCTGCCAGAAGCGCAGGCGCCATGGCGACGGCACGGCCGTCGCCGCGCGCCAGCCCAGCTGGTCCTCGATGCCGGCCCACACGCGCGGCGCGGGCGGCACGGCGGGCGAAGCCAGCGCCATCGGCAGCAGCCGCTGCTCCCAGCCCGCCACGGCATGCCGCAGCGCGGGATGCGCAGGCAGCAGCGCATCGAAGCGACGGCGCGCGCCGCCGGTGAGCGTGCCCAGCACGTATTCGGCGGCCAGGCTATCGGACAGTTCCGGCGTGAGCAGGTTCATGCCGCCCACCCGCAACGCTCGAGACAGGTCTTCAGCGCGATCAGGCCACGCCGCACCCAGGTCTTGACCGAGCCCAGCGGCGCGCCGAGGTGTGCGGCGATCTCACCGTGGCTCAGTCCCTGGTAGTACGCGAGCGAGATCGATTGCTGCTGCGAGCCCTGGAGCGTACCGAGGCAGCCTTGCACGGCCTGCGCCTCGGAACGTGCCTCGACGCGCTGCGCCGGCCCCGGGCCAGGATCGGCCATGCGCTGCGTGGGGTCGTCGTCGCCGTCGTCGGAACCGGCGTGCGATGGCAGGTCGGCGATGGCCACCTCGGGCCGCGCGCCGCGCGAGCGCAGGTGGTCGATGGCGCGGTAGCGCGCGGTGGCCGCCATCCACGCCATCGGGGAACCGGCGCCGGCGCGGTACTGGCCCGCGGCCTTCCAGATGCGCACGTAGACGTCCTGCAGCAGGTCTTCCGCGAGGGCGCCACGGCCCACCAGTTGCGCGACGACGCCCAGCAGGCGCGGCGCGGTGGCGTCGTAGAGCTGGCGAAAGGCCTTGCGGTCGCCCAGCGCGCAGCGCGCGAGCCAGTCGGCCAGGCGGGACTCGAGCTCGTGGTCGCGCTTCAGCGCGGCCGTGGTCATGGAGCGATCACTTTCACGAACGGGGCTCCTGGTTGGGCGAACACGCACGATCGTCGCGTGCGCGCGTGCCGCCGCGGCATGCACGAGCGCGAGCGGCCGGGGAGCGGGCAAGGCGACGGGGCTGGCGTGACGATGCATGAGAACACGAGTCGGCGCACCGGATGAGTGCGCCGACATGGGGAATACGCGAACGGGCAGCTTCCGGATTCACGCCCGTCGCGCGGGCGCACCGGCGCGTGAAGCGCGTCACGCGCCCGAGCTCGACCGCGCGGCACGAACTTTGCTGGACGGGAACAGGGGGCCTCCATCCCCCTTGTTCGGGGCGTCATCCGCCGCCGCCCGCGCTTCAATGGGATGGACCGTTCCCGAACTTCGTCGGAGGTCCCCTTGATTGCAGGCAACGACACATCCACCGAGACCCGCGCTCCGCGGATCCCGATCGCACGCATGCGATCGCTGTACCGGCTGGACGCCGTCAGCCAGCGCCTCGCGCGCCTGCAGCAGCAGTCGGAGCACGAGACGCTGCGGAGCACCTACGAGCGCATGCTGGAAAAGGGGGCCGACCGTTTCCAGGTCAAGCCCGCGGGGCTGCCCGCGATGGATCACCTGTACGACGAACTGCCCAACTTCCACGACGCGCTGGACGACGTGAAGCGCCAGATCGCGCTGTGCCAGGACAGCCGTGACGCCCTCGAGATCACGCCCATCCTGCTGCTGGGCCCGCCGGGGGTGGGCAAGACGCACTTCGCGCGCGAGGTGGCCGAGCTGCTGGGCACCGGCATGGGCTTCATCTCGATGAGCTCGCTGACCGCCGGCTGGGTGCTCAGCGGCGCCTCCAGCCAGTGGAAGGGCGCGCGGCCCGGCAAGGTGTTCGAGACCCTGGTGGACGGCGAGTACGCCAACCCGGTGATGGTGGTCGACGAGATCGACAAGGCGCGCTCGGAGCACGCGTACGACCCGCTGGGCGCGCTGTATTCGCTGATGGAGCACGACACCGCCGAGGCCTTCATCGACGAGTTCGCCGAGGTGCCCATCGACGCCAGCCAGGTGATCTGGGTGGCCACCGCCAACGATGCGCGCGCGATTCCCGAGCCCATCCTCAACCGCATGAACGTCTACGAGGTGCAGGCTCCCGACCACGCCGCCGCGCGCGTCATCGCGCAGCGCCTGCACGCAGAGATCCGCGCCGACCACGACTGGGGCCAGTACTTCGAGGCGACGCCGCGCGACGACGTGCTCGATCGCCTGGCCGAACTCGCGCCGCGCGAGATGCGGCGCGCGCTGATGACCGGCTTCGGCAACGCCCGCTTGGCCGGCCGCGACGCGATCCGGCTGGACGACCTGCCCGCGGGGAATGGACGGCGGGCAAAGATCGGGTTCACGCATTGAGGGCGCCGCGCATGCGCCATGTCCCCTGGTAGGGCGGGTTAGCCGAAGGCGTAACCCGCCATTCGCCGGCGTGCGGCGGACCTGTTGGTGCCATGCAAGGTCTCTGCGCGCGAACGAACGGCGGGTTACGCCTGCGGCTAACCCGCCCTACCCCGCCCTACCCCGCCCTACCCCGCCCTACACGCCGTGTCCGCCACTACCGGCTGCGCAGGGTGCCGACGGCGTCAACGCTCGATGCGATCCTCGAACGGCGCGAGCTCGGTAGGGCGGGTTAGCTGTGATGCTGCAATAGGTTGTATCCGGTGTTCATCCGGGTTGGGTCTGAGAGACTGGAAGTCGCCAAACACCCAATCTGCCAAGAACCGGAGCCCAGATGAACAGCCATAAGCATGCCCGATTGACGTACGCACGCCGAGTGGAACTGGTTGAAGAACTGACCAAAGGTGGCCTGGGGACCACGCAGGCCGCCCTCGACTATGGTGTGACACCAAAGACGATCAGGAAGTGGCTGGGCCGCTTCCTTGCAGGCGGCCAGGCAGCCCTGGCCGATGCTTCGTCAAGGCCGGTGCGATCGCCCAAGGCGATCGATGAGACCAAGGCCCTGCTCATCGTCGAGCTTCGACGACGCCGAATGACGCAGGCTCGCATTGCGGTCATCGTCAGAGTCTCGGAGTCCACGGTCAGCCGTGTCCTGAAGCGAGCCGGGCTGTCCAAGCTCAAGGATCTGGAACCGGCCCAGCCCGTAGTGCGCTATGAGCATGAAGCGCCAGGCGATCTACTGCACATCGATACCAAGAAGCTCGGGCGCATCGTTCGACCCGGCCCGCGAGTGACCGGGAAGCGCAAGGATGCATTTCGAGGGGCTGGCTGGGAGATGCTGTTCATCGCCATCGATGATCACTCGCGCCTGGCTTTCACCGCCTTGCACCCCGATGAGAAGAAGGATCAGGCGGTGACGTTCCTGATGAGCGCTGTTGCCTACTACGCCAAGCTTGGCATCACGGTTCAACGTCTACTCACCGACAACGGATCTGCTTTCAGATCCAGGGAGTTCGCCGACGCGTGCCAAGCACTCGGTATCACTCACAAGTTCACTCGTCCGTATCGACCCCAGACCAACGGCAAGGCCGAGCGGTTCATCCAGTCAGCGCTTCGGGAGTGGGCATACGGCTGGACCTTCCAGAACTCCGCTCATCGAGCCAAAGCGCTCGCCAGCTGGCAGCACCACTACAACTGCCATCGTCCCCACAGCGGCATCGGCGGCGTGCCGCCCATCTCCAGGCTCAGTAAATCGAGGGACCACCTGTTGACGGTTCACAGTTAGCCGCGAGGCGTAACCCGCCGTGGTGGCGTACCGTGACGCCGGCGGTCAGCGCGTGGCCATCAGCAGCGGCTCGTGCCCCAGGCGCTGGCCGCCGGCCAGCACCCAGTGGATGACGCCGCCGAGCTCCTCGAGCGTGTACTGCTTGTGCACCAGCGCGCGCACGCCGGCCTGGCGCGCCTCGGCCTGCAGCTGGTCCGGCAGGTTGCCCGAGCTGATGATCACGGGCAGCTCGGGCCGGATGCCGTGCAGCGCCCGCGCGACGTCCAGGCCGGACAGCTCCGGCATGTTGAGGTCGCTGACGACGATGTCGATGTCGCGCGGCGCCGCGCGCACGAACTCGATCGCGCGCGCCGGGTCGTGCAGGCAGGTCACGCGGTAGCCCAGGCGCTCGAGCAGGCGCTCCACCATCACCACCATCACCTCGTCGTCGTCGATGTAGAGCACGCGTTCGCCATGCCCGCGGTGCGCGATGTCCAGCGGCGGCGGCCGGTCGGCGGCCTGCACCTCGGCGGAACGCGGCAGCCAGATCTCGAAGGTGCTGCCCTGCTGCGGCGCCGTCTGCACGCGGATCAGGCCGCCGTGCGCGGTGATGATGCCGTGCGCCACCGCCAGCCCGAGACCCGTCCCCTCGCCGACCGGCTTGGTGGTGAAGAAGGGCTCGAAGATGCGCGCCCGGGTGCCGGCGTCCATGCCCCCGCCGGTGTCCTGGACGACGATGCGCCCCCAGGCGCCCGGCACCAGGCCCCCACCCAGTTGCCGCGCCGCGGCGGCATCGAGCTCCACCGGGGCCAGCGCCACCGCCACGCGCCCGGGCTTGCCACCCAGCGAGTGCCAGGCGTTGGTGCACAGGTTCATCAGCACCTGCTCGATCTGCGTGGGATCGGCCTGCACGAACACGGGCAGCTCGCTCAGCGCGACGTCGAGCGTCACGCCCGCCGGCAGCGTCGAGCGCAGCAGCCCGATGCATTCCTCCACCAGCGGCCGCAGCTCGCAGGCCACGATCTCGCGCGGCTGGCGGCGCGCGAACGCGAGGATCTGCTGCACCAGCCCGCGCCCGCGCAGGCCGGCCTTGCGGATCTGCTCCAGGCTCACCGCGGCCGCATGCCCGGGCGGCAGGTCCTGGATGGCCAGCGACGCGTTGCCCAGGATGCCGGCCAGCACGTTGTTGAAGTCGTGCGCGATGCCGCCGGCCAGCACGCCGATGGCCTCCATCTTCTGCGACTCGCGCAGTTGCGCCTCGAGCTCCAGCCGCAGCGTCTGGCCGCGCCGCTGCTCCGTGATGTCGCGCCCGACGCCGCGATAGCCGGTGAAGCGACCCGATGCGTCGAACACCGGCTCGCCGCTGACGCTCACGGTGTAGAGCGTGCCGTCCGCGCCCTCGTGCGTGATCTCGAAGTCGCGGAACGGCTCGTGCGCCTCCAGCTGCCGCCGGTGGCGCTCCCAGTCGCCGGGATCCATCGCCGCATTGGCGGCCTCCCAGGGCCGCTGGCCGATCACGCGGCGCAGGCCGACGTTGTTGTCCAACGCCCGTCCTCCCACGACCTGCGTCAGCCGGAAGTGCTCGTCCTGCTCCCAGTACCAGTCGGACGACAGCACCGTCAGCGAACGGAAGCGCTCCTCGCTCTGGCGCAGCGCCTCCTCGGCGCGGCGGCGCTCGGTGATGTCGGTGACCATCGCGAGCGCGCCGGCAGGCCGGCCGTCGGCGTCGACGATGGGGCTGGTGCTCATGGCCGTCCACAGGTCGCTGCCGTCCTTGCGGCTCAGGCGGAAGTCGTGCTGCTCGGAGATGCCTTGCGCCCGCCGGCGCATGTTCTCGGTGGCTTCGGCGCGGGCGCGCTCGTCCATGAAGTCGTACATCGAACGCCCCAGCATCTCCGCGGCCTCGTAGCCCAGCAAGCGCGCCATCTTCGGGTTGACGAAGGTGGTGGTGGCATCGGCGGCGATCATCCAGATGCCCTCCTCGGCCGTCTGCACGATGCGCCGGTAGCGCTCCTCGCTGCGCTGCAGCGCCTGCTGCTGCTGCACACGCTGCGTGACGTCGCGCATGAACGCCGCGAAGATGCGGTGGCCGTCCATCTGCATGTCGCTGAACGAGAGCTCGACCGGGATCTCGCGGCCGTCGCGATGGAGCGCGGCGATCTCCACCGCGCGCCAGTCCAGGCGGCGCTCGCCGCTGGCCAGGTAGCGCGCGAAGCCGCGGCCATGGGCCGCGCGCAGGGGCTCGGGCTGCAGCATCGAGAGCGGCTGGCCGATGACCTCCTCGGGCCGCCATCCCAGCACCGGCTCGATGGCCGGGTTGCAGAAGCGCACCAGGTTCTCCTCGTCGACGATGAGGACGACGTCGGCCGACGTCTGCCACAGCAGGCGATCGCGCTCCGCGCTCTCGCGCACATGCCGCTCGCTGAGACGGCGCTCGGTGACGTCCTGCAAGGTGCCGCGCAGCCGAAGCACGCGGCCCGCGGCGTCGCGCACGGGCATGCTGACGGCGCTGATCCAGCGCACGCGGCCGTCAGGCTGCGGGAAGCGGAACTCGACCTGCATCTTCTCGTGGCCGAGGAATGCCCGGTCGACAGCGGCCTGGAAGCCGGGGCGATCCTCGGCCGGCATGCGCTTGCGGAACTCGTCGGCGGTGATCGGGCCGAGTGCGACGTCGCGCCCGAACAGCTCGTACAGCGAGGGCGACCAGGCCGTCAGGCCAGTGGAGACGTCGACGTCCCAGCTGCCCAGGCGCGCCAGGCGCTGCGCCTGGGTGAGCATCGCCTCGGAGTCGCGCAGCACCTCGGCCAGGTCGACCGCATAGCGGCGCTGCTCCTCCAGCTGGCCCTGCTCGTGGCGCGAGCGCAGCAGGCACTCGACCATCCCGGCGACGTCGACCAGCGCCGCGCGCTGCGCGTCGTCCAGCCGGCGAGCGCGGGTATCGAGCACGCACACGGTGCCGAGCGCCACGCCGTCGAAGCGCACGGGCACGCCGACACACGACCGGATCGCGCCGGGCGCATGCACGAACGGGCTGCCGGCCAGGCGGGGATCGCGCGGCGCGTCGGCGATCTCCACGACGCCGTCCGCGTCCAGCACGCGGCGGCACAGGCTCTCCTCCAGCGTGACGGCGGAGGCCTCGGTGCCCACCCGCGAGCGGATGAACGGCCGCTCGCCGGCGACGAAGCCGATGATCGCCATCCCGGCACCGGTGACGGCCGCCGCGATGCGGCTCAGGCGGTCGAGGGCCGGATCGGGCTCGGCGGAGAGCAGGTGCAGCTGCCGGAGCAGGTCGAGGCGGCGCGCGTCGTCGGCAGGTCGGGCGAGGTCCATCCAGCGAGTCGGAGTTGTTCGTCGAGGATAGCGCGATGCCACGCCGCCGGGGGCGCCGTCGCTACCCCGGACAGGGGAGATTCCTCGCCGCGGCCCGCCGCATGAACCGTCGTGCGGCGCGCGGGCATCCACCGGCGGACAACGTCAATTTCCATTTCGAGGAGCCCCCATGACCCCCTTTCCGATCGCCCGCCTGTCGCTCGCCGTCCTGCTGGCCGCCTGCGCCGCCCTGCCCGCCCTCGCCTCCGGCGGCGGGGGTGGCGGTGGCGGCGGTGGTGGTGGCGGTGGTGGCGGGATGACCACGCTGCCCGGCGGCAAGCTCGCCGCCGTCGACCCGCAGTACAGCCAGGGGGTGGAAGCGATCCAGGGCGACCACTTCCCGCAGGCGATCCAGCTGCTGGAGGCCTACGTCGCGAGCAGCCCCGAGCACGGGCGCGATGCCGATGCGCAGAACTGGCTCGGCTATGCCTATCGCAAGTCCGGCAACCTCGACGCCGCCTTCCTGCACTACGACAAGGCGCTCGCGATCGACCCGCGGCATCGCGGCGCGCACGAATACATGGGCGAGGCCTACCTGATGACGGGCAACATCGCGCAGGCCGAGGAGCACCTGAAGGCGCTCGACAAGCTGTGCTTCACGCCGTGCGAGGAGTACAGCAAGCTCAAGCACGCGGTCGCCAGCTGGAAGACGGCGCATGCGCAGACGGTCGGCTCGAACTGAGCTGCCCCGGCCCCTGGCCGCGGCTGCCGCGCTGCTCGCGCTG
>JBJMWE010000203.1:0-7032 GCA_045810285.1 Vitreoscilla sp. | reverse complement strand
CGGGCCTGGGTTCGGCCACCGTCATCCTGGTGGCCGGCGGCATCGCCTTCATCGCGTTGATGAGCTTCTTCGTGGCCGCCGTGTGCGGCTACATGGCAGGGCTGATCGGCTCGAGCAACAGCCCGCTGTCGGGCGTGGGCATCATCGTCGTGATTTCGGCGGCGCTGCTCGTGGCGCTCGCCGTCAAGCCCATGCTGCCGGCCAGCGCCGGCCCCGCGCTGGTGGCCTTCACGCTGTTCGTCACGGCCGTCATCATCGCGGCCGCCACGGTGGCCAACGACAACCTGCAGGACCTGAAGACGGGCCAGCTGGTCGACGCCACGCCGTGGAAGCAGCAGGTGGCGCTCGCCATCGGCACGGTGGCCGGTGCGCTCGTCATCCCGCCGGTGCTGGACCTGCTGCAGAAGGCCTACGGCTTCGCCGGCGCGCCCGGCGCCACGGCCAAGGCGCTCGCCGCGCCGCAGGCCGCGCTGATCTCGGCGCTCGCCAAGGGCGTGCTGGGCGGCGACCTGGACTGGAGCCTGCTGGGCAAGGGCGTGATGCTGGGGGTGGTGCTGGTGGTGGTCGACGAGGTCATCAAGCGCGTGCGCAAGCCGGGCAGCCACGCCCAGCTGCCGCCGCTGGCCGTGGGCCTGGGCATCTACCTGCCGATGGCCACGACGCTGATGGTGGTCGTCGGCGCGTTCGTCGGCCACTTCTGGGAGCGCCACGCCGACACCACGAAGCGTCCGGCCTCGGCCAGGCAACTGGGCGTGCTGCTGGCCAGCGGCATGATCGTCGGCGAGGGCCTGTTCGGCGTGGCCATCGCCGCGCTCGCCGTGTTCAGCGGCAAGGACGCGCCGCTGGCGGTCGTCGGCGAGAGCTTCGGCGGCACGGCCCTGTGGCTCGGCGGCATCGGCTTCGTGCTGGCCACGTTCGCGCTGTATCGCTGGCTGGCACGCCTGAGCGACAAGGTGGCCGCGGCGTGACCCGCGCGGCCATCCCGTCCACGCCCCCATGCTGGTCGCCGCCCCCGACAGCGTCCGCCTCTTCGCCGAGCACCTGCGCGAGGTCATGGCGGTGCGCTGCGGCGGCGCGCGGCTCTATGCCATCGCCACGGTGCCCGGCGCCGACGGCGGCCTGAACCACTACGCCGTGAACACGCGCGGCGACGTGCTCGCACGCGGCGACGCGCGCCTGCTGGACAGCCGCGTCCTCGACGAGGCGCCGGAGCTGCGCTTGACCCGGCTCGAAAGCCTGCCGTTCGCGCAACTCGGGGCCATCTGGATCGCCCTGTGCGACGGCGCCCCGGGCCAGGGCCTGTTCACGCTGCCGGAGCTGCCGCCGAAATGGGCGCCCCATGCAGAGGTCGTGCGCGCCGTGCTGGGCGGGCCCGACGCGACGCCGCGGGCGGGCTGACCGCGTGCTGCCCATGCGCCTCGAACTCTTCGCCATCGCGCTGCTGGCAGCGCGGGGCGCGCTCGACGGGGTTATCACGCGCCGCGACCATCCGCAGCCACGTCGATAGCCCGCGCCAGTCGCTCGAGCGCGTGCGGCCCCGGAAACGGAAGAAGGCCCTCGCGGGCCTCCTGGACGCCGGGTGCCTCGCGGCCCCGGCATGGCCATCCCAACGACGGCCTTTCGCTGACTTGAAGCCTCTTCAGGGCTTGTTGACGAAGTCGTCGCGGCGGTTCTGCGACCAGCACGATTCCTCGTGGCACGTGGCGCGCGGCTTTTCCTTGCCGAAGCTGGTGGCCTCGACGCGGTCGGCGGACACGCCCAGCACGCCCAGCTGCTTGCGCACGGCCTCGGCGCGCTTCTGGCCGAGGGCCAGGTTGTATTCGGAGCCGCCGCGTTCGTCGGTGTTGCCCTGCACGGTGAGCTTCGAGTTCGGGTTGGCCCTCAGGAAGTCGGCCTGGGCGTGCAGCGTGGCGTCGTACTCGGGCTTGACGACGAAGGAGTCGAAGTCGAAGAACACGCTCTTGCCGTCGAGGTCGGCGATCTGCTGGCGCAGCCTGGCGGCGAGCGCCTGGGCGTCGTCCGTGCGGGCCGGCGTCGGCGCGGGGGCCGGCACCTGGGCGACAGGCGCAGGGGCGGGCGTGGGTGCCGGCGCCGGCGGCGCCTTGGGAGCGGTGCTGCAGGCGGCCAGGAACGACAGGGTGAGAGTGATGCTGAGGGGAGAGATGCGCACGGGGATCCTCGTTGTGGGACTGGAGGGCGCTCGATGCCGATTCAGGGGGTCGGTCGAGTGGCGGAGGAATTCTGGGCGCCCTGGCTTAGACGGCGCTTAAGGCGCTGAACGCAAGCCGAACGACACCCGCACCCGCAGGCCGCCCAGGCGCTGCGAGTCGTCCAGGACGATCGTGGCGCCGTGCATGTCGGCGATCGACTTGACGATGGCCAGCCCCAGCCCGCTCCCGGTGGCGCCGGCGCCGTCGACCACGCGGAAGAAACGATCCAGGGCGCGGGCGCGGTCCTTCGCGGGGATGCCGGGGCCGCTGTCCTCCACGGTCACCAGCGCGCCCTCGGGCGTGGCGTGCACGCTCAGATCCACGGTGCCCCCCGGCGGCGTGTACTTCACGCCGTTGTCCAGGAGGTTGCGCACGAGGATGCGCAGCGATTCGGCGTTGCCGGCCACCGTGACGCTCTCGGCACGGTGCACGCCGAGGTCGATCTGGCGCGCCTGCGCGCTGGCCAGGGTGTCGCTCAGCGCCAGGAACCCGGGCTGCGCGAGATCGAGCGCCGCCAGCGCCACGCCTTCGGCCACGCTGGCCTCCTGGCGTGCGAGCACCAGCATCTGGTCCACGAGGTGGCCGGCGCGCTCGATGCCCGCGGCGAGCCGCCTGACGGCCAGCTCGCGCGTGGGATCGTCGCCGGCGCGCTGCAGGCCCTGCAGCTGGATCTTCAATGCCGCGAGCGGCGAGCGCAGCTCGTGCGCCGCGTCGGCCACGAACACGCGCTGCGAGTCGAAGGCCTGGCGCAGTCGCTCGAACAGCAGGTTCAGCTCCTGGATCAAGGGCTGGATCTCGGCGGGCAGGCCGCGGTCGTTCAGCGGCGCGAGCTCGTCGACCTTGCGCGCGGCCATCTGCGCGCGCAGCCGCGCCACCGGCGCCAGCGAGCGGCTGACCACCCACCACACGAGCACGGCCAGCAACGGGGCGGTGGGCAGCTCCGGCAACGTGGTGCGCAGCGCCAGCGCGCGCGCCATCTCGCGGCGGGCGTCCATGTCCTGCGCCACCAGCACCGTCAGGCCGGTGGCGACGACGGAGTAGACGCGGTAGTCGCGGCCGTCCAGCGCGTGCACGATCGAGAAGCCCGGCTGTGCCGGCTGGCGCAGCTTCTGGTGCGCCGCGGTCCGAAAGATCGGCTCGCCGCGCGCGTTCCACAGCTGCACCACGAAGTCCTCGCCCGCGCGGTCCGCGTTGACTTCGCCGCTGGGCGGCAGCGAGCCCAGCGACGTGCCGGACGCCAGCGCCATCGCCATCGTGCGCAGGTGGCGGTCGAAGATGACGTCGGCCTGCGCCAGCGCGGTGGCATAGGCGAAGCCGGCCTGCGCGAGCGCGGCCACGACGGTACCCGCCAGCAGCCAGGCGAGCAGCCGCGTGCGCAGCGAGTGCGGCGCATCGCGCGTCATTCGCGCGGCACCAGGTAGCCGAGCCCGCGCACGTTCTGGATCAGGTTGGCGCCGAGCTTCTTGCGCAGCCCGTGCACGTAGACCTCGACGGCATTGCTGGCGATGGAATCGTCGAAGCCGAAGATCTTCTCCTCGAGCTGGGCGCGCGAGAGCACGGCGCCGGGCCGCGCGATCAGCGGCTCCAGCACGGCCCATTCGCGTGACGACAGCAGCACCGGCCGGCCGTTGACCGTCGCCTCGCGCGTGGCCGGGTTCAGCGCGACCCCCAGGTGCTCGTACACCGGCTCGGCGCGGCCCGCGGCGCGGCGCAGCAGGGCGCGCACGCGCGCCAGCAGCTCGCCGAGGTCGTAGGGCTTGAGGATGTAGTCGTCGGCGCCGGCGTCCAGCCCCGCGATGCGCTGTTCCACGGAATCGCGCGCGGTGGCGATCAGCACCGGGATGCGCAGCCGGGCGGCGCGCAGCGCGCGCAGCACCTCGATGCCGTCCTTGCCGGGCAGCGCGAGATCGAGCAGCAGCAGGTCGTAGGCCTGCGTGCGCAGCACCGCCTGCGCGGTCAGGCCGTCCTTGATCCAGTCGACCGCGTAGTGTTCGGCGCGCAGCACGTCGACGACCGTCTCGCCGATCATGTGGTCGTCCTCGACGAAGAGCAGTCTCATGCGTGCGATGGTGGGTCGGGCAAACGGCGAAATCTGCGGGCGCTCGCTTAGGACACGCTTAAGCCCCGCGGGCGGCCTACGGCTTCCAGCCCGCGGCCTTGGCGGCCGCCTCGCCGGCGGCGTCCAGCGTGTCGCCGTCGCGCATCGCGTCGACGGCCTGCAGCAGCGTCGGGCTCAACGGGCTGGCCGCGGTGCGGTAGCCGCCCTGCTCGCCCGCGCGGGCGTTGAGTCCGTGCTCCAGGTGCGCCACGACCCAGCCGCCGGACTGCCTGCACGCGATGCCCGCGGATTCGCTGTCCAGCGTGAACGTGCGGCAGTACTGCTTCGCGTGGTCGCGGAAGGTCAGGCCGACGCCGACCTTGGCGTTCGGGTCGAGCACGGTGCCGGCGACGTCCTGTTCGAGCGCGGTGCGCAGCGCGCCCTGCGCGGTGATGGCGCCGTCCGGGGCGACGCCGAGCGCGAGCGTGTCGCCCGTCGCGTGCTGCGGGCCGAGCAGGCGCGCGCCGAACAGCACGCCCAGCACCAGCGAGGCGGCCATCGCGCCGAACTGCAGCCAGCCCCAGCGCTGAGCGCGCGGCAGCGCGGCGCGGACGGCATCGCTGGCGCCGGCGGCCAACGTCTCGTTGGCGGCGGCGGGTGCGGCGACCAGGTGCACCGGCGGGGCCTTGGCGGCGGCATCGGGAATCGCCAGCAGGTCCAGCAGGCCGGCGGGCATCGGCTCGTCCAGCACGGGCGCGTAGGCCGACTGCAGTTGCGCGCGCAGCGCGCGTTCGCGCGCGACCGTGTCCGCGAGGGCGGGCTCCTGCGCGAGGCGCGCGTCGAAGGCGTCGGCGTCCGCGGGCGGCAGCTCGCCGTCCACGTAGGCCATGACGGCGAGGCGGTCCGTTTCGTTGATCGAGGTCATTCTCATGGCGTGATGTCTCCGTCGCCCAGCATGGCCTGCAGCGCGTCGCGGCCGCGCGCCAGCCGGCTGGTGAGCGTGCCGATGGGGATGTCCAGCACCTCGGACGCTTCCTTGTACGGCAGGCCCTCGACCAGCACCAGGCTCACCGCCATGCGCTGTTCCTCGGGCAGCCGGGCCATCGCCTTCTCGATGGACAGCCGGATGTCGCGGCTGCCCGTCTCCGAGAAGCCGACGTGCTCGCCGGCCTCCTCGGGGGCGAGCACCTCGTCGCGGCGGCCGCGCGCGCGCACTTCGTCGATCCACGCGTTCTTCATGATGCGAAACAGCCAGCTGTCCAGTCGGGTTCCATCCTGCCAATGGTCGAGGTGCTTCAACGCACGCTCGACCGCGATCTGCACGAGGTCGTCGGCGTCCTCCCGGTGACGGGTGACGGAGCGGGCGAAACGGCGCAGCCGCGGCAGCAGGGCCGCGATCTCCGCGCGCAACGCAAGGGGCGACTGGCTCATGACATGATGGGAGAACGTCGTGGCGATGGATTTTCTTCCATCGCTCCAACGTTATTCGAACATGAGCTCCGGAACTTGCCGAATCCTTGCGCTGGCGGCCGCCTTGCTGTCGGGCGCCGCCCACGCCCAACTGCGCCTGCCCTCGCTGGGCTCGACGCTGTCGCCCGTCTCGCGCACGCCGCTGCTGCAGCGCGTCGAACCGCTGGTGGACAACGTGCTGGCCCCGGTCGACCTCGCCACGGCCCGGCTGGACGAGACGGTCGCCCGCGCCCGCGCGCACCGGCGCGAGCTCGATCGCGATCCGCGCGGCGAGCTGATCGTGCGCGCCGAGCTGCTGGCGCAACCTTCGGGCGCGGCCGCGCGCGACGCGCTCCTGGGCGCCGGGTTCAAGCCCTTGCGCGAAGACGCGCTCGACGGCCTGGACGACGACGGGCTCGTCGTGCTGCGTGCGCCGCCGGGACTCGGGCTCGCGGAGGCGCTCGCGCGGGCGCGCGCGCTCGACCCCGCGGGCGCGTACGACTTCCACCACGTCTACCTGGGCAGCGGCGGCGTGGGCGCCGCGTCGTCGACGGCGGCGGCCGCGTCGGCGCCGAGCCCGCGTCCGGCGGCCGGCGCCGACGGGACGCTGCAGGTCGGCCTGATCGACAGCGGCGTCGACGCGTCGCACCCGGCCTTCCGCCACGCGACGATCCGGCGCCACGGCTGCAGCGACGGCGACCATCCGGCGCCGCACGGCACGGCCGTCGCGTCGCTGATGGTGGGCGAGGGCGCGCACTTCGCGTCTGCGCTGCCGCATGCCGTGCTCCTTGCCGGCGACGTCTATTGCGACGCGCCCACCGGCGGCTCGGTGGAGGCGATCGCGCGCGAGCTCGCCTGGATGGCCAGGCAGCGCGTGGCGGTGGTCAACATCAGCCTGGTCGGGCCGGCCAACCAGGTGCTGCAGCGGCTCGTGGAACGCGCGATCGGGCAGGGCGTGGTGGTGGTCGCGGCCGTCGGCAACGACGGGCCGGCGGCGCCCCCGCTGTATCCGGCGTCGTGGCCCGGCGTGGTGGGGGTGGGCGCCGTCGACGGCAAGCTGCGGCTGCTGGCCGAGGGGGCGCGCGGGCCGCAGGTGATGTTCGTGGCGCCGGGCGCCGACATGGCCGCCGCGGCCAGCGGCACGCGCGGCTTCGCGCCGGTGCGCGGCACGTCGTTCGCGGCGCCCCTGGTGGCGGGACTGCTGGCGGCCGGCTACCAGCAGGCCTCGCCGGACGCCGCGCGGGCCGCCATCGCGCGCCTGGGGGCGACGGCGCGCGACCTGCCGCAGGCGCCGCGCGACGGGATCGGCCGCGGTCTGGTGGGCGAAAGCCTGCG
>JBJMWE010000202.1:0-7706 GCA_045810285.1 Vitreoscilla sp. | reverse complement strand
TGTCGGCGCCGCGCTGATCGGCAGGCGCCGTGTGCGACGCGGTTGCCGTGCCGGCGCCGACCCGGGCCCGGGCGTCGGGCCCTGCGGCCGCCCCGGCCTGGCGCCGGCGATCCGCGGCAGCCGCCGGACGCCCGTCCCGCACGGCCTGTCCCAGGGAAGTGCCGGTCCGTCGCATCGGGCTGGGGCGGGCTGCGGGCTGCCGTTAGAGTGCCAACCTGGAGAATCCAAGAATCCGTCCCCGGAGCCGCCTGCATGTTGTCCATCGCCTCGCTCACCCACGTCTACCCGAATGGAACGCGGGCGCTCGACAACGTGTCGCTGGAGATCCCGCCCGGGCTGTACGGGCTGCTGGGGCCGAACGGCGCGGGCAAGTCGACGCTGATGCGCTGCCTGGCCACGCTGCAGGTGCCCACCTCGGGCCAGATCCGCTTCGGCGACATCGACGTGCTGGCCGACCCGCAGAAGCTGCGCGCGAAGCTGGGCTACCTGCCGCAGGATTTCGGCGTGTACCCGCGGGTGTCGGCCTGGGAGATGCTCGATCACCTGGCCGTGCTCAAGGGCCTGGTCGACGCGGGCGCGCGCCGCGAGACGGTGGACGCGCTGCTGCAGCAGGTCAACCTCTGGGACGTGTGCAAGAAGGCGATCGCCGGCTTCTCGGGCGGCATGCGCCAGCGCTTCGGCATCGCGCAGGCCCTGATCGGCAACCCGGCGCTGATGATCGTCGACGAGCCCACCGCGGGCCTCGACCCCGAGGAGCGCAACCGCTTCAACAACCTGCTGGCCGAGATCGGCAGCACGCGCGTCGTGATCCTGTCCACGCACATCGTCGAGGACGTGGCCGACCTGTGCTCGCGCATGGCCATCCTCGTCGACGGCCGCATCGTCAGCGCCGGCACGCCGGGTGCGCTGATCGAGGGGCTGCGCGGCAAGGTCTGGCGGCGCGCCGTCGAGGCCGAGGAACTGCCCGGCCTGCGCAAGCAGTTCGCGCTGATCTCGACGCGCCTGCGCGGCGGCCGCACGCTCATCCACGTGCTGTCCGACACCGCGCCCGACCCGCGCTTCGAACAGGCCGAGGCCGATCTCGAGGAGGTCTACTTCTCGACGCTGTACGCGCACCGCAGGAGCAACGGGCAACCCGGCAACGAGGCGTCGCGCGACGCCGGCGTGCGCTGACAGGGACGGAACCGCCGCATGTTTCGTCACATCGTCGCGTTCGAATGGCGCCACCAGGTTCGCAGCCCGGTGTTCTGGGTGGGCTGCCTGATCTTCTTCCTGCTGGCGTTCGGTGCCACGTCCAGCGACAACGTGCAGATCGGCAGCCTGGGCAACGTGCACAAGAACGCGCCGTACGCGATCGTGCAGGCGCTCGCGCTGCTGGGCGTGTTCTCGGTCTTCATCACCGTGGCCATGGTGGCCAACGTCGTCGTGCGCGACGACGACACCGGCTTCGCCCCGATCATCCGCACCACGTCGATCGACAAGGCGAGCTACCTGGGCGGCCGCTTCATCGGCGCGAGCGCGGCGGCCTTCGTCGTGCTGGCGATGATCCCGCTGGGCATCTGGGTGGGCACGCTGATGCCGTGGCAGGATGTCGAGAAGATCGGCCCGTTCGTGCTCGGTCACTACCTGGTCGGGCTGTTCGCGTTCGAGCTGCCGACCTTGCTGATCACCGCCTCGCTGTGCTTCGCGGTGGCCATCGCCACGCGGTCGCTGGTGTGGTCCAACGTCTGCGCGGTCGCCTTCCTGATCCTGTTCTTCGTGGCGCGCGGCGCGACGCGCAACGACCCGACATGGGAACGGGTCGCGGCGCTGCTCGACCCGTTCGGGCCGTCGCCGCTGAGCTACGTCACCAAGTACTGGACGGCCTCGGAACGCAACACGCAGCTGCCGCCGTTCACGGGCGTGCTGCTCGCCAACCGGCTGCTCTGGACGGCGCTTGCCGGCGTGGTGTTCGCGATCGCCTACCGCCTGTTCCGCTTCGAGACTCGCTACGAGAAGGCCGAACCCGGCGCCGCCGTGGACGCGCCCGCCAAGCCTCGCAGGCCGACGCGCGCGCAGAAGGCCGCGTTGCGCCACCAGGCGGAGCTGGCGGAGCTCGGCGAAGCCAATCCCGCCGGCGTGCGCGAGATGCTCGCCGCCGAGGCGCGACGCAACGTGCCCGTGCTGCCCGACATCCCGCCCGCGTCGCGCGGCACGGCGCGGCTGCAGCTGTGGGAGCTGGCCAAGGTCGACATGGCCTTCGTGTTCCGCAGCCCGGTCTACTACGTGCTGGTGGCCGTCGGCCTGCTGCTCGCGGGCTCGAACCTGTGGTTCGGGGGGGAGATCCTCGGCAGCCCGTCGTATCCCGTCACGCGGCTGATGGTGGAGGCCCTGGGGAGCGGCTATTCGCTGCTGCCCATCATCCTGGCCATCTTCTACGCGGGCGAGCTGGTGTGGCGCGACCGCGAGCGCCGCATGCACGAGATCATCGACGCCACCGGCGCGCCCGACTGGACGCACCTGGTACCCAAGGTGGTCGCCATCGCGGCGGTGCTGGTCTCGAGCATGTTGCTGGCGGTGCTGGCGGCCATCGGGTTCCAGGCCCTCAACGGCTACTTCCGTTTCGAGCTCACCGCCTACCTGGCGTGGTTCGTCTGGCCGATGGCCGTCGGGGCGATCCTGATCGCGATCCTGACGGTGTTCGTGCAGGTGCTGGTCTCCAGCAAGTACATGGGCTGGGCGGTGATGCTCGTGTACTTCGTGGCCTCGGTGATGCTGGGCAACATCGGCTGGGAGCACAACCTCTACAACTACGGGAGCGGCCCGCAGATCCCGCTGTCGGACATGAATGGCCTGGGCCGTTTCTGGATCGGCCAAGCCTGGTTCGAGCTGTACTGGGCGGCGTTCGCGACGATGCTGCTGGTGCTGTCGCATGCGCTCTGGCGCCGCGGCACCACCGTGGCGCTGCGCCCGCGGCTGGCGCAGATCCGCCAGCACCTGCGCGGCACGCCCGCGGCCGTGCTGGGCGCCGCCGCGCTCGTCTGGGCCGGCTCGGGCGCCTGGATCTTCTACAACACGAATGTGCTGAACCGGTACACCACGCAGCCGGAGCGCGACCAGCGCGCAGCCGACTTCGAGAAGACGCTGCTGCCCTACGAGAAGGTGGTGCAACCGCGCGTGGCCGACGTCACGCTCGAGGTGGCGATCTGGCCGCGCGACGCCCGCGCGGTCACGCACGGCCGCTTCGCGCTGGTCAATCGCAGCAACGAGGCCATCCCCGTGCTGCACCTGCAGTGGGCCGAGAACCTGCGCCTGGACTCGATCACGTTGCCCGGCGCCACGGTGCAGACGGACTACCCGCGCTTGCACTACCGCATCTACAAGCTGGCCACGCCGATGCAGCCGGGCGAGCGCCGCGTGCTGGACTTCACGACCACGCTGGAGCAGCGCGGCTTCCGCAACGACCGCCCGATGACCGCCGTCGTGCCCAACGGCAGCTTCTTCGACAACTTCGCGGTCACGCCGTCGGTGGGCTTCGCGCGCCAGGGGCTCCTGGAGGATCGTGCCAAGCGGCGCAAGTACGGCCTGCCCGCGGAGCTGCGCCCGCCCAAGCTCGAGGACGAGTCGGGGCGCCGGTTCAACGCGTTCCTCCATGACAGCGACTGGGTGACATCGGACATCACGGTCATCACCGACGGCGACCAGACGCCGATCGCGCCGGGCCAGGTGGTCAGCGACACCGGCCTGGTCAAGGACCCGGACGCCCGCCGCACCGTGCACTTCCGCAGCGACGCGCCGATCAACCAGTTCTTCTCGATCCAGTCGGGCCGCTACGACATCCGCCGCTCGACCTGGCATGCGCCGGCGCAGGCCGACCAGCCCGCGCACGACGTCGAGCTGGCCGTGTACTACGCGGCGGGGCACGAGTTCAACGTCGACCGCATGCTGGGCGCGATGAGCGAGTCGCTCGCGCTGTTCAACCAGTCGTTCTCGCCCTACCAGTTCAAGCAGGCGCGCATCATCGAGTTCCCGGCCTACGCCCCGTTCGCCCAGTCGTTCGCCAACACCATCCCGTTCTCGGAGAGCATCGGTTTCGTCCAGCACTGGACCAACCCGACCCGGATCGACGTCGCCACCTACGTGACGGCGCACGAGATCGGCCACCAGTGGTGGGGCCACCAGCTCGTGCCGTCGGACCAGCAGGGCGCCTCCATGCTGGTGGAGACCTTCGCGCAGTACTCGGCGCTGCTCGTGATGGAGCAGCACTACGGCAAGGACCAGGTGCGTCGCTTCCTGAAATACGAACTCGATCGCTACCTGCGCTCGCGCGGCGGCGCCGCGCTCGAGGAGCTGCCGCTGAACCGTGTCGAGAACCAGGACTACATCTACTACCGCAAGGGGTCGGTGGCGATGTACTGGGCCAAGGAGGCGCTCGGCGAGGACGTGGTCAACCGGGCCATGCGCAAGCTGCTCGCGCAGTCGGCGTTCAAGGGGGCGCCGTACCCGAACACCACCGACTTCCTGAAGCTGCTGCGCGCCGAGGCCGGGCCCCGGAACGAGCAGGTGATCGCCGACCTGTTCGAGAAGATCACGATCCTCGACCTGAAGGCCGGCAACGCCGTCGCGACGCAGCGGCCCGACGGCAAGTACGAGGTGAAGTTCGACGTCCAGGCGCACAAGTTCCACGCCGACGGGGCCGGCAAGGAAACCGAGGCGCCGATGGACGAGGATGTCGAGGTGGGCGTGTTCACGGCCCGCCCCGGCGACAAGGGCTTCGGGCCGTCCGACGTGCTGCTGTTGCACAAGGTGCCCGTCCAGGGGCCGTCCGTCCCGGTCACGGTGGTCGTCGACCGTCGCCCCACCTGGGTCGGCATCGACCCCTACAACAAGCGCATCGACCGCAATTCCGACGACAACCTGACCCAGGTCGACCTGCCCAGGTAAAGCCTCGTTACCGACGCGTTGGCGCAGGGCGGCCCGGTCCCCTGCCGCGATGTGGGACGATTGCGGTCCCGCGACTGCGGGGGCCGACGAGGGATCGATGAACGGGTTGTGGGTTGTTTCGGTGGTGGTGCACGCCTATGTGGCGCTGCGCCTGCTTCCGGGCGTGTTCGCGGCGTCCGGTGCCGTGCCGGGCGCGATGCTGGCCGGGCTGCTGCTGGTGTCGGCGGGCCTGGTGCCGCTCGCGTTGCGGCGGCGCAAGGGCAAGCGCACGCCCGAGGAGATCCGCCGCAGCGACATGCTGGCCTGGGCCAGCCTCACCCTGATGGGCCTGTTCTCGTCGTTGTTCGTGCTGACGCTGCTGCGCGACGTGGTCGTCGTCGTGTCGCTGGCGGCGCGCCTGGCCGGCGCGAAGGTGCCCGATCACTGGCTCGACCTCAGTGCGAGCGGCGTGGTCGTGGCCGCGCTGCTGGTGACGCTGGCCGGTTTCTACAACGCCCGCAAGGCGCCGCGCGTGAAGACGGTCGACATCCCGCTCAAGGACCTGCCGCCCGCGCTGCAGGGCTTCAGGATCGCGCAGATCTCGGACATGCACGTGGGCCCGACGATCAAGCGCCCGGCGATGAAGTACGTCGTCGCCAGGATCAACCAGCTGCAGGTCGACGTGGTGGCCATCACGGGCGACCTGGTCGACGGCAACGTCTACGAGCTGTCACGCCACGTGGCGCCGCTGGCCGGCCTGCGCTCCAGCCACGGCACCTTCTTCGTCACCGGCAACCACGAGTACTACTCCGGCGTGCACCCGTGGCTGAAGTACCTGCCGTCGCTGGGCGTGCGCGTGCTGCTCAACGAGCACGTGATCATCCTGCACAAGCACGCGCCCATCGTCATCGCGGGCGTCACCGACTTCTCCGCGGCCAGCTACGACACCAGCCACCGCACGGACGTGGCGCTGGCCATCACGGGCGCGCCGCGCGCGGCCGTCAAGGTGCTGCTGGCGCACCAGCCGCGCAGCGCCACGGCCGCCGAGCAGGCGGGCTTCGACCTGCAGCTGTCCGGCCACACCCACGGCGGCCAGTTCCTGCCCTGGAACTTCTTCGTGCGCTTCCAGCAGCCGTTCACCGCGGGGCTGCACCGCGTCAAGGACATGCTGGTCTACGTGAGCCGCGGCACGGGTTACTGGGGGCCGCCCAAGCGCTTCGGTTCGCCGTCGGAGATCACGCTGCTGCGCCTGGTGGCGCAGACCGAGCGGCGCCGCTGACGCGCGGGCCGCGCGCGGTCGGCGCGCTGAGGTAACCTGTCCGCCCCGACCCGCGAGAACGCCATGAAGACCGTCCACCACGCGCTGACGCAGGGCACGCCCGGCGTGGCCATCGAGCTGCAGAGCCTGCACTACGGCACGCCCGGCGCCGGCCCGAAGGCCACGCTGCAGGCGGCGCTGCATGCCGACGAGATCCCCGGGCTGCTGGTGGCCCACCACCTGCGCGCGCGCCTGGCGGCGCTCGAGGCCCAGGGCCGCATCGTCGGCGAGATCGTGCTGGTGCCGGTGGCCAACCCGATCGGCCTCACCCAGCGCGTTCTCGGTGCCGTCGAGGGCCGCTTCGAGCTGGCCAGCGGCGAGAACTTCAACCGCCACTACGCCGACGTGTTCGATGCGGTCGCCAGGCGCGTGGAGGGCGGCCTGGGCGCCGACGCGCAGGCCAACGTCGCGCTGATCCGCGCGGCGCTGCGCGAGGCCGCCGCCGCGCTCCCCGCGCGCTCGACGCTGGAGAGCCTGCGTCGCACGCTGCTGGGCCTGAGCATCGACGCCGACATCGTGCTGGACCTGCACTGCGACAGCGAGGCCGTTCTGCACCTGTACACCGAGACGTCGGTCTGGCGGCAGGTCGAGCCGCTGGCGCGCTTCCTCGGCTGCGAGGCGGCGCTGCTGGCCGAGGTGTCGGGCGACCATCCGTTCGACGAGGCCTGCTCGACGATCTGGCCACGCCTGGCGGCGCGCTTCGGTGCCGCCACGCCCATCCCCAGCGCCTGCGTGGCGGTCACCGTCGAACTGCGCGGCGAGGCCGACGTCGCGCACGACCTCGCCGTGCGCGACGCGCAGGCGATCGTCGACTACCTCGCCTGGCAGGGCCTGGTGACCGGCGCGCCGGCCGCCCTGCCGCCTGCGCGCTGCGAGGCCACGCCGCTGGCCGGATCGATCCCCGTCAACGCGCCGCACGCCGGCGTCGTGGCGTACCTGCGGGAGCCGGGCGCGCGGGTCGTGGCCGGCGAGCGACTGGCCGACCTCATCGAGCCGATGACGGGGCTCGTCACGCCGCTCGTGAGCCCGATCGACGGCGTGTTCTACGCCCGCGAGACGCGCCGCTGCGTGCCGGCGGGGGCGGGCGTGCTGCGGGTGGCGGGGCGAGAGGCGTTGCGTTCGGGGAACCTGCTGACGGCGTGACGTCTTCTTTGGCGTGGCGTGGCGTGGCGTGGCTGGCGGCGAGTTGTTCGCTTCGCTGCTGGCCGCTGTTGCGCGTGCGACAGGGTGGGCAGGGGTTCCGCTCTTCGGCTTGCCGTGCGTCTGGATCCGGCCTGGACGGCCGGATCCACCGGGTTCCGTAGCTTCGACTGGCTCCGCGCGCTCGCGATCGGGCCGCGTTCAACCTCTTCCAGGGCGCCGGGCTTGACGCGAACCGCGGGCCATGGCGCCGGCGCTCCTTCTCGTGACCGACGAACGCGGCGCCTTCGGCGTCGCACCGTAGGGCGGGTTAGCCGCAGGCGTAACCCGCCGTTCGCTGGCGTGC
>JBJMWE010000201.1:0-7899 GCA_045810285.1 Vitreoscilla sp. | reverse complement strand
TTCTTCACGCAGTGCGAGGCGCAGGGCTTCCGCCGCATCACCTACTTCTTCGATCGCCCCGACGTGATGGCGATCTACACCGTCACGCTGCGCGGCGACAAGGCCAGGTACCCGGTGCTGCTCTCCAACGGCAACCTGCAGGAACAGGGCGACCTGGACAACGGTCGCCACTTCGCGCGCTGGAACGACCCGTTCCCCAAGCCCTGCTACCTGTTCGCGCTGGTGGCCGCCGATCTCGTCGCGCGCGAGCAGCGCGTCACCAGCCGCGCCGGCAAGGATCACCTGCTGCAGGTGTTCGTGCGCCGCGGCGACCTCGACAAGACCGAGCACGCGATGAACTCGCTGGTCGCGTCGCTGGTGTGGGACGAGGCGCGCTTCGGCCTGCCCCTGGATCTCGAACGCTTCATGATCGTGGCGGTCGAGGACTTCAACATGGGTGCGATGGAGAACAAGGGCCTGAACCTGTTCAACACCAAGTACGTGCTCGCCAGCCCCGCCACGGCCACCGACACCGACTACGCATTGATCGAGAGCGTGGTCGGCCACGAGTACTTCCACAACTGGACGGGCAACCGCATCACCTGCCGCGACTGGTTCCAGCTGTCGCTCAAGGAGGGCCTGACCGTCTTCCGCGACCAGGAGTTCTCGCAGGACATGGCCGGCTCTCCGTCGGCGCGCGGGGTCAAGCGCATCGACGACGTGCGCTTCCTGCGCCAGCAGCAGTTCCCGGAGGACGCAGGCCCGATGTCGCACCCGGTGCGCCCGGACAGCTACGTCGCGATCGACAACTTCTACACCACCACCGTCTACGAGAAGGGCTCCGAGCTCGTGCGCATGATGCAGACGCTGGTGGGACGCGCCGGCTTCGAGCGCGGCGTCACGGAGTACTTCCGCCGCCACGACGGCCAGGCCGTCACCTGCGACGACTTCGCGCAGGCCATCGCGGACGCGAACCCCGACAGCGAACTCAGCCGGCAACTGCCGGCCTTCAAGCGCTGGTACGCGCAATCGGGCACGCCCCGCCTCGGCGCCATCGCCGTGCCCGACGCCGGCACCGGCCTGTTCACGCTGACGCTCAAGCAGGACTTCGCCGCCCCGCACGCCGCCGCCGGCGCCGAACGCCAGCCGTTCGTGATCCCCGTGCGCCTGGCGCTGTTCACCCGCGATGGCCGCGCGGTGCCGCTGCAGCTCGAAGGCGAGGTGCTGGCCGACGGCGCCACGGCGCCCACCGAGCGCGTGCTGGTGCTGTCGGACGCCGAGCGCGTCTACCGCTTCGTGAACGTGCCCGACGACGTGGTGCCGTCGGTGCTGCGCGACTTCTCGGCGCCGGTCATCCTCGACGACGGGCTGTCCGACGCCGATCGCCTGGTGCTGCTGGCGCACGACACCGACCCCGTCAACCGCTGGGAGGCCGGCCAGCGCCTCGCGCTGTCGCAGCTGGTGGCCGCCATCACCGGCGACGGCACGCTGGCGCTCAACGCCGCCTACGTCGACGCGATGCGGGCCGTGCTGCGCGATCCGGCGCTCGATCCGGCGTTCAAGGAACTGGTGCTGACGCCGCCGTCCGAGGCCTATGTCTCCGAGCAGCTGGCGGTGCCGGTCGATCCGCAGCGCGTGCACGCCGTCTGCCTGCAGATGCAGGACGAGCTGGCCGCGCGCCTGCAGGGCGACTGGATCGCCGCCTGGGACGCGAACCAGGTCGTCGAGGGCTACAGCCCCGACGGCCGCCAGAGCGCGCGCCGCGCGCTGGCCAACCTCGCGCTGGCCATGCTCGTGCGCGACGCCGTGCGCTCGGGCGACACCGTGTGGCCCGGCAAGGCCTACCAGCGCTTCAAGGACGCCGGCAACATGACCGATCGCCTGGGCGCGCTGGGCGCGCTCGTGGCGGCGCACTCGGACCTCGCCGCGCCCGCGCTGGCGCGCTTCCACGAGCTGTTCCGGAGCGAGGCGCTCGTTGTCGACAAGTGGTTCATGCTGCAGGGCCGCGCGCCGGAGAAGGACGGCCGCGTGTTCGCCGGCGTGAAGGCATTGCTGCAGCATCCGGACTTCTCGATGCACAACCCGAACCGCGTGCGCAGCCTGCTGTTCTCGCTGTGCAACTTCAACCCGGCCGCATTCCACCGCGCCGACGCGAAGGGCTACGTGTTCTGGGCCGAGAAGGTCGTGGAGCTCGACGGCATCAACCCGCAGGTCGCCTCGCGCCTGGCGCGCGCGCTCGACCGCTGGCGCAACCTGGCCGAGCCCTACCGCGGCGCGGCCCGCGAGGCCATCGTGCGCGTGGCGGCCAAGACGGACCTGAGCCCGGACGTGCGCGAAGTCGTCGACCGCGCGCTGAAGGACTGATGTCCTGAATCGAACCGGGTCGCGCTGCGACCCGGTTTCGTTTCCGGCGACCGTTGCGCATGCGCGCGCCACGCGCCCGACGCGCGCATGCGCAACGACCGCATCCACCATCCTCAGGAGTCCCCCATGGCCAAGAAGGTCAGCCTCACCCAGTACCTCGTCGAACAGCAGCGCGAGCACGGGCGCATCCCGTCGCAGCTGCGCCTGCTGATCGAGGTCGTGGCGCGCGCGTGCAAGCACATCGCCATTGCCGTCAACAAGGGCGCGCTCGGCGACGTCATGGGGTCGGCCGGGTCCGAGAACGTGCAGGGCGAGGTGCAGAAGAAGCTCGACATCATCTCCAACGAGGTGCTGATCGAGGCCAACGAATGGGGCGGCCACCTGGCCGCGATGGCGTCCGAGGAGATGGACACCATCCACGTGGTGCCCAACCGCTATCCGCAGGGCGAGTACCTGCTGCTGTTCGACCCGCTGGACGGCTCGTCCAACATCGACGTCAACGTGTCGATCGGCACCATCTTCTCGGTGCTGCGCAAGGTGGGCCACCACCACGGCGTGGCCGAGGACGACTTCCTGCAGGCCGGCAAGAACCAGGCGGCCGCGGGCTACTGCGTCTACGGCCCGCAGACCATGCTGGTGCTGACCGTGGGCGACGGCGTGGCGATGTTCACGCTGGACCGCGAGATGGGCTCGTGGGTGCTCACCGCCGAGAACGTGCGCATTCCCGAGGACACGAAGGAATTCGCGATCAACATGTCCAACCAGCGCCACTGGGCGCCGCCGGTCACCCGCTACATCGACGAGTGCCTGCAGGGAAAGGACGGCCCGCGCGGCAAGGACTTCAACATGCGCTGGGTGGCCTCGATGGTGGCCGACGTGCACCGCATCCTCAGCCGCGGCGGCGTGTTCATGTACCCGTGGGACCAGCGCGAACCCGAGAAGGCCGGCAAGCTGCGCCTGCTGTACGAGGCCAACCCGATGAGCTTCCTGGTCGAACAGGCCGGCGGCATGTCCACCAACGGCCGCCAGCGCATCATGGATCTGCAGCCCGGCAAGCTGCACGAGCGCGTGGCCGTGTTCCTCGGGTCCAGGAACGAGGTGGAACGCGCGACGCGATACCACCTCGAGGCGCAGCCGTGAGCGTGGCGCGGTGAGTAGCCGCCGGGCGCGAAGCCCGGCTGCGCACCGACCGCGCCGAACGCCGGTCAGGCCCGCGCCGGCAGCCTGGACAGCAGGCCAGCCAGCCTGTCCGTCAACGCAGTCGACGCCGTCGTCAGCGGCGCCCGCAGCTCGTTCGCGCACTCGCCCTGCGCGGCCAGCAGCGCCTTGACCGGGCCGGGGCTCGGCTCGTCGAACAGGCCGGCCGCCAGCGGCTTGAGCTGGCGCCACAGCGAGCGGCCGGCGCTCAGGTCGCCGCGCGACAGCGCGCGGTCGAACGCGACCCACAGGTCGGTGCGGACGTGGGCCGATGCCGCGATCGCGCCGGCGCCACCGAGGCAACGCGTCGAGAACCACTCGTCGTCGTTGCCGCACAGCACCTGCAGCCGGCCATCGGCGATCAGCGCCTCTGTCTGCGCGACGCGTCCCCCGCAGTCCTTCAGCGCGACGATGCGCGGATGCGCGGCGAGGGCGAGCAGCGTGGCGAGCTCGATGCGCACGCCGGCGCGGGCAGGAATGTCGTAGAGCACCAGCGGGGCGGGCAGTCCGTCGGCGATGGTCGTGAAGAAGGCGCGCAGCGCGTCCTGCGACGGGCGCAGGTACGGTGGCGGCGTCACCATGAACGCGTCGGGCCCGTGCGCCATGGCGGCGTCGGCGCGGCGCAGCACCTCGTCGGTCGTGGTGCCCGAGGCGCCCATGACCAGCGGCAGCGTCGTCGCCGCCTTGATGGTGCCCAGCACCTCCACGCGCTCGGCGTCGCCGAGCAGCGGCGCCTCGCCGGTGGTGGCGCAGACGACGAAGCCCGCGACGCCGTCGGCGGCGAGCCGCTTCACGAGCGCCTGGAGCGCGCCGTGGTCGACGCGTCCTGCGCGAAACGGGGTGACGATGGGGATCCAGACCCCGGAGAAATCGAGAGGGCTCACGCAGCAATCCTTTTCAGCAACGACCGGACAATGACCGTCGTTGGAGGAGCGCGCAGAGCAGGCCGGGGTTCCGTGAAGGTTTCTTCCGCGGGAGGGCAGGTTCCGTCGCTCATCTGGACGACGGAACCGCAGCCCCGGTCAGACGAGCAACGGCTTTTTCGCTTTGACCGCACCGGCGCGCGCAGGCGTCACGCGCGCGGGCGCGAGCGACGGGGCGGCGGCGATGGGGCGGGTCATCGCACCATCTTAACCGGCACGCGGCCAGCTGCGCCGCTCACACCGGCGCCGGATTGCGTTCGGCGAAGCCGTCCTGGTGCCAGTACGGATAGGGCTTGGTCACCGCGCTGGCCTCGTCGAGCCGCTTCACCTGCGCCGGCGTCAGGTTCCAGCCGACGGCACCCAGGTTCTCGCGCAACTGCTTCTCGTCGCGCGCGCCGACGATCACGTTGGCCACGGTCGGGCGCTGCAGCAGCCAGTTCAGCGCCACCTGCGGCACCGACTTGCCCACCTCCTCGCCGACCGCCGCCAGCGCGTCCACCACCTCGTAGAGGAGCTCGTCGTCCACCGGCGGCCCCTTGTCGGCCGTCGCGTGCAGCCGGCTCTGGGCCGGGATGCCCGAGCCGCGCCGGATCCTGCCCGTGAGCCGGCCCCAGCCCAGCGGGCTCCAGACCACCGCCGAGACGCCCTGGTCCAGGCCCAGCGGCATCAGCTCCCATTCGTAGTCGCGCCCCACCAGCGAGTAGTACGCCTGGTGCGCCACGTAGCGCTGCAGGCCCAGCCGCTCCGACGCCGCGAGCGACTTCATCAGGTGCCAGCCCGAGAAGTTGGACACGCCGAGGTAGCGGATCTTGCCCTCGCGCACCAGGTCGTCGAGCGTGGACAGCGTCTCCTCGACCGGCGTCATCGCGTCGAAGCCGTGCAGCTGGAACAGGTCGATGTGATCCGTGCCCAGCCGCCGCAGCGAGCCCTCGACCGACGCACGCAGGTGGTGGCGCGACGAGCCGACGTCGTTCGGGCCGGGGCCCTTGCGGAACGTCGCCTTGGTCGAGATCAGCACCTGGTCGCGCCGGCCCTCGATGGCCTTGCCCAGGACCTGCTCGGCGATGCCGTTCGAGTAGATGTCGGCGGTGTCGAACATCGTCAGGCCGTGCTCGAGGCAGATGTCGACCAGGTTGCGCGCGCCGTCGGCGTCGGTCGAGCCCCAGGCCGCGAAGAAGGCGTTGCCGCCGCCGAAGGTGCCGGTGCCCAGGCTGAGGGCCGGCACCATGAAGCCGGAGGCGCCGAGTCGTCGTTGTTCCATGGAAATCTCCTTGAAGGTTGGATCGGGCGCATTCTTCGCGACGCGGGGTGCGGGCGACGCGCCGGATCCGGACATCGAATTGACGGGGCGCCGCACCGGCACACGCCAGGGGGCCCCTGCGAAATGCAATGTCGCCGATTGGCCATTTCCATGTCCGAACATGGCGTGTTCCGACCGCCCGGCCTCGCGACAATCGTCTCCATCGACCACCGCACCCATCGTCCATGACCCCCGCCAGCCTCGTCCGCCTGCTCAGCCTGTCCGCCATCTGGGGCGCGTCCTTCCTGTTCATGCGCATGGGCGCCCCGGTGCTGGGGCCGACGCTGCTGATCTTCTGCCGCGTGCTGTCGGCCGCGCTGTTCCTGGCCATCGTCGGCGCCGTGCTGCGCAAGCCGCTCGACGCGCGCCGCAACGCCGCGCACTACGGCGTGCTGGGGCTGTTCAACTCCGCCCTGCCCTTCCTGCTGTTCGCGTTCGCCGCGAAGACGCTGTCGGCGTCGCTGCTGTCCATCCTCAACGCGACGGCGCCGATCTGGGGGGCGGTGATCGGCGCGGCCTGGACGCGCACCGCGATCGCGCCCAAGGCGCTGGTGGGGCTGGCGCTGGGCGTGGCGGGCGTCGCGCTGCTGGTCGGCTTCGACCCGGCCAGCCTGCGACCCGGCGCGCCGCTGGCGATCGCGCTCGGGCTGGGCGCCACGTTGTCGTACGGCATCGCCACCAACTACGCGAAATCCGCGAAGAAGGTGGACGCGTTCGCCAACGCGCACGGCAGCATGTGGGCCGCGACGCTGCTGATCGCGCCCGCCGTGCCGTTCGCGCCGGCGACCGCCGCGCCCACGCTCGCGATCGGCCTGGCCGTGCTCGCGCTCGGCGTGCTGTGCAGCGGCATCGCCTACCTGCTGTACTTCCGCCTGGTGGCCGACCTCGGCGCGGCGTCGGCGCTGACCGTCACCTTCCTGATCCCGGTCTTCGGCGTGCTGTGGGGCCATCTGTTCCTGGGCGAGGCGATCGGCTGGAACACATGGGTGGGCGCGGCCGTCGTCATCGCCGGCACCGCCCTGGTGACGGGGTTCAGCCCGGGCGCCGTGTTCCGGCGGGCGGCGACGGCCTGACGCGCGGCGGCGCGAAACGACTTCGCCAAGCCGGCGCGAGGCGCTCGCAGCGCGATCCAGCATCGCCCGGCGAGCGCTGCCAGCGCCCCCGTCACGGCCAGCATGGCCAGCAGGTGGACCGCGACGGCCGCGAGCGCCAGTGCGAACGAGCCCGACGCCGCGATCTCGCGCCCGGGCACGCCCGACAAGCACAGCGGCACCAGCGCGGGCACCAGCATCAGCCCGACGCCGTGCAGCGCGCCCAGCGCGAGCGACCACAAGGCCAGTCCGGCCGACCCGGCCGCGCGGCGCGTGCGGCCCGGGAGGTGGCGCGACGCATGGGCCGCCGCCGCCAATACGGCGCCGCCGCCGGCGATCCAGGGCAGCAGCCCGCGTCCGGCGGCCAGGCCCAGCGCCGTCGACGCGGCGACCAGCGCGATCGCGCCCGCGTGGCCCAGCGCGATCGGCGCCAATGCGCGCCATGGCGGCGCGCGTTCGTGCGTGCGGGCGCGGCGCGCCGCGAGGAAGACCCAGCCCGTGGCCGGGTTCAGGCCGTGCAGTGCGCCGACGCCCGCCACCGCCAGCCAGGGCCAGGGGCCGGTCATGGTCACCTCGTCGCGGGTTCCGGGTCGTTCGACGTGCAGCACGACGACGCCACGGGCGCGGGCGCCGTCGAGTGTGCCGTCGAGGGCGCGGCCGCCGGCGCGTAGCGGTCGTGGTGGCGCACCCAGGCCATGCCGTAGCCGTCGCGCTCCTCGTCGCGGCCCCGGGGCGCCAGGTCCAGCAGGTGGTAGGTGCCCATCATCACCTCCACGCCGCGCCCGAAGGTGGAGTAGGTGTGGAACACCTGGCCGGCCTCGTCCTTGCAGAAGAAGCTGATGCCCGGCGCCTCGTCCTTCGGGAACGCCGTCATGCGCCAGTTGTAGTAGACCTCGCCGCCGGTTCGCGACCCTTCGGGAAAGCTCACGTGGAAGTCGAGATTGAAGTCGTTGCCGCTGGCCGACGCCCACCGGTACGGCCAGCCCATGCGCCGGCGGAAGCGCTCGATCTCGGCCAGCGGCGCGCGCGACACCAGCAGCAGGCT
>JBJMWE010000200.1:0-8871 GCA_045810285.1 Vitreoscilla sp. | reverse complement strand
GTTTGCCGGCATTCTGGTCCGCCTCGTCTTCGAATGACAGGTCTTGTGGGGGCGCCGGAATATCGAGGTTTGCAGTGCGCGGGCGAACGGCGGGTTACGCCTGCGGCTAACCCGCCCTACCCCGCCCTACCCCGCCCCGCCCCGCCCTGCCCCGCCCCTGCTCCGCCCTACCTGGCCTCATGCGGTGGCGGTCGCGGCCTCGGCGGTGGCGGTCGCGGCGGCGGGCAGGTCGAAGAACTGCAGCACCTCGTCGCGCCGCGCCGCGGTGTCCTTCTCCCCGAGGGCCATCAGCTCGCGCGTGAACGCGTCCTCGAACAGCAGGTAGCTGGCCAGGGCCGCGCCGTTGCTGCCGGGCCCGGCGTTCGAGACGCCGATGCCGCGCAGCAGCGCGCGGATCGACCCGGGCAGCGCGTCGAGGTGGCGCGCGGCGATGTCGTCCAGGCGTTCGGACGGCGAGATCAACAGCAGCTGCACGGGCTTGAGCGACGCGTTCGCACGCAGTTCCTCCGGGATCAGCGACAGCGTCGCGTTGATGCGCTGCAGGCGCTCGGCGTCGACGGCCAGGGCGTCCAGGAAGATGCTGGACAGGGCGTGACCGCCGATCTGCGCGATCGACGGGTACGGCGACGGCGTCAGCACGCGCGGCCCGGGCGGCTCGCGCATGCGCCCCGCACCGATCACGAGGATGCGGTCGGCGCCCAGATGGATCGCGGGCGAGATCGGCGCCGTCTGCCGCATGGACCCGTCGCCGAACCACTCGTAGGCGCCCTCCATCGGCAGCGTGACGGCCGGGAACATGAACGGGATCGCGGCCGACGCGAGCAGGTGCGCCATCGTCAACGGCGCCTGCACGGCGATCCGGTTGGAGCGGAACCACGGCAGGTGCTCGGCGGCCGACTGGTAGAACGTGACGTGGCTGCCGGACGTGTAGCTCGACGCGCTCACGGCCAGCGCCTTCAGGTGCCCGTCCGCGATCAGGCGCTCGACGCGATCGAGGTCGATCATCTCCGCCAGCAGGCCGTGCAGCGGCCGGTTGTCCAGGAGCGAGCGCGGACGCAGCTTGCGCATGCGCGCGATCGCCCAGCCCATCGACATCATCGTGACCCACTTCGCGCCGGTGCGGATCACGCCGAACGAATCGGTGCGGTAGACCTGCTCGACGTGCATGTTCTCCCACACGCGCACGAGCTTGGCGATGCCGGCGTCGGCGTCGTCGGCATCGGTGGCCAGCGCCGCCGCGTTGAGCGCGCCGGCCGAGGTGCCGGCCAGCACCGGGTAAGGATTCCCGGGCGGCGCGCCGGCCTCGCGCCGGATGCGATGCACGGCGCGCAGCACGCCGACCTGGTAGGCAGCGCGAGCGCCGCCGCCCGTGAGGATCAAGCCGGTGATAGGTGCAGCGTGCATGCACCCAGTATCCGCGAGGTCGGGCCCCCGGGCCACCCGGGACGATGCCACGGGGACCGCAATGCGACAGCGTGCCGCCACGGGCCGTGGTGAGCGGCGGCATGCACCCCGGCCAGGCCGATCGCCAGCCCTTCAGCCGCGCGGGCGGAACTGGCCCGGATCGTGGAAGAACGGCTCGTGGACGATGCGGTCGCCCGATCACTGTCGGTACGCGACCTTGAACGGGGATCGGCGTCAGGCCTGTCCTCGCATCGCGGCAGGCGGATCGGCTTGCGACGCCGGATCAGCGCGATGCGAGGAGAGGCCAGACCCCTCTGGCATCCGAGCACAGGCACGGGAAGCCGCGCGGGGCCCGCTCTCGCCCCGAACGCTCTCAGCGATCGCGTCCGCCGCTGCCGCGGCCGTGCTCGAAGCCGCCGTGGCGCTCCGGTGGGCCGCGGCGATCGTCGCGTTGGCCACGATCCTGGCCGCGGTCGTCGCCGCGCCGATCACCGGCGTTCTGCCCACCGCCCTGCCAGCCGCGGCCGTCGCCATGCGGCTGCGAAGCCGAAGGCGGCTGCTGCCCCGCGCCGCCACCGTAGCCGCCACGGCCCGGGGTGCCGCCGTTGCCGGCGTAGCCTCCGTTGCCCGCGTAGCCGTTGCCAGCGCCGGCATAGCCGCCGTTGCCGCCGCCGACCGGGTGGCCGCCGCCGGGCTGCTGCTCGTGGCCGCCGTGCTGCCACTGGCCGTTGCCCTGCCACTGGCCGCCGCCGGGTTGCGGCTGCGGGCGCGCGCCGGGGTTGCCTTGATGGGGCAGGTAGCCCTGTGCCGAGCCCCACCGGATCTCGTTCTGGCCTTCCGGCGGGCCGCGACGCTCGTGGCCGTGACCCCAGCGGCCTTGCTGCTGGCCCTCCCATTCGCGCTGCGCGTTCCAGCGCTGCTGCTGCTCCCAGCGCTGCTGCTCGAAGCGCTGGCGTTCGTAGCGGTCCCGCGCCATGCGGTCCTGCTCGAGCCACTGCTGCTGCGACCACGAGCGCTGCTCGGGCGTCCAGTTGCGGTGCATCACGTTCGCGCGATACCAGCCGTCGTCGACGAAGTAGACCGGCACGCCGAGGGCGCCATATTCACGGCAGTACTGCGCCCAGTGCAGGCGCTGGTATTCGGGCACCCACAGGTACACCGGCGGCTGGTCGGTGGCATAGGCCGGATCGACCACCTCTTCCACGACCTGGCCATACCCGTTGTCCACGGCCATGACCGGTTGCGGCACGTAGACGACGGGCGGTTCGGCATAACCGCCGATCGCCACGCGGCCGTAGATGCCGGGCTCGACGAACACCGACCACGACGCCGCGTTCGCCAGCCCGGAGGCGGCGAACAGGGCGAAGCCGGCGGCGGCGACGAGGGTGCGTTTCATGTGAGGCTCCATGTTAAATGGGGTGCCCCCTTTCAACGTGGTCAGCCTGGTGACAGTTGTCAGTCGTCCGCGTAAAGCCCAGCAACATTGCGCACACATGCTGCAACGCTGGCGCCTCGGTCCAGCGCCGTCGAGCGGGATGACCACGACGCAGCAGGCACCCGCCCGACCGACGCGCGCTTCGACTCAGAACCTGTGAATCGATCCGACGCGCTCGAGCGACACGTCAAAGGGGGGCCGATCCAGGCGCAAAGCACAGCCATGACTCGGCTACGGCGAGCATTTGCAACGCAGAGCGGGCCCCATTTGCCGTGCCGAGTGGGGCATGTCGGGTTCGTTCACCGGTTCTTCAGTCGTAGACGACCTGCGGCGGCTGCGCCGGCATGATCTGCTTCCAGCGCGCCAGCGCGTCGTCGCTGGGCCAGAATCGGCCCTGGTCGCCGAGGTCGAGCTCGGCCGCCGCCCCTTGCGTGCGCACCTTGATGCGGATGCCCAGGCCCTGCACGGATTCGCCGTGCTCGGTGATCGAGCGCTTGGCCGGCCACTGCTTGACGAGTTCGGTGAGCGGCCCGATGTTGCCCTCGGCCTGCACCGACAGGTAGCGGCCGAAGCGGGCGCGCGATGCAGCGAGATCCCAGACTTGCGTGACGTTCAGCCGCAGGCCACCCGTGAAGCGGTCAGGCTGCACCTTGCCCTGCACCACGAGCAGTTCGTCGTCGCGCAGCGCGTCCCGGTTGGCGTCCAGCAGTTCCTCGTTGGCCACGGCCTCGATGGACTCGGAGCGGTCGTCGACCTTGAAGATGGCCACCCGTCCGCGCTGTCCGTTGATGATGCGCAGGTCGCTGACGATGCCGCACAGGACCTGGGGCTCGCGCGAGTCGATGAGGTCGGCGATGCGGCGCTTGCAGAACTTGCGCACCTCGGGCTCGTACTGGTCGAACATGTGGCCCGACAGGTAGAAGCCGATGGCGGTCTTCTCGAGCGTGAGTCGCTCGCGGATGCTCCAGGGTTCGGTGGGCACCAGGGCCGGCTCCTGCGTGGAGGCGCCGTGTTCGTCGCCGCCGCCGAAGTCGAACAGGCCGCCCTGCTGCGCATGGGCCGCCTGGGCGTCGGCCCATTCGAAGGCCAGGCCCACGCTGGCCAAGGTGCTGGCACGATCGGGATGCAGCGCGTCGAACGCGCCGGCCTTGACCAGCGCATCGACCACGCGCTTGTTGACGCGCGAGCGGTCGACCCGCTTGGCGAAATCGAAGATGCTGGTGAACGGGCGCGCGACGTCGCTCTGCTCGGTACGGCCTTCGCGCGCGGCCACGATGGCCTCCACCGCGCCCTGCCCCGTGCCCTTGACCGCGCCCAGGCCATAGTGGATCAGCTTGTCGCCAGCGCGGCCCGGCGCGGGCTCGAACCGGTGCACGCAGATGTTGACGTCGGGCGGGGTGAACGTGATGCCGAACTGCTTGGCGTCGACCAGCAACACCTTGAGCTTGTCGGTGTCGCCCATTTCGATGGTCATGTTCGCCGCGTAGAACTCCGCGGTGCAATGGACCTTCAGCCAGCCGGTGTGGTACGCGAGCAGCGAATACGCGGCGGCGTGCGACTTGTTGAAGCCGTAGCCCGCGAACTTCTCCATCAGGTCGAAGATCTCGTCGGCCTGGGCGGTGCCGATGTTGTTCCTGGCGGCACCCTCGCGGAAGATCTCGCGGTGCTTGGCCATCTCCTCGGCCTTCTTCTTGCCCATCGCACGGCGCAGCATGTCGGCGCCGCCGAGCGAGTAGCCGCCCAGCACCTGGGCCGTCTGCATCACCTGCTCCTGGTAGACCATGATGCCGTAGGTCTCGGACAGCACGGGCTCGACCAGCGGGTGCGGATACTCCACCTGCTCCTTGCCGTGCTTGCGCGCGACGAAGGTGGGGATCAGGTCCATCGGGCCCGGCCGGTACAGCGCGTTCAGCGCGATCAGGTCTTCCAGGCGGCTGGGCTTGGCGTCGCGGAGCATGCCCTGCATGCCGCGCGATTCGAACTGGAACACGGCTTCGGTCAGGCCATCGGAGAACAGGCGGTAGACCTTCGGGTCGTCCAGCGGCAGCGTCTCGTAGTCGAAGTTCTCGCGGCCCGGGCGGCGCGCCACGATGAAGTCCTTCGCGAGCTCCAGGATGGTGAGCGTGGCCAGGCCCAGGAAGTCGAACTTCACCAGGCCGATGGCCTCGACGTCGTCCTTGTCGAACTGGCTGACCGCGGATTCGCTGCCGGGCTGCTGGTACAGCGGGCAGAAGTCGGTGATCTTGCCGGGGGCGATCAGCACGCCGCCGGCGTGCATGCCGATGTTGCGGACGATGCCCTCCACGCGGGCCGCGAGCGCCAGCAGCTCGGCCACTTCCTCTTCCGCCTTCTCGCGCTGGTCGAGCTCGGGGGCTTCCAGGCGGGCGTAGATCAGGCCGGGATCGGGCTTCTCCGGCACCTTCGCCAGCGTCACCGTCTTGCCGGGCGGCGCGGGGATCAGCTTGGCGATGGAATCGACATGACCGTAGCCCATGCCCAGCACCCGGCCGATATCGCGCAGCGCCGCCTTGGCGGCCATCGTGCCGAAGGTGGCGATCTGGCTGACCGCCGCGCGCCCGTACTTGTCCTTCACGTACTCGATGACGCGGTCGCGGTTGCCCTGGCAGAAATCGACGTCGAAGTCGGGCATGGACACCCGCTCGGGGTTCAGGAAGCGCTCGAACAGCAGCTTGTATTGCAGCGGGTCGAGGTCGGTGATCTTGAGCACGTAGGCCACCAGCGAGCCGGCGCCCGAGCCCCGGCCCGGGCCCACCGGGCAGCCGTTGGCCTTGGCCCACTTGATGAAGTCCGACACGATCAGGAAGTAGCCGGGGAAGCCCATGTTCAGGATCGTCTTGATCTCGAACTCGAGCCGCTCGACGTACTCCGGACGCTTCGCGTCGCGCACGGCGGCGTCGGCGTACAGCAGTGCGAGGCGATCTTCCAGGCCCTCGAAACTGAGTTGGCGGAAGTAGTCGTCCATCGGCATGGCCGAGCCGTCGGCCAGGATGGGCGTGGGGAAGTCGGGCAGGTAGTTCTTGCCCATCGCCAGCGTGAGGTTGCAGCGGCGCGCGATCTCCACCGTGTTGGCGACGGCGGACGGGATGTCGGCGAACAGCGCCTCCATCTCGGCCTGGCCCTTGAAGTACTGGTTGCGCGTGAAGCGCTTGACGCGGCGCGGGTTGGCCAGGGTCTCGCCCTCGGCGATGCACACGCGGGCCTCGTGGGCGTCGAAGTCGTCGGGGTCGAGGAACTGCACGGGATGCGTGGCGACGACCGGCAGTTGCAGCTTCGCGGCCAGTGGCACCGTGGCGCGCACGTGCGGCTCGTGGTTGGGCAGGCCGGCGCGCTGCAGCTCGAGGTAGAAGCGGCCCGGGAAGATGCGCGCGAGCTCCCGCGCGGCGGCCTCGGCGCGCGGCGTGTCGCCCGCGAGCAGCGCCTGGCCGACGGCCCCGTGGTCGGCGCCGGACAGTGCGATCATGCCCTCGCCCAGTTCCTCCAGCCAGTCCCAGCGCACCCAGGCCTGCGCGCGCTGCACGTTCTTCGTCCAGCTGCGACCCAGCAGCTCGCACAGGTTGAGATAGCCCTGGCGGCTCTGCACCAGCAGCACGAGGCGCGTGGGCACGCGGTCGGCGGCGTCGGGCAGCGGGTCCATCCACACGTCGACGCCCACGACGGGCTTGACGCCCTTGCCGCGGCAGGCCTTGTAGAACTTCACCGCGCCGAACAGGTTGGACAAGTCGGTGATGGCCAGCGCCACCTGGCCGTCGCCCTTGGCGGCCGCGGCGACGTCGTCGATGCGGAGCGTGCCGTCGACGACGGAGAACTCGGTGTGGGTGCGCAGGTGAACGAAAGCCATGCGCCGATTGTAGGGAGCCGGGCCGGCGCCGCCCCGCGCGGAATGCGCACTTTTCGGCCCGGATTCCGTGCTAGGAAACCCGCGATCCACGGGCATGATCAGGGCAGGCGAAAATACGCCTCCCGCGTGCCCTGCGGCTCCTTTCCCGCCATGTCGTTCCTCAACATCTCCACCTACCGCTTCGTCGCGCTGCACGACCTGCCCGCGCTGCGCGACCGCCTCGAGGCCAGCGCCGTCGCGTCCGGCCTCAAGGGCACGCTGCTGCTCGCCCACGAGGGCATCAACCTGTTCATGGCCGGCGAAGAGGCCGCCTTGCGCGGCTGGGTGGCCGGCGCGCTGCATGCCGAGCCCGCGTTCGCCGGGCTGGCCACCAAGGACAGCTTCAGCGACACGATGCCCTTCAAGCGCCTGAAGGTGAAGGTGAAGAACGAGCTGATCCGCATGAACCACGCCACCATCAAGCCGCAGGACGGCCGCGCCGCAGCGGTGGCGCCGGCCACGCTGGCGCGCTGGCTCGCGCAGGGCCGCGACGACGACGGCCGCGAGCTGGCCATGCTCGACACCCGCAACGCGTTCGAGGTCGACGCCGGCACCTTCGAGGGCACGCACGACTGGCGCATCGAGAAGTTCAGCGATTTCCCCGCCGCGTTCGACGCCCGTCGCGCGGAGCTCGAGGGCAAGACGATCGTCAGCTTCTGCACCGGCGGCATCCGCTGCGAGAAGGCGGCGCTGTACATGCGCGAACGCGGGCTGCCCGACGTCCTGCAGCTCGAGGGCGGCATCCTCGGCTACTTCGCGGCCACCGGCGGGGCGGCGCCGGGCTGGCGCGGCGAGTGCTTCGTGTTCGACGAGCGCCGCACCGTCGACCCCGCGCTCGCACCGGGCGACCCGCCGCCGTGCGAACGGCCCGGCGCCGTCGCAGAGACGGCCTGAAATGAACCTGCCCCCACGCTCATTTCGTTCGCTGCCCCCCGAGGCGGCGCCTCAGCGCCTTCGGGCGGCAGGGCGGCCCTGATGCAGACACTCGTCCGCGCCTTCGGCGTGCTGCTGATGCTCACGGCGCTGGCCGTCACGCTCGCGCACGCGCCTGACCGCAGCGTCGACAGCCTGGTCACGCGCTGGGCGCCGCCGCCGTCGGATTTCATGTACGTGAAGGGCCAGTTCGTGCACTTCCGCGACGAGGGCCCGAAGAACGATCCCACCCCGCTGGTGCTGGTGCACGGCACCGCCGCCAGCCTGCATACCTGGCAGGGCTGGGCGGGCGAGCTGCGGGCCCGCAAGCGCGTCATCACCTTCGACCTGCCCGGCTTCGGGCTCACGGGCCCGTTCACCGGCCAGTACCCGGCCGACGACTACCGCGCCGGCAACCTCGCCCGCTTCACGCTCGACTTCATCGACGCCCTGCACCTGCAGCGCTTCGCGATCGGCGGCAACTCGCTCGGCGGCGAGGTGGCGTGGCGCGTCGCGGCGATGGCCCCGGCGCGCGTCGACCGGCTGATCCTCGTCGACGCCACCGGCTACGCCTTCGTGCCCGAGCACATCCCTGCCGGCTTCCAGCTGGCGCGCGTGCATGGCCTCAACCGGCTCGGCGAGTTCCTCACGCCGCGCTCGGTGGTCGAGGACAGCGTGCGCGACGTCTACGGCGACCCGTCGCGCGTCACGGGCGCGCTGGTCGACCGCTACTTCGAGATGATGATGCGCGAAGGCAACCGCCACGCGCTGAACCTGCGCATGGAGGTCATCGCGAGCGACCTCGCGCCCGAGCGCATCAAGGCGCTGAAGCTGCCCACCCTGATCCTGTGGGGCGGCAAGGATCGCCTCGTGCCGCCCGTCAACGCCCAGCACTTCCACACCGACATCGCCGGCAGCCAGCTGGTCGTCTTCCCCGGGCTGGGGCACGTGCCGCACGAGGAGGACGCTGCGGCGACCATCGTGCCGGTGCGCGCCTTCCTGGGCCTGGACAAGCCGGCCGGCGAAGCCGCCACCACACCGACCAAGGCCTCCTCATGAGACATCCTGTGTCAACCCATTTGCGGGGCGAGCGCCGGGCCGCCCCAAGCCGGCCCGCAGTCCCCTCGGGGCTGAGCCCGGACGAAGACAGTCCAGTGGACTGGTTTCGCCTGGCGAAGGGCCGGGCGCTTGCGCCCGGCGCGGCCTGCAAGGCCGGAGCGCC
>JBJMWE010000199.1:0-8417 GCA_045810285.1 Vitreoscilla sp. | reverse complement strand
TACTCCGAAGGCATCTGCCGGAAGAACGCCGCCAGCTTCTCGCGCATCTCCACGCGTGGCGCATCGTCCGCATCCGATCGCAGGGGGATCGCGCTGGGCGTCAGGTCGCTGCCGAGCAACCGCTCGCGCACGGCCGCCATCACGATGCCGTGGATCCGCCCGCTGTCGCGGAAGCGCACCTCGATCTTCGTCGGGTGCACGTTGACGTCGACGCGCGCGGGGTCGATCTCGATGAACAGCACGTAGGCCGGCTGCTTCTGGCCGTGCAGCACGTCCTCGTAGGCGGCGCGCAGCGCATGCGCGATCAGGCGGTCGCGCACGTAGCGCCCGTTGACGTAGACGTACTGGTGGTCGCTGCGCGTGCGCGCCGCGGCGGGCAGGCCGACGCGGCCGTGGATGGCGATGGGGCCGATCTCCGCGGCCAGCGGGCGGCTGTTGTCGACGAAGTCGTCGCCCAGCACGTCGCGGATGCGCTGCGCCTCGTCGGCTGCGCGCCACTGCTCGACGAGCTTGCCCTCGTGCCAGACGGCGAAGCCCACGCCCGGGCGCACGAGCGCATGGCGCCGCACGGCCTCGACGCAGTGCGCGAGCTCGGTGGAATCGGACTTCAGGAACTTGCGCCGCGCCGGCGTGCTGAAGAACAGTTCGCGCACCTCGACGGTGGTGCCCTGCGCGCGCGCGGCGGGCGCGAGCTCGCCCGATCGCGCATCCAGGCGTTGGGCGTGCGCAGCCGCGGGCGTGCGGCTGACCAGCGCCAGCTCGGAGACCGACGCGATGGCCGCCAGCGCTTCGCCGCGAAAGCCCATGGTGGAGACCATCTCGAGATCTTCGAGCGAGCGGATCTTGCTGGTGGCGTGCCGCTTCAACGCGAGCGGCAGTTCGGCCGCCTCGATGCCGCAGCCGTCGTCCTCGATCAGGATGGCGCGCACGCCGCCGGCCACCAGGCGCACGTTGACCTGGGCGGAGCCCGCATCCAGCGCGTTGTCGACCAGTTCGCGCACCACGGACGCCGGGCGCTCCACGACCTCGCCTGCGGCGATCTGGCTCACCAGTTCGTCGGGAAGTTCACGGATCCGCGCCGCTCGGCCGCCCGGAGGCAGCGTGGGGGCGGTCATCCTCTCCGCTCGGCCGCCCGGAGGCAGCGGAGCGACCCCCTGGGGGGCAGCGACCGGAGGGAGCGCGGGGGTAGTCATTTCTGGCGCTGGGCGGGCGCTTGCTGGGCAGTCATCCCCGTATTGTAGGAAGCCCCGTCGATAATCGCCGCCCATGGACTCCTTGATTCCCCTGTTTCAGCATCTTCTTCACGCCGACCAGTACCTGGCCGGCTTCGCGGCCAGCAACGGCGCGTGGGTGTACGGCATCCTGTTCGCCGTCATCTTCATCGAGACGGGTGTCGTCGTGATGCCCTTCCTGCCGGGGGATTCGCTGCTGTTCCTGGTGGGCGGCCTGGCCGCCACGGGGGCGCTGGACATCACCATGGCGCTCGGAGTGATGTTCGCGGCGGCCGTCATCGGCAACCAGACGAACTACACGATCGGGCGCTGGATCGGGCCGCGCGTCTTCCACTGGGAGAACTCGCGCTGGTTCAACAAGGAGGGCTTCGACAGGTCGCACGCGTTCTTCGAGAAGTACGGCGGCGCCGCGCTGATCGCCGGCCGCTTCATGCCCTTCGTGCGCACGTTCGCCCCGTTCGTGGCCGGCGTCACCTGCATGACGCGCCGTCGCTTCACGATCTTCGACGTCACCGGGGCCGGCCTGTGGATCGGCAGCGTGACGCTGCTGGGCTACGGCATCGGCAACTTGCCGTGGGTCAAGACGCACCTGCAGTGGATCTTCCTGGCGATGATCATCATCCCGGGCGTGGGGGCGCTGGCCGGGGTACTGCGCAAGAAGGCGCAGCCGGCGCGGTAGTCGCCCGGCGGACCCGGCGAAACGGCAGACGTCCCGAGGCGTGGCCGCGACGTCGGGGCGCCGGTGCGCTCGCAGTGGCCCTGTGTGCGCCATTCGCGACGGCGCCAGGCCGGCGCCTGCTCGTGGTCTCCGTCTGGGCCGACGCCGGTATGCCCTGCTGCCCGACGGCGCGGTCGACGCCGCGCTGCCCAGGCCCTTGCTCATGGCGCCCGATGGCCGCGTGCTCGGCACGCTGCCGTCCAACTTCCCGGACGATCCGCCGGCCTCGCTGGCCTGCGCTTCGTGGGCTGGCGCGACGGGCTGCCGGCCGAGACCCGGATGTGCCTGGCCAGCCCCACGCCTGCGGGGGACCAGCCGCTGGCGCCCCTGCGCTGGCAATCCGCCACCCACCGCTACGACCATGGCAAATACCCGCCGGCGATGTCCACGTCCCTCGGATCCTGGCCGGGTGCGATGAGCGACGGCGACAAGACGGTGTGGGATCCATGGGGGACCGACGCGGCGTTCGCGAAGGTCAGGTTCTGGACGCCCAGGACCGCGCCCTGAGCCCGCGCTACAGGTCGCGATGGCGCGCGATCGGCGGGTTCTTCGCGAAGTAGCGATCGATCCCCGTGTACAGCGCCTCGACCAGCTTGGTGCGGTAATCGGGATCGCGCAGCTTGTCCTCTTCCTGCGGGTTCGAGATGAACGCCGTCTCGACGAGGATGGACGGGATGGCCGGCGCCTTCAGCACCGCGAAGCTGGCCTGCTCCACCTGCCCGCGATGCAGCTTGCCCACCTTGCCGATGCGCGACAGCACCTCGCTGCCCACGCGCAGGCTGTCCTTGATCTGCGCGGTGGTGCTCATGTCGAGCATGGCGCGCATCACCTGGGCGTCCTTGACCTTGACGCTGACCCCGCCGACCGCGTCGGAATGGTTCTCGCGATTGGCCATCCAGCGCGCGGCGGCGCTCGAGGCCCCGCCCGAGCTCAGCGCGAACACCGAGGCACCCTTGGCATCGGGCGTGAAGAACGCGTCGGCGTGGATGGACACGAACAGGTCGGCCTGCACGCGCTCGGCCTTCTTCACGCGATCGCCCAGGGGCACGAAGAAATCGGAGTCGCGCGTGAGCAGCACGCGCACGCCGGGCTTGGCGTTCAGGCGCTCGCGCAGCTGCAGCGCGATGGCCAGCACCACGTCCTTCTCGTGCAGGCCGGTGGGGCCTGTGGCGCCCGGATCCTCGCCGCCGTGGCCGGGGTCGATCGCGATGACCAGCAGGCGGTCGACCTTGCGCTTTTCCTCCGGCGTGAGCGGGCGCGCGGCGAACGGCGCCTGGACCTCCATCGGGGAGGTGTCGATGCCGGCGCCGCCGTGGATCGCGGAGCCGACCTCGGCCACGCGCGGGCCCGAGGTGCCCACCGGCGGCGGCAGCGACGCGATGTTGGTGCCGGGCACCAGCGGCGCGCTGGCGCCGGCGGGGATGCGGCCGATGAACTCGCCGAGGGCGTCCTGCACCTCCTGCGCGGCGCGCTGTTCGGCCTGCTGCTTGCCGCGCAGCAGCGCGAGCAGCGGATCCTGTTCCTTGACCGGATAGAGGTCGAACACGAGCCGGTGCTGGTAGGCGGCCACGGGCGCGAGCATGAACTGCTGCGGCGCCACGGCCTGCTTCAGGTCGAGCACGAGCCGCACCACGCGCGGCGTGTTCTGGCCGACGCGCACGCCGGCGATGAACGGGTCGTCCGAGCGCACCTTGCCGACCAGGTCGCGCAGCGCGGGGCTCAGCTCGAGGTTGTCGATGTCGACGACGAGGCGGTTCGGGTCGTTGGCGAGGAAGTTGCGCGCCTGCAGCGGCTCGTCGGACTCGATGGTGACGCGCGTGTAGTCGGCCGCGGGCCAGATGCGGACGGCGACGATGCTGGCGCCGAACACGAGGTCGGTGGCGCCCAGGCACAGCACGAGGCTGCCGCCCCGCAGCAAGTCTCTACGCTTCATGAACCCATATTCTCAAGCAATTGCACCCCTTTCGGTGACATCGCGTCATAGCGGACCCGCCGAATCGCCTCGTCGTGTGGCGTGATGGTCACGCGCAGGTCGGGCACCGGCAGCAGCGGCGCGGCCTTCTCGGCCCACTCGACCAGCTTCAGGCCGGGCGCGCCGAACAGGTCGCGCAGGCCGGCGTCCTCCCATTCCTGCGGGTCGTCGAAGCGGTAGAAATCGAAGTGCGAGATGGCCACGTGGTCGAGCTCGTAGGTCTCGACCACCGCGTAGGTGGGGCTCTTGACGCGGCCCTCGACGCCCATCGCGTGCAGCAGGTGGCGCACGAAGGTGGTCTTGCCGGCGCCCAGGGGGCCTTCGAGCTCGATGAACGCGTCGGCCCGGGCCGGCGTGCGTCGAAGCTGGCGCGCGAGGGCGGCCGCGTCGCGCGCGCACGCCGGCTCGTCCGGCCAGTCGGCGCTGGATGTTCCTAGAATCGGCGGATGTTGCAGCTGCGTCATGAGGTCGGGGAGGATCCCGCGAAGGTCGCTCTCTTGCGGCGCCTCGAGGGCTGGGCGCGCGAGTTGGGATTCTCACAGATCGGCGTCGCGGAGGTCCACCTCGGCGACGCCGAGCAGGGCCTGCGCGCGTGGCTCGAGGCCGGCTTCCACGGCAGCATGGACTACATGGCCGCGCACGGCATGAAGCGGGCGCGCCCCGCCGAGCTGCAACCCGGCGCGCTGCGCGTCATCACGGCGCGCATGGACTACCTGCCCGAGGCGCGCGGCGACCAGTGGCAGGCGCAGGAGACCGCGCGCCTCGGGCGCCCCGGCGAGGCCGTCATCTCGATGTACGCCCGCGGACGCGATTATCACAAGGTGCTGCGCAACCGCCTGCAGAAGCTGGCCGACCGCCTCGCCGACGAGATCGGCCCGCTGGGCCACCGCTGCTTCACCGATTCGGCGCCCGTGCTGGAGGTGGAACTGGCCACGCGGTCGGGCCTGGGCTGGCGCGGCAAGCACACCCTGGCGCTCGCCCGCGACGCCGGCTCGATGTTCTTCCTCGGCGAGCTCTTCGTCGACATCGAGCTGCCGCTCACCGCGCCTGCCACGCCGCATTGCGGGCAGTGCACGGCCTGCATCGACGTCTGCCCCACGCAGGCCATCGTCGCGCCCGAGCGGCTCGATGCGCGGCGTTGCATCTCCTACCTCACCATCGAGAGCGACGATCCGATCCCGCTCGAGTTCCGCCGCGCGATCGGCAACCGCATCTATGGCTGCGACGACTGCCAGGTGGCCTGCCCGTGGAACAAGTTCGCGCGCCGCTCGTCTTTACCTGACTTTGCACAGCGGCCCGACCTGGAAGAGCCGTCGCTGCTGGCGCTGTTCGCGTGGAGCGAGGCGGAGTTCCTGCAGCGCACCGAAGGCTCGCCGATCCGCCGCATCGGCCATGCGCGCTGGCAGCGCAACATCGCCGTGGCGCTCGGCAACGCCCTGCACGCGGGCGAGCCGCGCGCACCGATCGAGTCGGCCCTGCGCGCGCGCCTGGCGGGCGCGAGTCCCGTGCTCGCGGAGCACATCGCCTGGGCGCTGTCGTCCGCGCCGGCGGCTGGCGCGTTGAACGGGCGAGGCGCCGCATCGGGGGCCGAACAGGAATGAAGATGATCCGACTGTCATCGCGCCATCCCGCCCGCCGCGTGGCGTCCGGCGCACGCGCGCTGGGCCAGGGCCTGCTGGGGGTGGCGCTGATCGCGCTGGCCGCATTCGCGTGGCTGCCGAGCGCCAGGGCCGCGGGTGCCGACCCGGTCGCCTCGGCGGTCACGCGCGAGCACCAGACCTTCCCCGGCCAGGCGAGCGTCGGCGGCGCGCCGCTGCAGCTCAACGGCGTGGGCCTGCGTGCCGCGTTCATCTACAAGGTCTACCTCGCGGGCCTGTACCTGCCCGCCAGGGCCGCCACCGGCGCGGACGCGATGGCGCAGGCCGGCCCCAAGCGCGTGCAGGTGCGCATGCTGATGGACGGCCCGTCCGACGAGTTCGCCAAGGCCTTCACCGGCGGCATCGCCAAGCGCACGCCGGCCGAGCAGGTCACCGCGATGCAGCCGCGCATCGCCGCCTTCGACCGCACGCTGCGCAGCGTCGGCACGGTGCACAAGGGCGACGTCGTCGACCTCGACTGGCTCCCCTCCGAAGGCCTGGCGATGCGCCTCAACGGCAAGCCGGTGGGCACGCCGGTGCCGGGCGCCGACCTCTACGCCGCGATGCTGGCCATCTTCGTCGGCGACCGCCCGGTCGACGCGAAGATGAAGGCCGGCATGCTTGGCGCGGCGGGCTGAGTTGGCCGCGGCGAGAAAGACCGCCACCCCGCGCCCCGCGGCGGAGTCGCCGCCCAGCGCGGCGACGGGGCGCAGCGCCGACGCCATCGACCGCTTCCTCGACGGCCTGTGGCTGGAGGACGGCCTCGCGAAGAACTCGCTGGCGGCCTACCGCCGCGATCTCACGCTGTTCGCGGCGTGGCTGGGGCACGAGCAGGCGCGCGACCTCGCGCAGGCGCGCGCGAGCGACGTGCAGGGCTACATGCTCGCGCGCCACGCGCAGAGCAAGGCCACCAGCGCGAACCGGCGGCTGGCGGTGTTCCGGCGCTTCTACCGCTGGGGGTTGCGCGAACGCCTCGTCGACGAGGATCCGACGCTCAAGCTGCGCCCCGCGCGCCAGCCGATGCGCGTGCCCAAGGCCATCACCGAGGCGCAGGTCGACGCGCTGCTCGCGGCACCCGACACAGGCACGCCGCTGGGCGCGCGCGACCGCGCGATGCTGGAGCTGATGTACGCCAGCGGGCTGCGCGTGAGCGAGCTCGTGGAACTCAAGCTGGTCCACCTCAGCCTGCCCGATGGCGTCGTGCGCGTGATGGGCAAGGGCGCCAAGGAGCGCCTGGTGCCGTTCGGCGACGAGGCCCGGCGCTGGCTCGAGGCGTGGCTGGCCGAGTCGCGGCCCGGGCTGCTCGATGGCCGGCGCAGCGACGCGCTGTTCGTCACGCAGCGCGATGCGACGTCGATGTCGCGCCAGATGTTCTGGAACCTGGTCAAGAAATATGCGCTGGCCGCGGGCATCCGCAACCCGATGTCGCCGCACACGCTGCGCCATGCATTCGCCACGCACCTGCTCAATCACGGCGCCGACCTGCGCGCCGTGCAACTGCTGCTGGGCCACGCCGACATCTCGACGACGACGATCTACACCCATGTGGCGCGCGAGCGCCTGCGCCAGCTGCACGCGAAGCATCACCCGCGCGGATAGGGAACCGGCGCGTCAGTGATGCTGCCAGACCCAGATGACCGTGCCGCGGGCGTCGAAGTCCTTCAGCGTGATCGTGCCCAGCGACGGACCGGCGTTGGCCGAACTGCCGCTGCCGTACTGCAGGCCGGTGGTGGACTGCAGCACATCGGAGAAGTTGAAGCTGAAGGTCACGGGCCGGGCGTCGACGACGGACTGCGCGACGGGTTGGCCGGCATAGTCGGCGAAGCTCGCCACGCCCGCCGCCTGCATCGCGGCCGCGAACTGGGCCGGCGTCAGCAGCGACGGCCCCGCGCTGCTCGCGAACGCGGCGGCCAGGCCGCTGGCGAACGGGTTCTGCGCGTTCGACGACGACGGCTGCACGCCGACGAGGATCGAGCCGTCGGCGCCGCGCACCGAGCTCATCTCCGACTCGTCGAGCGGGTGCGGCGCAGCCAGCGCGACGGAGGAGGCGAGGCTCGCGAGCAGCAGCGCGCAGGCCTTGAAAGCGAAGGATCGGACGTGCATCGGAGGCTTCCGGAAGTGGAAGTTCCAATGTGCCGAGCCGCCCCCATTCCGATGGGCGGATGAGGGGCCGCGGCGCCCCCGTCCACTCGCTCAAGCCGGGGCGCGCGCGGTCGTCGTCGGCCGTCGCCGCAAGAACTTGAGAACGGGTTGAACCGGCAATCCGGCGCAGTTCAACGCACCGGCGCGGGGCGCTCCAGCACGCGCTCGAACAGCACGTCCTCGAAACGCTCGAGTGGCCGCGGGCTGCGCTGCGCCTTGGCCAGCAGCGTCGCGCCCTGCAGCGCGGCCAGGATGAAGGCCGCGGTCTCGTCGCAGTCGGTGGACGGCGCGAGCTCGCCGGCCGCCACCGCCGCGCGCAGGCAGAAGGCCAGGGCGTCCTGCATGGCCGCCAGCGCCGCGACGACGCGGCCGCGCAAGGGCTCGCCGCAGTCGTTGGCCTCCGCCGAGAAATTGCCCAGCAGGCAGCCGTTGCACGGGCCGTCGCTGTCGATGCCCGCGCGGCTGCGCGCGATGAAGGCGCGCAGGCGCTGCAGCGCAGGCAGGTGCTCGTTGCGCAAGGTCTGGCGCATCGCGGACTCGGCCTGCGCGGCGTAGAGCTCGACCACCTCGAGTCCGAAGGCCTCCTTGGACGCGAAGTGGTTCGTGAACGAGCCCTGCGGCACGCCGGCGGCCTGCACGATGTCGCGCACGCTGGCGCCCCGGAACCCGCGTTCGTGGACGACCTGCATGCCGACCTGCAGCAGCTTCTCGCGGTG
>JBJMWE010000198.1:0-8056 GCA_045810285.1 Vitreoscilla sp. | reverse complement strand
GTCGCGCTCGGCCGTCCACACGCGCGGGTCGGCGAACCCGGTCACTTCGTCGAAGCAGCGCGTGACGTCGAAGGGCATGCAGTGGTCGAAGATCACCCAATGGCCGTACTTGGGCTTGAGCTTCGCGAAGGTGTCCTTGTAAACCGCGTTGAGGTCCTTGCCCGCGGCCACGCCGGCTTCGACGCTCGCGCGCACGTCGGCGATGAAGCCGGCCGTCGATCGCAGGCCGTCGGCGACCTGCGCCTCGCCTTTCAGCGCCGGGCCGCGACCGGGCACCAGCGCGAGCGGCTTCAGGGCGGCCACGTTCTCCAGCGTCTGCGGCCAGTCCTTGAAATAGGCGTCGCCCGCGTACGGCGTCGCGTCGAATTCGACCAGGTCGCCGCTGAGCAGCGTGCGTTCCTGCGGCAGCCAGACGACCGTGTCGCCCTTGGTATGGCCGCGGCCGAGTTGCAGCAGCTGCATTTCGAGCTTGCCCAGCCACAGGGTCATCTTGCGGTTGAACGTCAGCGTCGGCCAGGTCATGCCGGGCGGCACCGTCTCCACGTTGCTGAACAGGCGCGGGAAGCGCCCGATCTCGCTCGCCTTGTCGGCCTCTCCACGCTCCACGATCAGGTCGTAGGTGTCTTCGCTGGCGATGATCTGCTGCGCCCCGTAGGCGCTCGCGCCGAGCACGCGCACCGCGTGATAGTGGGTGAGCACGACGTACTTGATGGGCTTGTCGGTGACCTCGCGGATGCGGCGGATGACGTCCGCTGCCATGGCCGGCGTCGCCTGGGTGTCGGCGACGAGAACCGCATCGTCGCCAATGACGATCCCCGTATTCGGATCGCCTTCGGCCGTGTAGGCCCAGGCATGTTCGCTGAGTTGGCTGAAGGTGACCTTCTTCTCGTCCAGGTCGGCCTGGGAGGCGAATTTCTTGACGTCGGACATGGCTGCGTACTCCAGACAATTTGTCTTGTGCAAATGCGTTCGTCGATGGTGATCCATTTGGGGTGCAACGTCAAATGAAACGGCGCTGGCCGTCGATCGGAGTTGCACGGATGTGATCAAAGTGTTCTGGTTTTCACCAGATAATCCTGCCGATCCTTGCTGCAATGAACGATAATTGTGATCACATAAATAGGTGGGCACGGCCTTCCGCGCATCCCATGTCCAATCCCTTGCTCGATTTCCTGACCCAGCACCGCATCCACGAGGTGGAGTGCGTCATCCCCGACATGACCGGCATCGCGCGCGGCAAGATCCTGCCCAAGGATCTGTTCCTCGCCTCTGGCGAGATGCGCATTCCCAAGAGCGTGCTGCTCAATACCGTCAACGGCCAGCAGCCTGACAACGGCCCCTACGTCGGCGAGACCGATCCCGACATGGTGTGCCTGCCCGACGCCGGCACCGTGCGCATCGTGCCCTGGGCCGCCGAGCCCGTGGCCGTCGTGATCCACGATTGCCAGGAGTTCGACGGCTCGCCCGTGGAACTGGCGCCGCGCAGCGTGCTGCGCCGGGTGATGGCGCTCTACGCGGCCAAGGGGTGGAAGCCGGTGGTCGCGCCCGAGATGGAGTTCTATCTCGTCGCGCGCCAGCAGAATCCGCATGAGCCGCTGCAGCCCCCGCTCGGTCGCACCGGCAAGCCGGAGTCGGGGCGGCAGTCGTACTCGATCGACGCCGTCAACGACTTCGATCCGTTCTTCATGGAGCTCTCGCAGTTCTGCGACGTGCACCGCCTGGGCGTCGAGACCTTGATCCACGAGGCGGGCGCCGGCCAGATGGAGATCAACTTCTCGCACGGCGACCCGATGGACCTGGCCGACCGCGTGTTCCTGTTCAAGCGCACCGTGCGCGAGACGGCACTGCGCCACGGCATCTTTGCCACCTTCATGGCCAAGCCGATGGAGCGCGAGCCGGGCAGTGCGATGCACATCCACCAGAGCATCGTCGACGCCGCGACCGGCCAGAACATCTTCTCGAACGCCGACGGCAGCGCCAGCGAGCACTTCGCGCACTACATCGGCGGCCTTCAGAAGTACGTGCCGCTGGTCATGCCGATGTTCGCGCCCTACGTCAACTCCTACCGCCGGCTGTCGCGCTTCATGTCGGCTCCGATCAACGTGCGCTGGGGCCACGACAACCGCACTTGCGGCATCCGCGTGCCCAAGTCGGGCCCCGAGGCGCGCCGGGTCGAGAACCGCGTGCCCGGCGTCGACGTCAACCCGTACCTGGCAATGGCCGCGACGCTGGCCTGCGGCTATCTCGGCATGACCGAGCGACTCGAGCCGTCGGACGCCATGCGCGGCAGCGCCTGGGACTTCGACCACGAGCTGCCGGGCCACCTCGAGGACGCGATCGCCCGCATGCGCGGGTGCGAGGCGCTGTCGGACCTGCTAGGGCCCTTGTTCGTCAAGGCGTTCTGCGCGGTCAAGGAGCTCGAGTACGCGACCTACAGCCGCGTCATCAGCTCGTGGGAGCGCGAGCACCTGCTGCTGCTGGTATGAGCCGGGCCACGCTTGCCGACGGCGGGCTGGACGCCACCCGCCTCGCCCGCTTCGCCGCCGCCGAGCGCGAACGCTTCGTCGCCGCCAATCCGCGCTCGCAGGCGCTCGCCGAGCGCAGCGCGCGACACTGGTTGATGGGATCGCCGCTGCATTGGATGAACGACTGGTCGACGCCCTTTGCGCTGCACGTGGCGCAGGCGAGCGGCTGCCACGTGACGGACGTCGATGGCCACGAGCGCGTCGACTTCTGCCTCGGCGACACCGGCGCCATGTTCGGCCACGCGAGCCCGCCGGTCGTCGAGGCCGTGCGCGCCCAGATGGCGCGCGGCTGCACGACGATGCTGCCCAGCGCCGACGCAGCCTGGGTCGGCGAGGAACTCGCGCGCCGCTTCGGCCTGCCGTTCTGGCAGAGCGCGATGACGGCGAGCGACTCCAACCGCTTCCTGCTGCGCTGGGTGCGTGCCGCCACCGGTCGCACGCGCCTCGTCGTGTTCAACGGCTGCTATCACGGCACCGTCGATGACGTGTTCGTCGACCTCGTCGACGGGCGGCCGCGCATGCGCGACAGCCTCCTGGGCCAGGTGCAGGACCTCACCCGCCACACGGTCGTCGTCGAGTTCAACGACCTCAGGGCGCTGGAGCAAGCGCTGGCCGCCGGCGACGTCGCCTGCGTGCTGGCCGAGCCGGCGATGACCAACATCGGCATGGTGCTGCCCTACCCGGCCTTCTGGGCGCAGGCGCAGGCGCTGATCCGCGCGCACGGCGCCCTGCTGATCCTGGACGAGACGCACACGCTGAGCAGCGGTGTCGGCGGCTACGCGCACGTCCATGGCCTGGCGCCCGACGCGCTGGTGCTGGGCAAGCCCATCGCTGGCGGCGTGCCGTGCGCCGTCTACGGGTTCAGCGCGGAACTGGCGGCGCGCGCCGCAGCGGCGAAGCGCGCCGCGCCAGCGGGCCACTCCGGCATCGGCACCACCCTGACCGGCAACATGCTGGCGATGGCAGCGCTGCGAGCGACGCTGGAAGACGTCGCGACGCCGGCTGCCCACGAACGCATGACGGCATGCTGCACGCAAGTGGCCGAGGGCCTGCGCGCGGCCATCGCACGTCACGACCTGCAGTGGTGCGTGACGCAGCTGGGCGCCCGCTGCGAATTCCAGTTCGGCCCGCATGCGCCGCGCAACGGCAGCGAGGCCGGCGCGCTCGCCAACCCGGCGCTGGAGCACCTGCTGCACCTCGCGCTGCTCAATCGCGGCGTCATGATCACGCCGTTCCACAACATGCTGCTCGCCAGCCCCGTCACCAGCGACGACGACGTCGCCCGCCTGCTCACGGCCTTCGACCAGGTGCTCGCGGAGCTGTGCGCATGACCCGCGAACAGGAGACCTACGAGACGCTGCGCCAGTGGGTCACCGTCGGCCGCTTCCTGCCCGGCGAGCGGCTGAAGCTGCGCGACGTGGCGGCGGAGTTGGGCGTCAGCCTGATGCCCGTGCGCGCGGCGCTGCAGCGCCTGGCTGCCGAGGGCGCGCTGTCGTACAGCCCGAACCGCGGCGTGGCGGTGCCGCAGCTGTCGCGCGCCGAGTTCGACGACGTCCTGCAGACGCGCCTGCTGCTCGAGGGCGAAGCCGCCGAACGCGGCGCGCTGCGCCTGTCGTCGGCCGATCGCGAGGCCTTGCGCGAGGACGTCCGCCTCATGGACGCCGCGCTGCGCCGCCACGACGCCAAGGCCTACCTGGCGGTCAACGAGAACTTTCACGTGCGGCTCTACCGCGCCGCCGGCTCGCCGCTGCTCATGACGCTGATCGAGACCGTGTGGCTGCGCATCGGGCCGCTGTCCAACCAGCTGTTCGAGGACGCGTCGGCGCCCGCCGTCCTCAACGACGCCCACGATGACCTGATGCGCGCCCTCGATGCCGGCGACAGCGCCGCAGCGCGGCGCGCGATCGAGCGCGACCTTTTCGTCGCCGCCCAGTTCCTGCGCCGGCGCTGTGCCGGTGGGATGGAGGCGAAATCGAAATAGCTTTTGCGACGTGGTCGACGCCTGTCAGCTCGCCTACCGTCGCCGCCGCGCAGGGATGCTGCGCATGGCCGCCTTCGACTCTCGATCCGAGGGAGCCTTCGGCGTTGTCGCAGGGGGACGAAGATGCAGTTCGGCCGCGAGCATGAACGCCTTGGACTCCTGTGCCGATCCTTCGTCGTCGAAGTCCACCGCAAGGAAGTAGCAGGTGTCGTCCTCCAGGAGCGGGCATCCCTTCAAGCCATGTCGGTCGACCGGGTCAACTCCTCATGGCGTGAGATGTCGTCCAACATGGCCTCGAGCTTTGCGCGTACCAGCATCAGGGCGTCGCTTCCCAGGAGCAGGTGATCCGGGGGCATTTGCATCTCCAGCAGTTGCATGATCGCCATCGCGGCCTTGTCGGGATCGCCCAGTTGATTGCCGCTCTTGTCCAGGCGGGCGCGACGAATCGGGTCGAACAGTGCGTCGTAGTCAGCAATGCTGCGCGGCGAACGCAGCATGGAACGCCCAGCCCAATCGGTTCGAAAGGAGCCCGGCGCCACAGCGGTCACTGCGATTCCGAAGCCCTTCACCTCCTTGGCAAGGGTGTCCGAAATTCCTTCCAGTGCGAACTTGCTCGCGCAGTAGTAGGCGATGCCCGGCATCGTTATCGTGCCGCCCATCGACGTGATGTTGACGATGTGTCCGCGACGGCGCATGCGCATGAAGGGAAGGAACGCCTTGATCACTGCTACCGCCCCGAAGACGTTGACGTCGAACTGCCGCTGCATCTCATCCAGCGGCGATTCCTCCAGGATTCCCTCGTGCCCGTAGCCCGCGTTGTTGATGACGACGTCCACCGGGCCGATCCATGACTCGACCTCCGCGGCGAGCGGCGCAATGGCATCGAACTGGCTGACGTCCACCAACCTTGCGTGCGCTCGTCCGCGAAGCTGCTTCTCGAACTCGGCGCGCGCGGCTTCGTTGCGCACCGTTCCGACGACCTGATGGCCAGCGGCGAGAGCCGCATTCGCGATCGCACGACCGAAGCCGCTGCTCACGCCCGTGATGAAAAGTGTCTTTGATGAGGTCATGGCCGCAGTCTAGATTTCGGAGCCTTCGCAGCCTAGGCGCGTCTGTCTGTCGTTATTGCCTAATCCTATGACATGGACTGCTATTTGTCCTGTATCCGTTCGGATGCAGGATGCACAATCACAATAGGATTTGCTCGAGGCGCGTTATGACGAAATCACGATCGATCGGCTCCTCCGCCGTTGCCGCTCGACGGGCCCGGATGGTGGCCCTCATGAACTGCCTGGCGCCGCAGGAGGGCTACACGCTGACGGCGTTGCCGGATGTCCGGTTGCTACGCTCGAACCGTCCCCTTTCGATGACGCCTGTGCTTTACGAGCCCGGCATCGTTATCGTTTGCCAGGGGCGAAAGCGCGGCTTCTGGGCCGACACGGTATATCTCTACGACGCGCAACATTACCTGGCCGTGGCCGTTCCCATCCCCTTCACGATGGAGACCGATGCAAGCGCTGCAGCGCCCTTGCTGGCAATCTATATCGGCCTCGACCTCGCCGTACTGGGCGCACTCGCGTTGCAACTCGACGAGCTCACCGGCACACCGGCGGCACGCCCCGTTGGCATGGTATCGACGCCGATGGACGATCGGCTCGCGGAAACAGTCCTTCGACTGCTTGAAGCGATGACCTCGCCTGTGGAGACGGCGCTGCTCGGCTCGTCGATCGTTCGCGAAATCTATCTCCGCGTTCTCCGCGGCGATCAGGGTCCTGCATTGCGTGCCGCGCTCGCTAGCCAAGGTCAATTCGGAAAGATCGCCAGAGCGGTCAGGCGGATCCATACGACGTTCAACCAGCGCCTGACCGTCAACCGCTTGGCCGAGGAATCCGGCATGAGCATTCCAACGTTCCACACCCACTTCCGGGCTGTGACCCACAGCTCACCGATGCAATATCTGAAGTCGGTCCGACTGCATCAGGCCCGACTCCTGATGCTGCGCAATGAGAAGACGGCCGCGGCGGCGAGCATCGAGGTCGGCTATGAGAGCGCCTCGCAGTTCAGCCGCGAGTTCAAGCGGCTCTTCGGGCGCAGTCCCGGCGAAGAGGTGGCGCGCCTGAAAGCGAGATTCGCGATGCCAGGACTGCCAGGAAAGCAAATGTGGGTGTCATCGCATTGAGGCGGCTTGGCCTGCGAAGGAGCGCGCGCGGCGAGTACCTCGATTCTTCGTCAAGATGGCTGGAAAGCCAGGACTGCGCCTCCCACGCGGTGTCCGCTGCGCCCGTTTGTCATGTGGATCAAAGACTTGCGAGCGGCGACTGAGGTCGGAGGGGGATGTCCCAGCCTTTAATGCGCTGTCTCAAACGTTAATGCGCCGTCTCCGCCTCCATTGGCAAAGAACAGTGGGTGCGGCGCCGAAACTTTGTCTCTGACGTTATTGCCTTGTCTCAGACTCTATTGCGTTGTTGACGAGCGCCGAGGCCAACTGCCGACAAGCTGAGTCGCGCGCCGCTGCGGAACCAGCTACGGGACGTAGACCATATGTATCGAGAAACGAGTGCCTACCTCGGACTCAGTGACCCGCCCCTGAAGCACCAGGTCGCTCCGGCCTTCCTCGGCAGTCCATAGGTCGACCAACACATCCCAAAAGCTGCCGTACCACTGCGCCACCGAGGTCCGCCAAGTCTCTTCGGGCAGTTCGACTAGCGTGGCGCCATAGTCCGCCACGTAGGCGCGAATATGTTCCTCGGTCTCCGATGAAACTGGGTCCACTCCATCAACGCCCCTCGAGAGGGCGTAGTCGCCGTCGACGAAGCAACGCACAACCTCGCAAAGCATCGGCCGCCACGCGCCGGCAATCGGGTGTTCACGGTCTCCGTCTTTGACTGCCGGGGTGGCGTCAGGGGATGGCTTTTCACGTCTTCGGCCAATTCATGGATACCCGGGCGCCACTCGTTGGCGCAAGCTGGCGCGTAGCCTGATTTGCCCAAGGTCTTGCTTTCCCACCGAACGGGATAGACGTCGGTGCGGCCTCTGAAGAGCCTCCGGAACGGCGCCACCTTGTCCGCTGTAGAGAGGCTCGCACCCTGAGGTTCGGGGGCTGCCGCGGGCTCTTGTACGGTCTGCGTCGGATGCGATGGCGCTGTCGGTGACAGGCGCCACGCGATGCCATGTGACTCCAGCAGCGCGGTCAGCCGTGCGTTCTCGGCTTGTAGCGTGGCGAGGAGTTCCCGCTCGTTCATGGCGCCAGGCCTCTCGCGACCCGCTTTCAGGCGCGAGGCCGTGGCTTCTTTGGAGGAGGGCCAGGTTCGACAAGACACGACGTTGGTCACGTTGTAGAACCAACGGGGCTCGCCCTCGCAATCCATTTCGAGCAGTTGGCCGAACCGCGAGAGGAACGGTTCCAACGCCGCCTTTGCCTTGTCGTTCAGTGCCAGCGCGCCAGGCGTCAATGCGCTGATGTCCGCCAATGGCTGAGCCTGCTTCTTGCGCGGCTCAACGAAGACCTCGATCTTCGGCTTCTTCTTCCACGACAAAGGTTCGCCCTCGG
>JBJMWE010000197.1:0-4724 GCA_045810285.1 Vitreoscilla sp. | reverse complement strand
CATCACGTCGGTGGCGCGCTTGATGCCGTCCACCAGCGATTCGCGGCAGCCGTACAGGTTGTCGAACTTGCTCTTGGTGACGGAGTCGTTGACGTTGATGGCGCGGAACAGCAGCGTGCCCTTGGCCGACATCTCGTTGAGGCGGTGGACGCCGGTGGTCGTCTCCTCGGTCACACCGATGATGTGCGCGCTCTTGCGCGTGTACCAGGTCGGGTCGACGGCCAGCTTGGCCTTGATCGCGGCGAACAGCTCGCGCTCTTCCTCGCTGGTCGGGTTGCCGACCACCGAGAGATCCTTCTCGGCACGCTGGCCCAGGTGCATCAGCAGCGTCGCGTCGCCGCCGTCGTCCAGGATCATGTTCGGGCCTTCGCCGTCGCTGCCCTTGGCGCCGAACTCGAAGATGCGGTGGGTGTAGTCCCAGTAGTCCTTCAGCGACTCGCCCTTGTACGCGAACACCGGCGTGCCCCGGGCCACCAGCGCGGCCGCCGCGTGGTCCTGCGTGGAGAAGATGTTGCACGAGGCCCAGCGCACTTGCGCGCCGAGCGCCTGCAGCGTCTCGACCAGCACGGCCGTCTGGATCGTCATGTGCAGGCTGCCGGCGATGCGGGCGCCCTTGAGCGAGCTGCCGTATTCGGCGCGCATCGCCATCAGCGCGGGCATCTCGCTCTCGGCGATGGCGATTTCCTTGCGGCCCCAGCCGGCCAGGCCGAGATCGGCGACGGCGTAGGCGTCGGTCGGGAGGGGGGTCAGTGCTGCGTTCATTCGGGTTCTCCGTTGAGTACCCGCCGCGCCGCGCGAAGGCCGAGGCAAAGGCGACCTTGCACCTTCACCCTGAACTTCGCGTGCTGCGAAGCGGGTGAGCGCGGTTGCCTTTGAAAGGGGTTCCGAGCCTGGGGCCGCGCAGCCGTGATCGACGGCCGGGCCTCGCAACGCTCCTCGGAATGACGCAGATTATATCGGCCGCGAGGACGCGGCCTCAAGCCCGCCGGGGCTTCAGGAGCGGTCGTCGATCGGCGGCAGCTCGGCCATCTGGCGCAGCGCGCCGACCATGGGCGGCAGGCGCGACACCTGGTTGACGATGTCGACGATGCCCGCGCAGCCGGTCTTGGCCTTCAGGCGCTTGACGTGGCTGCGCACCGTCTCGTCGCCGATCTCGAGCTTGGCGGCGATCTCCTTGACGCGCAGGCCCTCGCACAGGCCGGCCAGCACCTGCTGCTCGCGGCGCGACAGGCCCAGCTCGCGGGCATAGGCGTCGACCGACAGCGTCTCGGCGATGCGGCTGCGCGGCAGCGAGATCAGCACCGCGTGGCCGCTGTGGTGGGACGACAGCGGCGCCGGCAGCGGCACGATGGACAGGTCGCAGGACTTGCCTTCGGACAGCGTGTTCGCCGGCGCGAACGCCAGCATGCGGCGCTTGCCTTCGTCGCGGGCACTGGCCAGCGCCTCGTCGAGCGCACGCTGGTCGCAGGCGGAACGCCCGCTCAGGCGGCGTCCGACCAGTTGCAGCGACTTGGCGCCGGCGAGTTCGACCCGCGCAGCATGGTTGGCATGCACGACGTGGCCGTCGGCGGCGATCAGCACGAGGCCGTAGTCGACCTCGTCCAGCACGCTGGCGAGCAGCTTGGCCAGGCCGGCGCCCGGGCCGCTGCGGCGTTCGGGGCCGCGGTAGGCGAGCTCCGCCTCGAGCGCGGCCAGCGCGATGCCGGCGATGCCGGAGCTCAGCGCCGGCGCCACCGAAGTCGACGGCGCGCCGTCGTTCGGACGCGCGCCGGGAGCCCGCCCGGTGTCGGAGCTCCCGTTGCGGCCGGCTGAGCGGCTGAAATTCGACCCTTCCATGCGTTCCTCGCAGAGTATTGGGACTGCTTGGCCGACGCCCGGATGGCGGCGGCGCGAAGCCCCTCGCCCGGCAGGAACCGGCCATTGCATTTGACGTGCTTTTGGTTACCGGTGGGACGCCCGCGCCGCGCGCAACTGGCCGTCTCGTCAACTTCTGCACTACTTTCGCGGCCGCTTGATCCTGGTAGCGGCACCACGGTCGAGCTGCAGGAACTCCGCCATCCGGGCCAATTCCTCGTCGAGGGCGGACGCCAGCACCTTGTCGCGTGCCGACGCCTTGTCGGCGAAGCCGACGTGCGCTTCCAGGCGCTGCTTGTCCACCAGCGCGGCGTTGGCCCAGCCGACGGCGCGGTCGCCGAACAGCAGCGGCAGCGCGTAGTGGCCCATCGTCCGCTTGGCCGCGGGGGTGTAGGCCTCGAACTTGTACGTCCAGCCCCAGAGGAGCTCGAACCGGCGGCGATCCCACACCACCGGGTCGAACGGCGCGAGCAGGCGCGCGCGCTCGTCGTCGACGCGCCACTTGCGTGACGCCGGATCCTCGCCCGGCGTCCACAGCCAGGTGACGCCGTCGATGCGCGCCTGCGGCAGGCTGGCGCGCAGTTCCGCCAGCAGCGTGCGCGTCTCGCCATGCAGGTGCGGCGCGCCGTAGCGCAGCAGGTGCGCGAGGTAGCCCAGCGAGGCCGAGGGCAGCGGCGCGTACTTCTCGACGATCGTCATCAGCAGGCGGCGCGCGCGCTCGTGGCGGGCGGCGGGGCCGTCGTCGGCGGGCGGGTGGTCGACGGCCTCGTAGACGCGCGTGCCGTTCTCGCGCCGCTTCACGCGCAGCAGGCCGCGGTAGTGCATGCCGTCCAGCAGCGCGGTGCTGGCGTTGAGCGTGTTGGTGGCACCCCAGCTCGCGACGCGGCCGTGGTCGAACACCTCCTGCACGTCGCGCGGGTGCGTCGCGCCGCGCGCCCGCACGAAGGCCAGCACCTCGTCGGCGCGGCGGCGCGTCGCGGCGTCCCATGCGCGTGCCGCGATGCGCGGATGCATCAGCGGCAGCAGGCTGCGCGGCACGAAGCCGTAGTTGACGAGGCAGTCTTCCTCGACGGCCAGGCGCGGGTAGCGGCGCTCGAGGTCGCCCGCGCGGTAGTCCTTCACGCGATGGCGCAGCGTCAGGTCCTGCGCCCGCGCCGGGGCGCGGATCGGGTCGGCCTGCACGAAGCCCAGGCGCTCGATCGCCTTCTGCAGCGTGGTGGGCGGGAACAGGGTGCGGGCGACGGCGTAGCGGCGCAGGTGGTCGAGCGTGATCGTCTTCATGCGGGCATCTGAACGGTTCCTGTCGCGCGCATTCTCACGCCTGGCCAGGCTCATCGGGCGAGCCGGTGCGCGGTCGGCCACCGATACAATCGCCGCCCATGCCCGACGCTCCCCGCACCCTGCCGACGTCCCCCTCGCCGCAGGCGGTGACCTGGGACTTCCGCGTGCTCGCCGCGGGGGCGCTCGCGATCGCCGCAGGCCTGTGGCTGCACGCCGATGTCGCGTGCAACGAGGCCCTGTTCCACGCCGTCAACCGCTTCGGCCCGGACGCGCCCGCCACGTGGTCGGCGCTGAGCGTCGCCGGGCTCGCGCTGTCGGCCTTCATCTACCTGACGGCCTTCGCCGACGAGGTGCCCGAGCGCGTGGCGCAGCTGCTGTGGGGCATCGTGCTGGGCGGCCTGACGGCCAGCTGGATCAAGCACCACCTGCCCTCGCCGCGGCCCTTCCTGGCGCTCGGCGCGGAGCATCTGAACGTGATCGGCACGCCGCTCAGCGCGGGCTCGATGCCGTCGGGGCACAGCGCGATGGCCTTCGCGATGCTCGCCGTGCTCGTGGCCGAGCGGCGCCGCTTCGGCGAGCGCGGCGCGGTCGACGGCGTGCTCACGTCGAGCGTCGGCCTGTCGCTGGTCGCGCTGCTGGCGTTCGGCATCGCGCTGTCGCGGCTCGCGGTCGGCGCGCACTGGCCGGCGGACGCGCTGCTGGGCGGCGGCCTGGGCCTGGTCTTCGGCGGCCTGGCGCCGCATGCGTGGCCCGTCGATGCCATGACGCGGCTGCTGTCGCGCCCACTCGGCCAGCGCCTGATGGCCGCCGGCCTGCTCGCGTGCGCGCTGTGCATCGCGGCGACGCCGGGCACGCTAGCCGCGACGGGCCTGGTGGCGCAGAAATGGGCGCGCAACCTGTTGCCCGGCTACCCGCTCGCCGCGCCGCTGCAGATCCTGCTCGCGCTGGTGGCGCTGGCCGGCGCCGTGCGCTGGTGGCGCGCCAGTCGCCGCGCCGCGGCCGGCTGACCCGATGAACCGCATCCGCTGGATCGCCGTCGCCAGCATCGTCGCCGGCGTCGCGCTGCTGGCCACGCTCGTGGTCTTCACCCCCTGGCGCCTGCTTGCAGAGCGCGTGGCCACCGTGCCGTGGCCGGGCTGGGTCGGCGCCACGCTGGGCATGAGCGCGACCTACGCGCTGCGCGCCGGGCGCCTGCGCGCCGAGTGGCTGTGGAAGCTGCGCACGCTGGGGCTGGGCTACCGCGAGTGCCTGCAGGTCACGCTGCTGCACAACGCGGCCATCAACATCCTGCCGATGCGCTCGGGCGAGGCGAGCTACTCGTTCCTGCTGCACCGGCGCTGGGGCGTCGGCCTGGGCGACGCCACCGCCAGCCTGCTGTGGCTGCGACTGCAGGACATGCTGGTGCTGGGCGTGCTGGGCATCGCGATCCTGGTGCCCGCGCCGCTGCCGTGGCGCATCGGCTTCGCCGCGGCGGCCATCGCGGCCGCCGCGACGCTGCTGCCCGCGCTGGTGCGCCGCATCCATGTGCATGCGCGCTGGGCGCGTGCCGGAGGCTCGGGGCCACGCACCCGCAAGGCCTGGCACCTGGT
>JBJMWE010000196.1:0-11910 GCA_045810285.1 Vitreoscilla sp. | reverse complement strand
GCTGGCGCCCGCGTCGGCTGCGTGGGCGGCGTCGGCGCCGCTGCCGCGCCATGCCGACGGCAGCCGGCCGCGCATCGGCCTCGTGCTCTCGGGCGGCGGCGCGCGCGGCCTCGCGCACGTGGGCGTGCTCAAGGCGCTGGAGCGCGCGCACGTGCGCGTCGACGCGATCGCGGGCACGTCCATGGGCGCGATCGTCGGCGGGCTGTACGCCAGCGGCATGAGCGCCGACCAGCTCGAGACGGAGCTGCGCCGCATCGACTGGGACGCGCTGTTCGCGCTGCGGGTGGCGCGGCCCCTGCTCTCGCAGCGGCGCAAGGAGGAGGACTTCGAGATCGCCACGGGCATCGAGTTCGGCGTGCACGACGGCCAGCTGGGCGCGCCGCAGGGCGCCCTGTCCAGCCGCGGCCTGGAGCTGCTGCTGCGCCGCCTCACGCTGCCCGTGCGCCACGTGCACGACTTCGACCGGCTGCCCATCCCGTTTCGCGCGGTGGCCACCGACATGGAGACGGGCAAGCCCGTCATCCTCGCGCATGGCGACCTGGCCGTGGCGCTGCGTTCGAGCATGAGCGTGCCCGGCGTGTTCGCGCCCACGGAAGTCGAAGGCCGCCTGCTGGGCGACGGCGGGCTGGTGGACAACCTGCCGGTGGACGTCGCGCGCGCGATGGGCGTGGACGTCGTCATCGTCGCCAACATCGGCACGCCGCTGGCGGGACGCGAGTCGCTGGGGTCGGTGGTGGGCCTGACCGAGCAGATGATCGCGATCCTCACGGAGCAGAACGTCGAGCGCAGCATCGCCGCGCTCAAGCCCGCCGACCTGCTGCTCGCGCCCGACCTGGGCAAGCTCACGTCCAGCGACTTCAGCCGCGTCGATGAACTGATCCGCATCGGCGATGCCTATGCCGAGGCACAGTCCGCGCGCCTGGCCGCGTACGCGTCACCCGACGCGGAATACGCGCAGTGGGCCGCCGCGCACGTGCAGCCGGAGATGGAGCCGACGCCGCTGCTGGCCGTGCAGTTCGCGGGCTCGCTGCAGACCAACCCGGGCCGCTTCGAGGCCAAGCTGCAGTCGCAGGCCGGCGAGCTGTTCGACACAAGGAAGGCCGAGGCCGACGCGCGCCGCCTGGCCGCCAGCGGCGACTACACGCGCGCCGACTACCGCCTCGTGCAAGGCCCCGCCGGCGAGACGCTGCTGTTCGACCTGCAGGACAAGCCCTGGGGCCCGAACTACCTGCGCGCGGGCCTCGACCTGCACGCCGACTTCAGCGGCCACAGCGGCTTCGACGTCAAGCTGAGCCACAACCACCACTGGCTGACCGAGAACGGCACCGAGTGGCGCAACTTCATCCAGGTGGGCGAGCGGCCGGCGATCTTCTCGGAGATCTACCACCCGTTGTTCCGCAACATCGACGACCGCTCGGACTGGTTCGCCGCCGTCTACCTGTCGGGCGACCGCCAGCACCGCGCCGTCTACGCGGGCGAGGACGGGGCCGAGATCGCGCAGTTCCTGCGCTCCACGGGCCAGGTCGGCGCCGACCTCGGGCTGCCCTTCGGGCGGCTGGGCGAGCTGCGCGCGGGCTTCCTGCACCTGACGACGTCGACCACGCCGACGCTGCTGTCCGCCCAGTGGACGGGCCCGACGCAGGCGCAGATCTGGCAGGAGGACGGCCTGCGCGTGCGCGGCGTCATCGACCAGCTGGACTACGTCAACTTCCCCACCAGCGGCTACCGCCTCGTCGGCGAGGGCGTGACGGGCACGCGGCGATTGCAGCGCCAGCACAGCGAGCACATGGCGCGCGGGTCGGTGGAGGGCACGATCGTCGACACCTTCGGCCGCAGCACCTTCGAGCTGCATGGCGCATTGAAGCTGGCCGACGAGAACTCCCTGCGGGTCGTCGACCAGTACACGCTGGGCGGATTCCAGCAGCTGTCCGGCTACCGCCCCGACCAGTTGTCAGGCAACGCCGTGCTGTTCGGCCGCCTGAACTGGTATGCGCGTCTCGCCAATTCGCCGGTGTTCGCACGCGGCTTCTACGTCGGCGCGTCGCTGGAGGCCGGCAACGCCTGGACCGACCGTTCCGCGATGAGCCTGGCCCACCTGCGCGGCGGCGGCAGCGTCTACCTCGGCGCGGACACCGGCCTCGGGCCCATGTACCTGGGCATCACCTACGCGCCACGCGGCGAGCTGGGCGTGGCGCTGTTCATCGGCCGGCCCTAGTTCAGGCCCCGGTGTACGGTCCCTTGACCTCGCCCCAGCCCCACTTGGGCATGGCGGCGTGCTCGTCGACCGTCGCGCCGGGCTGCGAGTTGATGACGGCCAGGCGCGAGCCCCACTCGAGGTAGCCCACCAGCGCCGAGCGGAACTCGGGGTCGTCGGGCATCGCGAGCTCGTCGGCGGTGTCCAGCAGCAGCTCGACCCAGCGCCGACGCTTGTCCTGCGTGAGATGCCGATCCAGGTGCTGGCGCACCATGTGCGGGTGGCCGCCGTGCCCGGTCGAATAGGTGGCCGGGCCGCCCAGCACCTCGCCGAGGAAAGCGGCGACGTGCGCCGGGTGGTCGGGGCTCATGTGCGCGAACACCGGGCCCAACAGCGCGTCGCGCCCGACGTGCTCGTAGAAGCGCGCGGTGAGCCGGTTCAGGGCGTCCAGGCCGCCCAGCCAGTCGCAGAGCGTCGGAACGGGTGTCGTCGTCATATCAGGCGGCATCGTCCGCGTTCGCGTCGTCGTCGGCGTTCGCGTCGTCGTCGGCGTCCGCGTCGACAACGTCGCCCTCGGCCGGCATCGGCGGCAGCTCGAAATGCACGCGCTCGGGCATCGCCTTCTTCCAGGCGAGCAGCTGTTCGGCCGCGTCGTCGACCCCGATGCGGCGCAGCGACGAGAACAGCGTGACGCCGATGTCCGAATCCTCGGTCGAGAACTCGCCGAGCACGGCGCTGGCACCATCCACCGCCGCCTTGGCCTCGCTCTTGGAGAGCTTGTCGGCCTTGGTCAGGAGCACCAGCAGCTTGACCTCGCCGGTGCGCACGCGCTGGGCGATGAACGCCATGAGCTGCAGGTCCAGCGGCGTGAAGCCGTGGCGGCTGTCGACCATCAGCACCACGCCGAACAGCGCGCGCCGCACCTCCAGGTAGTCGGCCATCACCTTCTGCCACACCAGCTTCTTGCCGCGGCCGACAGCGGCGTAGCCGTAGCCGGGCAGGTCGGCGAAGAAGGCGTCGGGGGCCTCGCGCGGGCCCAGCGTGAACAGGTTGATCAGCTGCGTGCGGCCGGGCGTCTTGGACGCGAAGGCGAGCTGGCGCTGCTGGGCCAGCGTGTTGATGGCGGACGACTTGCCGGCGTTGCTGCGGCCCACGAAGGCCACCTCGGGCATGTCGCCCTGGGGGAGCTGCACGATCTTGCCGGCGGACGTCAGGAACTTGGCCGTGTGCAGCCAGCCGAGCCCTTCCTTGGCCTCTTCCGAGACCACGACCGGCTTCTGGTGGGCAGGGGCCACCGCGGTTCGCGGGGGTGAGGGTTTGCGCGGGGGCCTGAGATGGGTCATGGTGCATTGTAAAATCGCCAGGTTTGCTCCATCCAAAAAGCCTCTTGAAGGGTTCGTCGAGATGAAGTCCTTGTGCGTTGTTGCCCTGGCGGCCCTGTTCGCCACCTCCGTGATGGCCGACGAAGCCAAGGGTCCGGCCAAGCCGGACCTGGGCAAGGGGGAGACGATCTCGAAGACGGTCTGCGCCGCCTGCCACACCGCCGACGGCTCGCGCGGCATCCCGACCAACCCCATCCTGCAGGGCCAGCACGCCGATTACCTCGTCAAGCAGCTCGCCGAGTTCAAGGCCGGCAAGCGCGACAACGCCGTGATGAAGCCGATGGCCTCCACGCTGTCGGAAGACGACATGCGCAACGTGGCCGCGTTCTATGCCTCGAAGGCCGCCAAGCCCGGCCAGTCGAAGCACAAGGAATCGGTGGCCCTCGGCGAGAAGATCTGGCGCGGCGGCATCGCCGACAAGCAGGTGCCCGCCTGCGCCGGCTGCCACGGCCCCGCCGGGGCCGGCGTCCCCGCCCAGTACGCCCGGCTGGCCGGCCAGCACGCCGAGTACATCAGCGCCCAGCTGGGCCTGTTCCGCTCGGGCAAGCGCGCGAACAGCCCGCAGATGGCCACCATCGCCGCGCGCATGAGCGATGCGGAGATCGCGGCGGTCTCGGACTACGCCGAAGGCCTGAACACGGCCCGGTGACCGCGCAGGCGGCTGCGCCGGCCTCGGCCTCGAGGCGCGGGCGCCCGTCGTCGCAGCCCGCGCGTCTGCGCCGGGCGATTTGACTGCCTGCGGCCGCCGGCCCGCACGATCGCGCACCGGTGCGCCGGCGACCTCGCTATGATGGACCGATGCCGTTCATCCGCCGCAACGCCTCCGGAGCCGTCGACAGCCTGCATCGCAGCGACGGGGGCGGCTTCGAGTTCCTGCCCGACGACCATCCCGAGGTGCGCGCCTTCCTCGGCGCCGCGCCGCCGTCGCCGGACCAGAACTTCGCGACGCTGGACGCCGACTTCATCCGCGTGATCGAGGACGTCATCGACACGCTGATCTCCAAGAACGTCATCAACATCACCGACCTGCCCCTCGAGGCCCAGACCAAGCTGTTCGGCCGCAAGGGCTACCGCCAGCGCGCGGCCAAGGATGCGCTCAAGCTGTTCGAGGACGACGAGGAACTCTGAGTCCACGGATCCGCAGACCCGGTCGGCGCGGATCAGCCGGCGCCCGGTTCTCCGTCGAGATCGACGCCCAGCTCCGACGCGAGCCGCTGCACCTGCGCGCGCAGGCGCTCGAGCTCGCCCTTCATGCGCTGCTGCTCGGCGCGCATCGCGGCGACCTCCGACAGGCCCAGCGCCGCGTCCGACAACGGCGTGCCGGGCCCGGCCTGCGTCGCGGCCGGCGCGGCGTCGGCCACCGGGCCCGAGAGAAGGTGCGCCCAGCGCGACTCACGCGCGCCCGCCGCACGGGCGAGCTTCACGACGAAAGGCGGCTCGTGCGTGGACATCTCGTCGAGGAAGCCCTCGACGGAGGAGATGTCGGCGAAGCGGTGCAGGCGCTCGGTGTTCAGGCGCAGCTCGGCGGCGGTCTGCGGGCCGCGCAGCATCATCAGCGCCAGCAGCGCGACGCTCTGGCCGGGCAGCTTCAGCACGCGCGCGACGTTGTGCTCGAAGCGCGGCACGCGGCTGCCGGAGCCTTCGAGCACGAGGTGCTGCGATTTCAGGGTGTCGAGCGCGGCGAGCACGTCGTCCTCGCCGGCGTTGATCACCGGATCGCGCGCCGTCTTCTGGTTGCAGCCGAGCGTGAGCGCGTTCAGGCTCAGCGGATAGCTGTCGGGCACCGTGTGCTGCTTCTCGACGAGCACGCCGAGGATGCGGGTCTCGAGCAGCGAGAGCGTCGGGAGGGTCATGGGGCCAGTATCGCTCGCATCCGCGCCTGCGGATGCGAGCGATACGGTAGGGCGGGTTAGCCGCAAGGCGTAACCCGCCGTTCGCCGACACCCTACAGATCAGAATTCAATGACGTAGGCGGACCAGGACCGCCGGCGAACGGCGGGTTACGCCTGCGGCTAACCCACCCTACGCATTCTTACTTGGTGAGGTCCAGCGCGCCGGTCAGGTCGCCCATCACGGGAGCGCCATTGGCCTTGAGCGCATCGTCGCGGGTCTTCAGGCCGGCCAGCGTGTCGAGGCCGAAGCGGCGGGTGATCAGGCGCAGCACCGACGCGGTGTCGTACTGCGTATGGTCGACCGTGCCGGCCTTCGAGTACGGCGAGATGATCAGCGCCGGGATGCGGGTGCCGGGGCCGACCTTGTCACCCTTGGGCGGCGCGACGTGGTCCCACAGCCCGCCGTTCTCGTCGTACGTGATCACGATGACCATGTTCTTCCACTGCGGGCTGGCCTGCAGCTTGGCGACGAGGTCGGCGATCTTCTGGTCGGCGTTGGTGATGTTGGCGTAGCCGGGGTGCTGGTTGTACAGGCCTTCGGGCTTGTAGAACGCGACCGGGGGCAGCGTGCCGGCGGCGGCGTCGGCCACCAGGTCGGTGTAGTCCTTCAGGTGGTTCGCGCGGTCGGTCGCATGCGTGACCGGGTCCATGTTCGCGTAGTAGTTGAAGGCCTGGTGGTGCGGCTGGAAGTCGACCGCGGCGGTGGACGCGACGCCGTTGGTGTCGCCCGCGTAGATCACGGTGCGCTTGACGGCCGCGTCCTGCATGCCGTCGTTGGCGGCCGAGTTCCACGAGCCGGCGTACCACTTCCAGTCGACGCTCTTGGCCGTCAGCAGGTCGCCGATGTTGGTCTGCGTCTGCGCCGGCAGCGTGGTGGCGGCGGCCGGGTTGGCGTACTTGGCGTCGTTGCCCGTCAGGTCGACCGGGGCGTTGCCGCTGGGCTGGAACGGGGCCTGCATCGTGTTGACGGCGTAGTACTTGTTGTCGCCGAAGTAGTTCAGCGGCGCGATGTTGCCGCTCTGCAGCGTCGGCTTGGCCGTCATCGTCGACGACGCCGACGAGGCAGCCGGCACCAGGCTGGTGCTGAAGCTGCCGTCCGCGTTCAGGGCGACGTTGTTGACCGTCATCTTGTTGGCGGTGACGGTGGCGGCGTCGACCGTCGGCGCGCACGCGCAGATCAGGTACTGGTGGTTCAGGAACGAACCGCCGAACGCGCCCTGGAAGAAGTTGTCGGCCAGCGTGTATTGCTGCGCCAGCTTGTACAGCGGCGACGCGCTGTAGTCGAAATTGCCCATCACCAGGCTGCCGGAGTCGGCCCAGGCGACGAACTTGTCGTTCTTGCCGCCGTCGATCTGCATCTGGTTCTCGAAGAAGCGGTGGTACAGGTCACGCGTGACCATGTCGCCCGTGATCGTGACGCCGGCGGTCGTCTTGTACGCGGTGGCGATGTTGAACGGCGCGTTGGGCAAGCCCGCGCTCTGGGCCTCGGTCACCGTCGCGCTCTGGCCGGCCATCAGCACGCCGCCCCAGGTGGGCGGCAGGGTCGGCAGTGCGGAACCGTCGCGATCGACCTGGGGGATGTAGGCGGCCGTCGTCTTGCCGGTGGCGTCGACGACGGTGCCCAGGCCGTTGGCGCCGGGGAAATTGCCGTACAGGTTGTCGAACGAGCGGTTCTCGGCGTAGATGACGACGATGTTCTGGACCTTGCTCTTCAGCGCCGTGGTGGTGTCGACCGGTGCGGGGTCGCTGCTGTCGTTGCAGGCGGTCAGGGTCAGCACGGCCGCGAGGGCCAGCGGGGTCAGCAGGGCGATGGGCTTGATGCGGTTCTTCATTGGTTTGGGCCTCCAGAGCGGGCAACGGATGACGTAGCTCGACAGGATCGCCGGCGCATGTGACAGCCCGAAGAAAACAGATGCAGCCCCGGCGTCACGCTCGGATGTGCCCGGGTTGTCACACGGTCGCCACATGGCGTCGGTAGCCTGCCGGGTCCGTCGTCGACCCGCCCACTTCCCTTCCCGTGAACCGCGCCGCCCCCTCGCTCGCCAAGCTGACCCTGCTGATCCTGTTCCTCGCCGCCATGGCGCTCGCCCACTGGGTCGAGGCCTCCACCGCGAAGGCCCCGCCGCCGGCTGCCGAGGTCCCGTTCTATGCGACGAAGTTCGAGCGGCGCCCCGACCCCGCGACGCTGACGACCCTCGGGCGCGCGTTGTTTTCCGACCCGTCGCTGTCGGCGTCGGGTGCGATGTCGTGCGCGAGCTGCCACGATCCGGCGCACGCGTACGGGCCGGCCAACCACCTCGCCGTACAGCGCGGTGGCGCGGACGGCACGCTGCCTGGGCTGCGTGCCGTGCCTTCGCTCAAATACCACCAGGCGATCCCGCCGTTCTCGGAGCGCTTCTTCGACAACGACGGCAACGACGCCGAGGACCAGGGGCCCACCGGCGGCTTCGACTGGGACGGCCGCGCCGACTCCGTGCACGAGCAGGCCGCCGGGCCGCTGCTGTCGCCGTTCGAGATGGCCAACGCGAGCCGGGACGCCGTCCTCGCCCGCCTGCGCACCTCGCCGAACGCCGCCGCGCTGCGCGCGGCCTTCGGGCCGCACCTGTTCGACGACCCGCAGCGCGCATGGAACGCGCTGGTGCTCTCGCTCGAGGTGTTCCAGCAGAGCCCGCAGGACTTCTATCCCTACGACAGCAAGTACGACGCGTTCCTGCGCGGCAAGGCGAGCTTGACGCCGCAGGAGGCGCGCGGCCTGGCCGTCTTCGACGATGCCCGCAAGGGCAACTGCGCGTCGTGCCACCTCAGCACCGTCAAGCGCGGCGCGTTCCCGCAGTTCACGGACGCCGGCCTGATCGCCATCGGCGTGCCGCGCAACCCCGCCATCCCGGCCAACGCGCAGCCGGGCTTCCGCGACCTGGGCATTTGCGGGCCGCTGCGCACCGACCTGAAGACGCACGACGACTACTGCGGCCGGTTCCGCACGCCGTCGCTGCGCAACGTGGCGCTGCGCGGCGTGTTCTTCCACAACGGCGTGTACACCAAGCTCGCGGACGCCGTGCGCTTCTACGCGCTGCGCGACGCCGACCCGGCGCGCATCTACGGCAAGGGGCGCTACGACGACCTGCCCGAGAAGTACCAGGGCAACCTCAACGTGCAGGCGCCGTTCGGCGGCAAGCGCGGGGACAAGCCGCGCATGACCGAAGCCGAGATCGCGGATGTCGTCGCCTTCCTGGGCACGCTGACCGACGGCTACGTGGCGCCCGAGGCCTCCAGGGTCGCGGCAACGAGCACGTCGCGCTGAGCCTGCGGCTGCGTGCAAGCGGCCGCGGATCTTCCGATCGCGCCGGCGCGCGCGCCCGGGTGGCGACGCACGGCGCGGCCCGAGCGCAGGCGAGACGACTTCGGCGCGGCGCAGCCCGCGGACCTCGAGGTTTCGCAGCCCTGCGAAGCCGCTCGCCGACGAGCCGGCACCCGCCTCAGAGCCAGCACAGGTTGGCCCGGCAGCCCTTGTAGCCGTTGGAGATGGTCGTCTTGCTGTCGGCCCTGGCGTTGACGAGCGAGAAGTGCAGGCCCCACGCGGTCTTGCAGTCCGTGGCCGTGTAGATCTTGAGCTTGCCGCCGAGCAACGCCTGGAGCGCCTTGTGGTTGCGCGAGACGGCCTCTCCGCACTCGGCCGCCCACACCTGCGTGCTGGCGCGGCTGCGCTGCGTGCCGTCGGGAGCGAAGCCGTCGAGGGCGACGAGCGCGACACGTTCGTGGTCGCTCAAGTCCGCGTCCACGGCGTTCGCGATGGCACAGCCGCTGGAGTGGCCGACGATGAAGATGGTGTCCGCCGTCGAGCCCTTGATCGCGTGCACCGCCTGTCGAAAGCTGCCGCTGTTGTGGGCGCCCGCGACGCCACTGCGGGCATCCGACTTGGCGCCCGACGGCCATGGAAACGCCCGGAAATCCACGCTCGAGCGCTGCGACGCGGCATCGCCCGCCCACACCTTCATGTCGGTGTGAGAGGCGAGGAAACCGCCGAAGAAGAAGACTTGCGTGGCCATGCGGAGTCGTCCTTGCTGCAGATGGCGCGGGGCCGATGCAGGCAGTGTGGGACGGCGCGCCGGCCTCGCCCACCCCCTGGCGAGGGACGATCCCTAGGATCGCGGCCGGGCCGGCGGCCCGGCGTGCGGAAACCCGCGGGTTATCCATCGCACCGGGGCGTCCACGCCGCCTGCGCCGATGGCGGCAGTGCGTCCACGAGCCCGCCCCGGCCCGCCGAAATGACGGAAATCGGCTGGACGGCGCCGGGCGAGATTTCGGCGCCTGCCTACGATGGCTGCACGCCCATCGAGCATCGCATGCCGCCCCGCCCACCCTCCATCGCCACGCGCGTCGCCCTCGCCCCGGCCCGCGCGGGCGTCACGCACGCGCGCGCACGGGCATGCGGCGCGTCACTTGCGTGCGAGCACGGGCGCCAGCGCGAGGCCGGTGTGGGTGTGCCTGGCCACGAGGTGTTCAGGCGTGCCCTCCGCCACCAGCCGGCCGCCGGCGGAGCCGCCTTCGGGGCCCATGTCGATCACCCAGTCGGCTTCGGCGATGACGTCGAGGTCGTGCTCGATGACGACCACGCTGTGCCCGCCGTCGGTCAGGCGGTGCAGCACCTTGATCAGGCGGGCGACGTCGGCCATGTGCAGGCCGACGGTCGGCTCGTCCAGCACGTACAACGTATGCGGCGCCTTCTGTCCGCGGCGGCCCACCTCGTCGCGTACCTTGCTCAGTTCCGTCACCAGCTTGATGCGCTGCGCCTCGCCGCCGGACAACGTCGGGGAAGGCTGGCCGAGCGTCAGGTAGCCCAGGCCGACGTCCTGCAGCAGCTGCAGCGGGTGCGCGATGGACGGCATGCTGGCGAAGAATGCCACCGCTTCGTCCACTTCCATCTGCAGCACGTCGCCGATCGACTTGCCGCGCCACGTCACTGCCAGCGTCGCCGGGTTGAAGCGCGCGCCATGGCACAGGTCGCAGGGCACCTTCACGTCGGGCAGGAAGCTCATCTCGATCGTGCGCACGCCCTGGCCCTCGCAGCCCGGGCAGCGGCCGCCATTGACACCGCCGGTGTTGAAGCTGAAGCGCCCGGCGGCGTAGCCACGGGCCTTGGCCTCCAGCGTCTCGGCGAACAGCTTGCGGATGGCGTCCCAGAAGCCGATGTAGGTGGCCGGGCACGAGCGCGGCGTCTTGCCGATCGGCGTCTGGTCGACCTCCAGCACGCGGTCGACCGAGTGCCAGCCTTCGACGGATTCGCAGCCCACGGGCGCCGCCTTGCCGCGGCTGGAGACGAGCGCCGCCACGCTGGCCAGCAGCACGTCGCGCGCGATCGTGCTCTTGCCGGAACCGCTGACGCCCGTGATCGCCACCAGGCGCTGGAGCGGCACGCGCACCGGCATGCCCTGCAGGTTGTGCAGCTTCGCGCCGAAGAGGGTCACATGCGTGCTGGCGCCCGCGTCGTCTGCTGCGAAGGCCACCTGGCGGCGCGGCTGCATCGGGTGCGTCTGCGGGTGCGCGAGCGCCCGGCCGGTCACCGACAACGGGTTGGCCGACAGGTCGGCCGCCGTTCCCTGGGCCACCAGCTGGCCGCCGCGCTTGCCGGCGCCCGGGCCGATGTCGATCAGGTGGTCGGCGCGGCGGATGGTGTCCTCGTCGTGCTCCACCACCACCAGCGTGTTGCCCTGCGAGCCCAGGCGTGCGAGGGCGTCCAGCAGGATCTTGTTGTCGCGCGGGTGCAGGCCGATGGTGGGCTCGTCGAGCACGTAGCACACGCCCTGCAGGTTCGAGCCCAGTTGCGCCGCCAGGCGGATGCGCTGCGCCTCGCCGCCCGAGAGCGTGGGCGCCGCCCGATCGAGCGTCAGGTAGTTCAGGCCCACGTCCTCCAGGAAGACGAGGCGGCTTCGGATCTCGCTGACGACATCGCGGGCGATGTCCGCGTCGCGGCCCGACAGGCGCAGCGATTCGACCCACTTGCGCACGTCGCTCACCGCCCATTGCGCGACGTCGGTGATCGCCTGGTCCTCGAAGCGGATCGCGCGCGGCGCCGGTGCCAGGCGGGCGCCGTGGCACTCGGGACATGCGGCGTCCTCCAGCTCCTCGGCGTCCGGCTCCTTCGTGATGAAGGCCTGCTCGCGGCCGCGCTCGTTCTCGTCCTGCACGGAATCGTCGAACTGCGCGCGCTGCTCGCGCGTCAGCGCCAGGCCCGTGCCCACGCAGTGCGGGCACCAGCCATGCTTGCTGTTGTACGAGAACATGCGCGGGTCGGGTTCGCCGTAGCTGGTGCCGCAGGTGGGGCACGCACGCTTGGTGGAGAACACCTTGACCGTGCCGATGCCCAGCGTCGAATGACCGAGCTCCATCGCCTCGGTCAGGCCGTCCAGCGGCGTGAGCAGGTGCATCACGCCCTTGCCCGTGT
>JBJMWE010000195.1:0-2690 GCA_045810285.1 Vitreoscilla sp. | reverse complement strand
AGGGCGACGTGCCGCCGCGGCCCCAGGCGCCCGGCCAGCGCGCCGAGCGCGAGCAGCAGGGCCGCGACGACGACCAGCGCCGCCGCGTACGGCCCCAGGGCGGCCTTGATCTCCAGCGCGGTGTAGGAGCGCCACTGCAGGGCGAGGTCGAGCAGGTCGACGCCGTGCAGGGCCGTCGCGCCGACATGGAGGACACCGAGGACGGCGATCGGCAGCGTCGCCGCGAAAAAGCGGCGGCCGGGGAACAGCAGCCGCGCGGCCACGCACAGCCACACGGGGCCGACGGCCAGCGCCATGTCGGTGCGCGTCCCGGACCACGTGGCGGGCAGCGAGCCCGCCGCCGGCACGATCAGCAGCACCAGCCACAACAGTTCCGCGGCGGCGCCCAGCCGCGTCGCCGGCGTCGCCAAGGCGGGCGACGCCCGGGGCGCGGCCAGTGCCGCGTTCGGGTTGCCGACCATCCCAACTCCCTGCGAATCCTTCGAGCTCGAGCGCGATCGGCGGGCGCTGGAGACTCCTCAAAAGTGCGGGCCGCATGATACCGGGCCTTGCACGGCCCGTGCGTATCAGGTCGTTGCGGCCGCGGGCGGGCTGGGCGGCGGCGTGCAGGTGAAGCGCACCGTGAACAGCGCGCCCGGCGCCTGGTCGCTGTTGGCGGGCACCGCGACGGCGGCGGTGACGGCCACCGCGGCGGCGTGCTTGTCGGCGATCTCCTTGACGATCGCCAGGCCCAGGCCGCTGCCGTCCACGTCGGTGCCGAGCGCCCGGTAGAAGGGCTGGAACACCTGCTCGCGCTCGGCCTCGGGGATGCCGGGGCCGGTGTCCTCGACCTGCAGCACCATCACCTGGCCGTACGGGTCGGGCATCAGGCGTACCGTCACGGTGCCGCCGGCGGGCGTGTACTGCAGCGCGTTGTCCACGAGGTTGCGGATCAGCTCGCGCACCAGCACCGGCTGGCCGACGATGCGCGGCGACGCGGGGTCGACGTCCGGGCCCTCGTAGCCGAGGTCGATGCGCTTGTCCATCGCGCGCGGCACGAAGTCGCGCACCACCTCGCGCGCCAGCTTGATGATGGGCACGTCCTGCAGCCGGCGCGCCTGCTCGGAATCCTCCGCGCGCGCCATCGCCAGCAACTGGTTGACCAGGTGGGCGGCGCTCTGGCTGGAGCGGGCGATCTGCTTGAGCGAGCGCTTGATGGCCTGCGGGTCGCCGCCGGCGTCGATCTCGCGCTGCGCGAGCTCGGCCTGCATGCGCAGCCCGGCCAGCGGCGTCTTCATCTGGTGCGCGGCGTCGGCCAGGAAGTGCTTCTGCGAGCCCATCGTGTGATCCAGGCGCGCGAGCAGGTCGTTGATCGAGCGCACCAGCGGCGCCACTTCCTCGGGCACGTCGTGCTCGTCGATCGGGCTCAGGTCCTGGCTCTGGCGGCGGCGGATGCGCTGCTGCAGCGTGTTCAACGGCGCGATGCCGCGCGCCAGCGCGAACCACACCAGCAGCACCGCCAGCGGCAGGATCACGAACTGCGGCAGGATCACGCCCTTGATGATCTCGGTGGCCAGGCGCGAGCGCTTGTCCAGCGTCTCGGCCACCTGCACCACCACGCCGCTGTTGGCGCCGGCCGGCGTGCCCACCCACAGGTAGGCCACGCGCACCGGGTCGTTGTGCACGGTGTCGTCGCGGAACTGCACGTCGTCGGCGGCGGCGCGTTCGTCGGTCGGCGCCGCGAGCTCGGCGTCGCCGCCGGCGAGATCGCCCTGCACGTTGCGCACCTGGTACCAGATGCGGTCGACGTCGTCGCTGCGCAGCAGTGCGGCCGTGGGCTCGTCCAGCCGCAGGTCGTGGCGGCCGACGAGGCCGCGGTCGAACGCGGGGTCGGCGCGCATCTCGCGGGCCACGCTGTGGGCGAGCTGGCCGAGCTCGCGGTCGTACGGCCGGTTGGCGATGCCCTGGGCGACGAGCCAGGTCAGCGCCACGCTCATCGGCCACAGCAAAAGCAGCGGCGCGAGCATCCAGTCCAGGATCTCGCCGAAGAGGGAACGCTGTTCGTGGCGGTCTGACATCGCGAGCGGCAGCATAAGCGACTGCCCGCGAAGTCGACCCGGCGCCTCGCTTCAGGCCGCGATCTTCTCGAGGCAGTAGCCCAGGCCGCGCACGGTGGCGATGCGGATCGGGCCCTGCTCGATCTTCTTGCGCAGCCGGTGGATGTAGACCTCGATCGCGTTGTTGCTCACTTCCTCGCCCCATTCGCACAGGCGGGTGACGAGCTGGTCCTTGCTGACGAGGCGGCCGGCGCGCTGCAGCAGCACTTCCAGCAGGCTGATCTCGCGGGCGGACAGCTCGATCATCTGGTCGTTGATGTAGGCCACGCGGCCGGTGGCGTCGAAGGTGAGCGGGCCGTGCTTGATGAGGCTGGAGGCCGTGCCCAGGCCGCGCCGCGTGAGCGCGCGCACGCGCGCCTCGAGCTCCTGAAGCGAGAACGGCTTGGCCATGAAGTCGTCGGCGCCGAGATCCAGCCCCTTGACGCGCTGGTCGACCGAATCGGCCGCGGTCAGGATCAGCACGGGCAGGGCGGAGCCGCGGGCGCGCAGCTTGCGCAGCACCTCCAGGCCGTGCAGGCGCGGCAGGCCCAGGTCGAGGATCAGCAGGTCGAACTCGGTGTTCGCCATCAGCGCCGCGTCCGCCTCGGTGCCGCT
>JBJMWE010000194.1:0-11035 GCA_045810285.1 Vitreoscilla sp. | reverse complement strand
GACGGTCAACACCTCGCGCAGCTCGGGCGGCGGCGCGTCGAGGGCGCCGTCGCGGTTGAGTCGCGACAGGGCGCTGTCCGCGCGGAACAGGCTCATCTGCGCCTCGATGCGCTGCAGCGTCGCGACCGCCGCGTCGAGCGCGGTCGACAGCGTCGCTTCGTCGACATGGCCGGCCCGCAGCGACAGCGTCGTGCCGAAGCCGACGAGGTCGCGCCGTTGCCAGCGCAGCGCGGGCATCGGCGCGCCGACGCCGGCGATCGCCAGCCCGCCCAGGCCGAGTGCCAGGCGCAGCACCTGGCGCCGCATCACGCCGCGCCTCCCGCGCCGGGCAGCGGCCGGATGCGGATCGTGCGATGCCGCTTGCCCTGGATCAACGGGGCGCAGCGTTCGTCGCTGTCGTGGATGGCCACGCACTCCAGGCACTGGAAGCACTCCTCGTAGGCGACGCGGCCGCCGGGCTCGATCGCTTCGTAGTCGCAGCGGTGGCGGCAGGTCTGGCACGGCGTGCCGCATTCGGCGCGGCGCGCGATCCAGTCGAAGCGACGCAGCCTGCCCAGCAGCGCCAGGCCCGCACCGAGCGGGCACAGGTAGCGGCAGAAGCCCTTGAACACGACGGTCGACAGCAGGAGCAGCGCGACGGCCCAGGCCACGAACGGCCACGAGCGCACGAACAGGAGCGTGATCGCCGTCTTGAACGGCTCGACCTCCACCACACGATCCGTCCACGGGCCCGCCGCGGCGCCGAGCGCCGCACAACCCACGACGGCCGCGAGCACGACGTACTTCAGGCGCTTGAGCTTCGCGTCGAGCGCCGCCCGGATGCGCAGCGGATGCAGCCCGAGCGCGCGCGTGACCTGGCCGACCAGCTCCTGCAGCGCGCCGAACGGGCACAGCCAGCCGCAGAACGTGCCGCGTCCCCAGGCGACGAGGCTGACGGCCACGAAGGCCCACAGCACCACGGTCATCGGGTCGTACAGGAAGAAGCCCAGGCCGCGCCCGCCGACGGCCGCCTGCACGAGCGCCGTCACGTTGACGATGGACAACTGCCCCTGCGCGAACCAGCCGATGAACACCAGCGTGAACACGAGGTAGCCGGTGCGAAAGCGCGCGAGGCGACGCGCGTCGGAGACGAGCCGGCGCGGCCGGGCGAGCACCGCGGCGAGCAGCGCGAGGCCCAGCACGAGCACGCCCAGCTCCCAGGCGCGCGAACGCCAGATGCCGGGCCAGGACTTGTTGTCCGCCTGCGGCAGCACGACCTGGTCGGCGGGCAGCGGGTAGGCCAGCGCGAAGTCGCGCGCGATGCGCTCCGGGTAGATGAGGCCCTTGCTGCGCACGACGTGCAGCGCGAATGCCAGCGGCTGGGCGGGATCGAGGCCGGCCGGGCCGATCACGCGGAACACCTTCGCGTCGGCGCCGCGCAGGGCGGGTGGCAGCGCGAGCACGTCGTCGAGGTCGAGGTCGCGCATCTCCAGCGGCAGCTCGCCCTGGTGCAGCGTGATGCGGTCGGGCACCGCGCCGCGCACGAAGTCGTCGCCCACGAAGGTCCAGGGGCCGCGCGAGATCGCCAGCAGCGCATGGTCGCCGTCGTCGAGCCGGCCCTGCAGGTGCGCCCAGCCCGCAGGGCCGAGCAGGTTGCGCCCGACGAGGGGCGCGGACAGCCACGCGATCCACAGCTCGGTGAAGGTGTCGTCGCCGGCGCCTGCCCGGTCGTCCTGTTCGACGCCGGTGTCAGCGAATGCGCGCGCCGCCTGCGCGCGCGTGACGCGCAGGTGCGCGACCAGGCCCGCCCGCGCGAGCGCGTCCCAGTCCATGGGCCGGTAGGTGTCCTGGCGCACGCGCGCGACCAGCGCCGGGTCGCGGCCGCCCGCGAAGCCCAGCCGGGCCCGCGCCACGCGCAGCGACGCCGCAAGCAGGCTCTGGTTGACGATGCGCACCGAGGCCGTGGCCTTGGCGACGCCGTCGATGTAGGCGTCGGCGCCGCCGTGGTCGCCGCGGGCGCCGATCCGGATGTTCTGGCGCAGCGACAGCCCGCGGTATTGCTCGACGAAGCGCATCAACGGCGCGGGGCCCAGGCCGTCGACGAACACCGGTTCGTGCTGCGACAGCACCTGCACGTCCATGAACGCGCCCCGGGCGTCGAGCGCGACGAGCAGGTTGGGCGGCGTGCCCGCGAAGCCGGGAATCGGCGCGAGGTCGACCGATTCGTAGACATAGCCCACCAGCGGCACGGCCGTGCCGTCCTGGCGGAACAACGGCCACACCGGCAGCTCCGCGTCGCGCTCGCCCACGATCAGCGGCGACGGGAAGCGCTGCTGCAGGTCGGCCTTCGCGAGCGTGCCGGCCTGCGCGCCGCCGACGATCGCGCATACCAGGGCCAGCGCCACGCGGCACGCGCGCCGGCGCCCGTCAGTCGTCCACCAGCACGGCATTCGGAACCTGTCCGACCGCGATCGTCTTCAGCACGCGGCCGCTGCGGGTGTCGATCGCGGTGAGATCGTTGGACAGGCCGCCCGCCACGAACAGCCGCTCGCCGCCGGCGGACAGCGCCAGCGCCCACGCCCGCCTGCCCACCGGCACCGACATGCGGATCCGGTGCATGGCGACATCGACGAACGCGACGCGGTTCGCGCGGCCGAGGGCCACGTACATGGTGGCACCGTCCGGCGCCAGCGCCATGCCCACCGGCGTGATGCCGTCGGCGGCCAGCCCGTCGACGTCGACGGGCACGGTGTCGACCACCTCGAGGCTGGCCGTCGAGATCACGCTGATCGTCGCGCTCTTCTCGTTGGTGACCCACAGCTGCGACCCGCCGGCCGCCAGCGCGAGGCGACGCGGGCGCTTGCCGACGGGGATCGTCTTCACGACGGCCAGCGTGGCCGTGTCGATCGCGTAGACGACGCCCGCCACCTCCGAGGTGACGTAGACGCGCGTGCCGTCCGCCGACAGCTTCACGCCCTCCGGCTCGGGGCCCAGCGCCACGCGCCCGACCTCCTTCTTCGCGACGAGATCGAAGACCGCCAGCGCGTGGTCGTCCTCGGCGGAGACATAGGCGAGTCGCCCGTCGGGCGAGAGATCGAGCGCCTCGGGGTCGTGCCCCAGCGGGCTCGAATCGACGACGCGGCGCGTGGCCAGGTCGATCGTGTCGGCCCGGCCCGCGTCGCCGCAGGCCACCAGCAGGCGGGTGTTGCCGGGCAGCATCTGCAGGTGGCGGGGACGCGCGCAGGTCGGCACGCTGCCGACGACGGCCAGCGTCGTCGCATCGACGAGCGTCAGCGCGTCGTCCTTCTCGTTCGCGACGTACACCAGGCCGCTGCCGGCGTGGGCCGCGTGCGCGGCGAGCAGCAGGACGCCGGCGACGGCAAGGCGGCGCAGGGGTTTCATGGCGTGACGCCCTGCAGTTCGTCGCGGGGCGCGGACAACGCGAGCGACGCCGCATCGCCGCGGAAGACGAGGCCGCCGCCCGCGGCGGCGCCGGGCACGAAGCGCAGCGGCGCCTCGCGCGCGCGTCCGGGCGCGGCCGACGCGGCGGCGTCGAGCAACGCGTCGACACGCCCGCGGTGCGCGCTCTTGCGGCACACGGGATCGGCGGCGGCGGCGTCGCCGGCCAGCAGGAAGGCCTGGCAGCGGCAGCCGCCGTGGTCGGCATGGCGCTGGTCGCAGCTGCCGCAGGTGTCGTCCATCCACGCCTCGCCGCGGTAGGCGTTGAAGGCGTCGCTGTCGAACCAGGCGGTACGCACGGGGGTATCTCGCAGGCTCGGGAAGGCCAGGCCCGGCAGCATGCGCGCGCTGTGGCAGGGCAAGGCGAGGCCGTCGGGGGCGACGACCAGGAACACCGCGCCCCAGCCGGCCATGCAGGGCTTGGGCTTCGCGTCGGCGTAGTCGGGCGACACCCACAGGATCTTCATCGCCTTGCCGGTCGAGGCGAGCCGCTCGCGATGCGCGCAGACGATCGCCTCGGCGTCGCGCAACTCGTCGACGGTGGGCATCAGCGCGGCACGGTTCTGCCAGGCCCAGCCGTAGTACTGCGTGTTCGCGAGCTCCAGGAAGTCGGCGCCCATGCGCTCGGCCATGTCGATGATGCGGCCCACGTGCGGCAGGTTGAACCGGTGCATCACGCAGTTGAGCACCATCGGGTAGCCGGCGTCCTTGATGATGGCGGCCACGCGCGACTTCAGGTCGAAGGTGCGCGTCGAGCTGATGAAGTCGTTGAGCTCGCGCGTCGAATCCTGGAACGACAGCTGCACGTGGTCGAGGCCGGCGTCCTTGAGCGCGCGGGCCCGCGCCGCGGTGAGGCCCACGCCCGAGGTGATGAGGTTCGTGTAGAAGCCGAGCGAGCGTGCGTGCGCCACCAGGTCCTCGAGGTCGTCGCGCAGCAACGGCTCGCCGCCCGAGAAGCCCAGCTGCACCGCGCCCAGCGCCCGGGCCTCGCCGAGGATGCGCTTCCAGGTCGCGGTGTCGAGCTCGGCGTCGTGGCGCGCGTAGTCCACCGGGTTCGAGCAGAAGGCGCAGTGCAGCGGACAGCGGTACGTGAGCTCGGCCAGCAGCCACAGCGGCGGCCTGCCGGCGGCCTTCACGACGCGGCTCCCGGGTGCACCCAGCCGCGATCGCGCGCCTGGGCCAGGAACGCGAGCACGTCGTTCGACAGGCCTTCGCGCTCGAAGGCGCGCTCGAGGTCGCCGACGATCTCCGTCACCGAGCGCCGGCCGTCGCAGCGGCGCAGGATCTCGGCGGCGGGCGTGTTGAGCCGGACCATGCCCTCCGGGTAGAGCAGCACCCAGCCGTCCTGGGCCGGCTCGAACTGCAGGCGGTACATCGGCGCGACCGCGGGGCGGGCATGCGAGTCGATCATGGGTGCAGCTCCCTGGCGAGGTCGTCCGGGTAGGCCAGCGCGATCGCGTCGAGCATGGCCCAGAGGATGTCCAGCTTGAAATCGAGGATCGCGATCGCGCGCTCCTGGCGCTCGCGCGTCGTGCACCAGCGGCGCGCCACCTCCAGGCCGTGCTCCACGTCGCGACCCGCGAGCGGGATGCGGCTGCGGAAGTAGGCCAGGCCTTCGGCGGCGATCCACGGGTACAGCGACGGCCAGCCGGCCAGGCGATCGGCGTGGATCCTCGGCGCGAACAGCTCGGTCAGCGACGAGATCGCGGCCTCCTCCCACGGCGCGGTGCGCGCGAAGTTGACATAGGCGTCGACAGCGAAGCGCACGCCCGGCTGGACGTGGCGCATGGAGGCCAGGTCCTCGCGCGCCAGGCCGGCGGCCGTCCCGAGCTGGCACCACGCCTCGATGCCGCCCGCGCGGCCGTCGCGGAAATCGCCGCGGCCGTCGTGGTCGAGGATGCGTTCGATCCAGCGCCGGCGCTCCGCGCGGTCGTCGCAATTGGCCAGCACCGCGGCGTCCTTGCGCGGGATCTGCGACTGGTAGTAGAAGCGGTTGGCGACCCAGCCGCGCACCTGGAACGGCGCGAGCTCGCCGCGGTTCAGGCGCAGGTTGAACGGGTGGTGGATGTGGTAGCGGCTCTCGCGGGCGCGCAGCCGTGCCTCGAAGTCGTCGGCGCTCCACGGGGCGTCCGGGGGAAGGCGATCGTTCACAGCGATATCTCCATGCCGTCGTGCGCCACCTCGATGCCGAGCGAATCCAGCGTGCGGCGGGGGGCGCTGTCCTCGTCCAGGATCGGGTTGCTGTTGTTGATGTGGATCAGCACCTTGCGCGGGCACGCGGCGTTTCGCAGGGCGTCGACCATGCCGGGCCGGCCGTCGCTGCCCTGCTGCGGCAGGTGCCCCATCTCCCGCGCCGATTTCGCGCCGAGGCCGGCGGCCGACATCTCGTCCTCCTGCCAGAACGTGCCGTCGACGAGCACGCAGTCGGCCGCGTTCATCCAGGCGAGTTCCTGCTCGCCCACCTGCGCGAGACCCGGCGAATAGAACAGGCTGCTGCCATCGGCGGCGTCCTCGATGCGCAGGGCGATGTTGTCGCCGGTCACCTGCTCGCGCCGATGCGGCGAGTACGGCGGCGCCTTGCCGGGGATCGCCAGGGCCGTGAAGCGCAGGCCGGGTGCGGCATCGATCTCGAAATCGACGCACGTGCGCCCGCCATCGACGGCGATCATGTGCCAGCGCGTGCCGCAGTAGTGGCGCAGCACCTCGAGCAGCGGCAAGCCGGTCGTGAGGTCCTCGAACACGCAGCGCGTGGCCCAGATGTCGATGCACGGGCCCTCGCGCAGGCCCAGCAGGCCGGTGACGTGGTCGACCTGCGCATCCATCAGGACGACCGCCTTGATGGGGGTGTCGCGAAGGCCGCGGCGCGGATGCAGTTGCGGGTGGCGGCGGATCTGGGTGCCGATGTCCGGGGAGGCGTTCAGCAGCACCCAGGCCTCGCCGTCCGCCGACACGGCGATCGAGCTCTGCGTTCGTTCGGCCGCGCGGATGCGTCCGCCGCGCTGTCCGGCGCAATTGCCGCAGTTGCAGTTCCACTGCGGGAAGCCGCCGCCGGCTCCGGAGCCAAGCACAAGGATTTTCATGATCGTGGACCTGGTGTCGGTGGGCGACGCGGCCGCGGGCACGGCGGCGCGTCGCCCTTCGCGGATCAGCGGGCAGCGATGTACATCGTGATCTCGAAGCCGAAGCGCAGGTCTTCAAAAGCGGGTTGCGTCCATTGCATGACAGTCTCCTGGTGGGTTGGGACGCCGCCGTCCGGCGGTCGCCGCGCCCGCGCTGGAGCACGGACACGTTGCCTGATTCGCAAGTCGCGTGCCGCGCGCGATGGCCGCGGCAGGCGTCGCGATTTCGAGGGTTCACCCGCGCCGCGGACGCCCGCCCGCACGCGCCTTCGCCGACGCACGCGTCACGCGCGCGCCAGGCGTTCCAGGATGGGACAACGGAGCGCGCCGCGCGGCACAGGGTTCACCCGCGCCCTCGCGCAGGGCTCATCGCCAGCGCAGCTTGCGGTAGATCGTGTTGCGGCTGATGCCCAGTGCCTTGGAGGCCACGGAGATGTTGCCCCCGGCCGCATCGACCGCCGCCTGGATCAGCGCGATCTCGGACTCGCCGAGCGTGCGCGCGGCCGCCGCGGGCGCCGCCGCTTCCGCGGCCGCCGGCGCCGGCGGGGGGGCCGGGGCCTCGGCAGGCGCGGGCACCGGCGTCGCGGCGCTCGCGCTGTCCGCCACCGCCGGCAGGGGGTGCCGGCGCACGTCCTCGAGGAAATCCTCCGACAGGTGCTCCTCCGTGATCTGCCGCTCGTTGCCCGCCATCACGACAGCCGTGCGCAGCACGTTGGCGAGCTGGCGGATGTTGCCCGGCCAGGCGTAGCGCTCGAACAGCGCCATCACGGACGCGCTGATCTCGGGCGGCGCGTCGGGCGCTTCGGCGAGCACGATGCGGCGCGCGACGGTGCGCAGGTCGCCGCGGTCACGCAGCGCCGGCAGGCGCACCACCAGGCCGTTGAGGCGGTAGTACAGGTCTTCCCGGAACGTGGCGGCAGCGCACATCTCGCGCAGGTTGCGGTGGGTCGCGCTGACGACGGCGATGTCCACCGGAATCGACTTGTGGCTGCCCAGCGGCGTGACGCAACGCTCCTGCAGCACGCGCAGCAGGCGCGCCTGCAGGGACAGCGGCATGTCGCCGATCTCGTCGAGGAACAGCGTGCCGCCATTGGCCTGCACGATGCGGCCCGTGGCGCCCTTGCGGCGCGCGCCGGTGAAGGCGCCTTCCTCGTAGCCGAACAGCTCGGCCTCGATCAGCGATTCGGGAATCGACGCGCAGTTCACCGCCACGAAGGCCTGGCGCGCCCGGTTGGAATCCTGGTGCACGGCGCGCGCGAGCAGTTCCTTGCCGGTGCCCGTCTCGCCCAGGACCAGCAGCGGAATGTCCTTGTTGAGCACGCGCTGCACCTTGGTCACGACCGCCTCGACCTGGGCGTCGCCCGTGCTGAGGTAGTGCAGGCCGGACAGCCGCGAGCGCTTCGCCGATTCATCGTCGGCCAGTGCCCGCCGCGGCAGCGGCGCGAAGGCGCTCGCCGATGCGCCGTCGTGGCTCGCGGGGGCCGGGGCGCCATCGCTGGCGCCGTCGAGGCCGGCCATCACCGAACGCAGCGGCCCGTTGAAGCGCGCGGTGGCGTGGAACTGGCGGCCACTGGACAGCGTCAGCCGGATCGGCAGCGGGATCGGCGTGCGGAAGTGATCGATCACGGCCCCGATCGTCGTCTGGAACAGGCTCGTGATCGTGTGCATGCGCAGCGCGGCGCCGCTGATGTCCAGCTGGTCGAGCGCGCTGCGGTTCGCGCCCAGGATGCGCCCGTCGCCGCCGATGACGACGATGCCTTCCAGCAGCGTGCCGATGAACTCGGGCCGCAGGTGGAAGTGCAGGCGCAGGCGGTTGCCGTAGTCCTCCGACAGCCAGTGGTTCTCGATCATGCGCGCCGACATGCGCACCAGCCCCATCGTGTGCTGGTGATAGGACTGCTGGTCGCCGGTGACGTCGAGCACGCCCAGCATGTTGCCGCGCGGATCCACGATGGGCGCCGCCGAACACGTGAGGAAGCTGTTGGCGTGGATGAAGTGCTCGCCCGCGTGCACGAGCGTCGGCCGTTCCTCGACCAGGGCGGTGCCGATCGCGTTGGTGCCCTTGGACTGCTCGGCCCAGTTCACGCCCGGCGCCAGCGCCACCTTGCCGGCGCGCGCCAGGAACTCGTCGTCGCCGATCGAGTGCAGGATCGTGCCCTGCGCGTCGGTCAGCACGATCATGCTCTCGGTGTTGACGATCTGCTCGAACAGCATCTCCATCACCGGCGCGGCGTGCGTCAGCAGGCGCTGGTTGCGTTCCCTCGCCACCACCAGGTCGCCGCGGACCATCGGTTCGAAATCCGGGCGTTCGACGCGCGTGAGTCCGAGTGCCGTGCAGCGCAGGTGCGACTGCTCGATGAACTCGGCACGCGCCGGCATGTCGGCGGACTGTGCCGTCGGCGTCGTCCACCCTCCCGGGAACGGAAGGGTTCGGAGGGATGCTGACATGGGTCGCTTCCTCTGTTCCTGCCCGACGGGCAGGTTGTCTCGTCGTTCTAGCCTCGAGCAACACGACGGTGGAACGTCGTTGCGTCGCGGACCGTTCGATCCTGGTACAGCCCGCGGGGGACAGCGTCGGGGCTATCCCTGACGAACGCCTCGCGGCGCGCTGCCTTGGCGTTCCAGGATAGCACTCGACCTGCCGGTTCCCGGTGAGCGGAACGCCGGGGACCAGCGCGGGAGCGCCCAGTTCCTTGCGAATTCGCAAGAAACATTCCCGGGGCCCCGGCCACCCGTTTTTGGCACGGCCTTTGCAGACCGCCTGCCCGTTCGATCGACCCCGCCACGACACGGAGACACACCATGCCACGCCCTGCCCACCCCGCCCCTCCTCCGACCCCTCGCCGCGCACGCGCCCGCTTCGGCGCCGCCGCGCGCGTCGGCGCCTTCCTGCTCACCGTCGGCGGCTGCGTCGTCGTCGCCGCGCACGGCAACGTCACGCCGCAGGCCGTGGACACCAGCGGCCTCGCGCCGCTCGGCGACGCCTGGCGCGACGCCAACCCGTACAGCGGCAACCCGAAGGCCGTGGAGATCGGCTCGTCCGGCTTCAACCAGAACTGCGCCCGCTGCCACGGCCTGGAAGCGATCTCCGGCGGCATCGCGCCCGACCTGCGCCGGCTGGACAACGACTGCGCCGGCATGAAGGACAAGTCGTCGCGCGACGGCTGCGTCAAGGACAACGACGACTACATGATCACCACCGTGCGCCACGGGCGCTCGCGCAACGGCGCGGTCTACATGCCGCCGTTCGAAGGCGTGCTGAGCCAGGAGGCCATGTGGGCGATCAAGACCTACCTCGAGTCGCGCCGCGAGAAACCGCTGCCGGAGGCGCCATGAGCGCCGCCCGGCCGCCCGAAGGCGTTCCCTCCTGCGTCCTCATGACCGCCCCGCGACTCGACCGCCGCGGCGCCCTGCGCACGCTCGGCGCCGCGGCGCTGCTCGTCTCGGCCGGCGTGCGCGCCGCGGATGCGGGCCTGGCCGCCGTGAAGGCGCGCGGCACGCTGACCGTGGCCGTCTACCGCGACATGCCGCCGTTCCACGACCACGGCCACGGCATCGACGTCGACCTGGCCGGCGCGCTCGCCGAGTCGCTCGGCGTCAACCACGCGCTGCTGCCGTTCCCCGCCGGCGAGGACATGAACGACGACCTGCGCAACATGGTCTGGAAGGGCCACTACCTCGGCTACGGGCCCGCCGACGTGATGCTGCACGTGCCGGTCCAGTCCCCGCTGATGGATGCCAATCCGCAAGTCCGCATCCTGGCGCCGTATTGGCACGACCGCGTGATGATCGCGCGCCGGCTCGACCAGTTGCCGCACCTGGAAACCCTGGCCCAGCTGAACGGCCGCACCGTCGCCGTGCCGGGCCAGACGCTCGCCGGCTGGCTGATGATCGGCGCCGACGGCGGCGCCTATCGGCAGCAGCTGGTGACGACTTGGAAGGACGGCGTCGAAGCCGCCCAGGCGCTGCAGCGCGGCGAATTCGCCGCGGCGGCCGGCCTCGCATCCGAACTCGAATCCGTCCTCGGCGACGACCCGCGCTTCGTGATCACGCCCTTGCCGACGCTGAGCAATTCGCGCGGCGGATGGGCGGTCGGGCTGGCCGTGAAGAAGGATGCCGCGGACCTGGCGGGCGCGCTGCAGGCGGGTGTCGACGGGTTGATCGCGGATGGGCGGATGAGGGATATCTTTCGGAAGGGGAAGCTGGAGTGGCGGGCCGGTTGAGGGGCGGTGCTGAAGGGGTGTGGTTGGGGTCAGGTCTTGCCCCCGCAACTCCCTGACACCGCACGCGGCCTCGGGATCCATCGCCATCGCACTCGATTGGCGAGATGCCTGGCTTGTAGAAGCGGCCTGCGACATGGCTTGAGGGTCAGGTCTTGCCCCCGCAACTCCCTGACACCGCACGCGGCCTCGGGATCCATCGCCATCGCACTCGATTGGCGAGATGCCTGGCTTGTAGAAGCGGCCTGCGACAGGTCT
>JBJMWE010000193.1:0-4106 GCA_045810285.1 Vitreoscilla sp. | reverse complement strand
GGCCTGCTTGGCACCGTACTGGTCGACGGTGGCGAGCACGCGGCCGTCGGCCAGCATCGGCTTGAGGGCGCTGATGTTGTCGTAGCCGACCACCAGCACCTTGCCCGTCTTGCCCGCGCTCTTGATCGCGGCGACGGCGCCGAGCGCCATGTTGTCGTTGCCGGCCAGCAGGGCGCGCAGGTCCGGGTGCTCGCGCAGCATCGCGGCGGCGACGGCGTTGGCCTTGTCCATCTCCCACTGGCCCGACTGCACGCTGACGATGTTGGCGCCCACGGCCTTCATCGCGTCGGTGAAGCCCGCGGTGCGCTGCTGCGCGTTGAAGGTGGTGGACACGCCCTCCAGGATGCCGACCTTGTCGCCCGCCTTCAGCTGCTTGGCCAGGTAGTCGCCGGCCAGCTTCGCGCCCTTGCGGTTGTCGGGGCCGACGAACGGCACGACCAGGTTCTTCTCCTTGAGCGCGTCGGCGTCGAGCTTGTTGTCGATGTTGACGACGATCACGCCCTTGGCGGCGGCTTCGGCCAGCACCGGCACCAGCGCCTTGGAGTCGGCCGGGGCGATGACGATCGCGTCGACGTGCTCGACGAGCATCTGCTGCACGATCTTGATCTGCGCGGCGGTGTCGGTCTCGTCCTTGATGCCGTTGGCGATCAGCGTGTACTCGCCCGAGCGCTTCTTCTGGTCGGCCTTGGCGCCGTCCTGCATCGTCTGGAAGAACTCGTTGGCCAGCGACTTCATCACGAGGGCGACGCGCGGCTTGGCGTCGGCGGCGAACGCGAATTGAGGCAGCAGTGCGAGAACGGCGGCGCCGGCGAGGGCGCGGAGCGCCAGGCGGCGGGACGGACGGATCATGGTGTGTCTCCTGTTTTGTGGGCCGCGCCGGCATGGGTTCGGGCCGGATGAAGCCGCGTGGGCTCGATCGCGCAAACGTTTGCGCAAACGATTGCGGCGGACTTTACGCGGCCTGCCGGGCAGCTGGCAAGTGCACCGGCATGCGGGTTTTCGCTGAGCGGGAGGGTCAATTGACCCCGACGTGGGTGCGGAAAGCGCGATTTCGTTGTTTGACGACGACGTTTCGGGTGAATAAAAAACGACTTGTCAATTGGGTGTCACACCTGATGAGCACCATGGGCGAGCTGGTCAAAACGGCCCAAAGCTCAATGAATTCATAAGCTTAGGAGCGATTCGACGAGGCTGAACGATGGCTGTAGTCGCTTGCCGATCCCACAATTCGTGTCGGCCCTCGTCGTCGTCGAGCCGTGAGAACAAGTTCAAATGCCGGCCGGCCCCCCTCCGGCCAACCCCACTCACAGAAAGAACATCACATGAAGTACACCCTTGGCGCCATCGCCCTGGCCCTCACCGCGCCTGCCGCCTTCGCGCAATCCAGCGTCACCATCTACGGCGTCGTCGACCTCGACGGCCAGTACCTCTCCGGCCACAGCAAGCAGGTGCTCGTCACCTCCGGCGGCCAGTCCGGCAGCCGCATCGGCTTCAAGGGCAGCGAAGACCTGGGCTCCGGCTACTTCGCCGACTTCGTGCTCGAAGGCGGCCTGAACGTCGACACCGGCGGTTCCGGCCAGGGCGGCTCGCTGTTCGGCCGCCAGGCCTTCGGCGCCCTGCGCACCCCGTTCGGCACGGCCAGCGCCGGCCGCCAGTACAGCAGCGTCTACTACCAGACGGGCGATTTCAGCGAGTTCGCCAACACCAGCACCGGCGCGACGACGGCCATCATCGGCGGCTTCGCGGGCGGCTACGAGCCGGTGCGCGGCAGCGCCAACGCCGCCGCGACGTCGACGGCCACCGGTTCGGAGCTGAACGGCAGCCCGGCCCGCGTGAACAACTCGTTCCGCTACACCACGCCGTCGTTCGAAGGCTTCAAGGGCTCGTTCCTGTATGGCGCCGGTGAAGTGACGGGCGACACCAACAACACGCGCCTGTTCGACTACTCGCTGCGCTACACGGGCTATGGCCTGGACGCCTACGTGTCCTACGTCGACGACAAGGCCACCAACGGTGCCACCGCCGCGGCGCCCAACAGCAAGACCAACATCGGCATCACCACCATCAGCGCGTCGTACGTGATCGCCTCGTTCAAGGTCGAAGGCGGCTTCATGAACGTCAACGACAAGCGTCCCGCCGACCTCGACGGCAAGGGCTACTGGATCGGCGGCGACTACAGGTTCGGCCAGCACGTGATCCGTGCCCAGTGGGTCGAAAGCAAGCCGAACGCCAAGATCACCTCGCTGGGCAAGACCGATGCGCTGGGCGTGGGCTACGAGTACGACTTCTCGAAGCGCACGAACCTGTACACGTCGCTCACGCACTTCAAGAACGACGCGAGCGCGAACGGCGCGTTCGTCGGCCGCGTTGGCGGTTCGATCCCGGCCGGCCTGACGACCGCCACCGACCGCAACGTCAACGAGTTCGTCCTGGGCGTGCGCCACACGTTCTGAGCGCGACGCGACGGCCTGTCCGGGCAGGCCGTCTCGCGATCGAAGCCCGCCCCGGCGTCCGCCGCGGCGGGCTTTTCTTCGTCCGCGTCAGGACCCGTGGACGATTCCGGGCGCGCTCGAGTGGCGCGCGCGCGGCGGATTCGTTCACGGGTTCTTCAGGCGCCGCCGAGGCTCGCGATGCCGGCGCCGGCGACCTGCGCGTCCTGGGCCGACTTGACGCCGGACACCCCGACCGCGCCGATCACCTGGCCGTCGATGACCACCGGCACCCCGCCCTCGATCATGCCGGCCAGCGGCGCCGACAGGAACGCCGTGCGCCCGCCGTTGATCATCTCCTCGTATGCGCCCGACGGCCGGCGGCCCAGCGCGGCGGTGCGCGCCTTCTCGGTGGCGATGTACGCCGAGGCGGGCGACGCGCCGTCCAGGCGCTCGAGCGCCAGGGGGTGGCCGCCGTCGTCGACGACCGCGATCGTCACGGCCCACTGGTTGGACTGCGCCTCGGCGCGTGCGTGGTCAAGGATGCGGACGACGTCGTCGTGCGCGAGGACGGGCTTGTGTTTCATGACGGGCCTTTCTGCGAAGCTCGGGTTGTAGCAGCCGCGCCAAGGCCCGCGCCGGCGCTCGGGCTCTGGGGTCGAGTCACGCAACCGTCACGCCCCTGTCGCGGCAGCATCACGGCCGCGGCGCAGGATGGGCGTCCATGGATCGCCATGCCCACCCTCTCGACCCGCCGACCGCGGACCAGCGGCCGCGCGACGGCGCGTCGTCGCGCGTGCGCACGGCGTGGATCTCCGACCTGCACCTGGGCACGCCCGGCTGCCAGGCGCTGGCGCTGCTCGATTTCCTCAAGCAGGTCGACTGCGACACGCTGTTCCTGGTGGGCGACATCATCGACGGCTGGCAGCTGCGCCGCTCCTGGTACTGGCCGCAGGCGCACAACGATGTCATCCAGAAGCTGCTGCGCAAGGCCCGCAAGGGCACGCGCGTGATCTTCGTGCCGGGCAACCACGACGAGTTCGCGCGCAAGTACGTCGAGCACGAGTTCGGCGGGGTCGAGGTGCACGCCGAATGGATGCACGTGACGGCCGACGGCCGGCGCCTGTGGATCACGCACGGCGACCTGTTCGACGGCGTGATCCAGTGCGCCAAGTGGCTGGCCTACGTCGGCGACTCGCTCTACACGGTCATCCTCAAGCTCAACAAGCACTTCAACTCGATGCGCGCGCGCATGGGGCTGCCGTACTGGAGCCTGTCGAAGTACCTCAAGCACAAGGTCAAGCGCGCGGTCAGCTACATCGGCGAGTTCGAGGTGGCGGTGGCGCGCGAGGCGCGCAAGCGCGGCGCCGACGGCGTCGTCTGCGGCCATATCCACCACGCGGAGATGCGCGAGATCGACGGCGTGCTGTACTGCAACGACGGCGACTGGGTGGAGAGCCTGACGGCGCTGGTCGAGCATGCGGACGGCCGCCTCGAGATCCTGGACTGGTCCACCCGTGGCCATCCCGGCGAGCGCGTGGTGCCCGAGGACGAGGCCGCCACCGCGCCGCCGGGCGTGCGGGCGCCGGAGCTGGCGGTGCTGACCGCGGCGCTGCCGTAGGGCGGGTTAGCCGCAGGCGTGACCCGCCGTTCGGTGGCACGCTGCAACGGCCGTCT
>JBJMWE010000192.1:0-34316 GCA_045810285.1 Vitreoscilla sp. | reverse complement strand
GGCGACGTCTACTGGAACACCCACCCGGTGAAGGATTTCGACGAACTCGTCCAGATCCTCACCGACAAGGCCAAGGTCAAGCCGCAGCCGGAAGTGCACATCCGCGGCGACCAGGGCGCTCGCTACGAGTCCATCGGTCGCGTGGTGTTCGCCTGCCAGCGCGCGGGCATCCAGAAGGTCGGCTTCATCACCGAGCCGCCGCCGAACCAATAAGGAACCCACCCCATGGCTATGAATCTGAGCGAAGGCGGTGGCGACGGCGACGTGATGGTGGACATCAACACCACGCCGCTGATCGACGTGATGCTGGTGCTGCTGATCATGCTGATCATCACGATCCCGATCCAGACGCACGCGGTGAAGCTGAACATGCCGGTGAATTCCGATGCGAAGCCGCCGACCCCGCCGACGGTCATCGAGATCGTCGTCGACTTCGACGGCCAGATCGGCTTCGCCGGCGAGATGATCAAGGATCGCGCGGACCTGGAAACGCACCTGTATCGCCTGACGCAGCTGCCCGACCAGCCGGAAGTGCACCTGATCCCGAACAAGCTGGCCCCGTACAAGTACGTGGCCGAAGTGATGGCCGAGGCGCAGCGCCTGGGCGTCACCAAGATCGGCATCGTCGGGAACGAACAGTTCACGCACTGATCCAAGGTACTACCGCTCTTTCGAAGGCGCACTGCTCGCAGTGCGCCTTCTCCCATTCAGAGTGTCTACTTACAGGTTCGAACAACCCATGAAGACCACCCGTCTCCTGGCCGCCCTGCTGCTGGCCGCCGGCCTCGCGCAAGCCCCGCTCGCGCATGCCGTGTCTGCCGCCGTCGCCAAGCCGCTCAAGGAAGCCAGCGAGCTCGTGCGCGCCGGCAAGGCCAAGGAAGCCCTCGCCAAGCTCCAGGGCGTCACCGGCTCCGGCCCGGAAGACAACTACATGATCGCCCGCATCCGCGGCGCGGCGTACCAGCGCATGGGCGACAACGGCCAGGCGGCCCAGCAGCTCGAGGCTGCCTTCGCCACGGGCCACGTGCCCGCCAGCGACGCCGGCCCGCTGGCCGAGACGATCGCCGGGGTCTATGCCCAGCAGCACAACAACGCCAAGGCGATGCAGTGGGTGGAGAAGGCCCGGGCCGCCGGCGACAACAGCGGCACGCTGCGCCAGATCCAGGAATACGTGCAGGGCTCCAGCGGCGACTACGGCCAGATCGCGCGCGACAACGCCGCCAAGGTGGCAGCCGCCGAGAACGCCGGCCGCCGCCCCGACGAGGACGACCTGCTGCGCCTGGCCGACGCCTACCGCCACACCAACAACAAGGCGGGCGACCTGGGCGTGAAGGAAAAGCTGGTGCTCAACTACCCGAGCAACAAGCAGTACACCAGCATCTACCTGGCCGACCTGCCGGGCAAGGCCGGCTTCTCGTCGCGCTTCTCGCTCGACCTGCTGCGGCTGCGCCTGGCCTCGGGCAACATGACCGCCACCAACGACTACATGGAGATGGCGCAGCTGCTGCTGCAGGCCCAGCTGCCGGCCGAGGCCAAGATGGTGGTCGACAAGGGCTACGCCGCCGGCGTGCTGGGCACCGGCGCCGAAGCGGCGCGCCAGCAGCGCCTGCGCGACCTGGTCAACAAGACGGCCGCCGAATCGGCCGCCTCGCTGCCCAAGCGCACCGAGGAAGCCAAGGCCGGCAAGACCGGTGACGACCTCGTCGCGATCGGCGCCGAATACGCGTCGATGGGCAAGTACGACGAAGGCATCGCGCTGATCCAGGAAGGCATCGCCAAGGACAAGCTGATGCACCCCGAGGACGCCAAGCTGCGCCTGGGCATCGCGCAGCTGCAGTCCGGCAAGGGCAAGGCCGCCGCGGCCAAGACGCTGCGCACGGTGCAGGGCACGGACGGCGCGCCGGAAGTCGCCCGCCTGTACGTGGCGCTGGGCGTCGCGTCCTGACCGGCCGCTGAGCGCGGGGCAACGGCCCATGTCCTCCGCGCTGCCCACTTTCCTCGAACCGCTGGGCGACGGCCTCTGGGCCATCGACACCGGCTTCCATCGCGACCGCTTCGACGCCGCCTACCTGGTGGCCGACGGCGGTCGCGCCGCTTTCATCGACACCGGCACCGCCTTCGCCGTGCCGCGCCTGCTGGCGTCGCTGGACGCCCTGGGCATCCGCCGGGCCGCAGTGGACTTCGTGATCGCCACGCACGTCCATCTCGACCACGCCGGCGGCGTGGGGCAACTCATGCAGGCGCTGCCCGCCGCGACGCTGGTGGTGCATCCACGCGGCGCGCGCCACATGATCGACCCGGTCGCGCTGTGGGAAGGCGCGCTGGGCGTCTACGGTGCCGAGCAGATGGCGCGCGCGTACGGCGAGCTGCTGCCGGTGCCCGAGGAGCGGGTGCGCAGCACCGCGGACGGCGAGACGATCCACCTCGCGGCCCGGCCGCTGGCCTTCGCGCACACGCCGGGCCATGCGCTGCACCACCACTGCATCTGGGACGCGCGCAGCGAAGGCTGGTTCACGGGCGACAACTTCGGCATGGCCTACCCCGAGTTCAACGTCGACGGCCGCGCCTTCATCTTCCCGACCACCACGCCGGTGCAGTTCGATCCCGACGCGATGCGCGCCTCGATCGCGCGCCTGCTGGCGGCTTCGCCGCGGCAGATGTTCCTCACCCACTACAGCCGCATCCGCCACGTGCAGGACTGCGCCGGGCGGCTGCTGGAGATGGTCGATGCGACGGTCGCGGCCGCCCTCGCCCATCGCGACGCGCCCGACCGCCATGCCGCGATCGGTGCGGCGCTGATGGCGCTGTACAGAGGCGGCGCGCGCGCGTTCGGCGTCGACCTGCCCGACGGCCGCATCGCCGAGCTGCTGCACGACGACGTGGCGCTCAACGCCGCCGGCCTGATCGCGTGGCTCGACCGCCCCGCGCGCGCCGCGTCCGCCCCCGCGCGCGCACCGGCCTGAAAGCGGGCACCCGGCACACGGCGAGATGCCCGCCGCGCCGTATAGTGACAGCCTCCCCCGCCGCCGCGCGCCTGCCGGCGCCGCCGCGCTTCTCGTCCCTGAATCCCGAGACTCCGCCATGAGCAGCAGCATTTCCTTCGGCCTCGAGGGCCGCGTCGTCGTCATCACCGGCGCGTCCAACGGCATCGGCGCCGCCTGCGCGCGCCGGCTCGCGCGCGACGGCGCGCACGTGGCGCTGTGGGACGTCGCCGAGGGTCCGGGCAACGCCCTGGCCGCCGAATTGACGGCCGCCGGCCAGCGCGCGGCGTTCTTCCGCTGCGACGTGTCGTCCAAGACGGCGGTCGACAGCGCCACCGCCGCCACCGTCGCCGAATTCGGCCACGTCGACGGCCTCGTCAACAACGCCGGCATCTTCCGCGCCGCCGAGTTCCTCGACGTCACGGAGGCAGACTGGGATGCCGTCATCGCCGTCAACCTCAAGGGCGCCTTCCTGGTCGGCCAGGCAGTGGCGCGGCACATGGTGGCCGGCAAGCGCGGCGCCATCGTCAACATGTCGTCGGTCAACGGCCTGATGGCGATCGCCACCATCGCCAGCTACAACGCCAGCAAGGGCGGCATCAACCAGCTCACGCGGGCGATGTCGCTCGGGCTGATCGACCACGGCGTGCGCGTCAACGCCGTCGCGCCGGGCACCATCGCCACCGACCTGGCGCGCGACGCGGTGCTCACCAGCGACGCGGCGCGCCAGCGCATCCTCGGACGCACGCCCATGAAGCGCCTGGGCGAGCCCGAGGAGATCGCCGACGTCGTCGGCTTCCTGCTCAGCGACGCATCCAGCTACGTCACCGGCGAGATCATCTATGTCGACGGCGGCCGCCTCGCGCTCAACTACACCGTCCCCGCCTGACCATGTACCAGCCCGCACACTTCGTCGAACAGGATCCCGCGACGCTGCTCGCGCTGATGAAGGCCCATCCCCTGGCCACGCTGATCCGCGGCGGCGGGGAGTTGTCGGCGGACGTCCTGCCCATCGAGGTGGAACGCGTCGACGACCGCTGGCGCATGACGGCGCACGTCGCCCGCGCGAACCCGCTCTGGCGCGAGGCCGACGGCCAGCCGGTGCTGCTCGTGTTCCAGGGGCCGCAGGCCTACGTGTCGCCGAACTGGTATCCGAGCAAGTTCCAGCACGGCAAGGCCGTGCCGACCTGGAATTATTCGATGGTGCAGGCCCATGGCACGCTGCGAGCGATCCAGGATCCGGAGTGGCTGCGTGCCTTCGTCACGCGCCTGACCGAGCGCCACGAGGCCGGCCGCGCCGTGCCCTGGCACCCGGACGACGCGCCGCCCGACTACCTCGACGCGATGCTCAAGGCCATCGTCGGCATCGAGCTCGAGGTCACGCGCGCCGAAGGCAAGTTCAAGCTGAGCCAGAACCGCGACGCCGCGGACCGCACCGGCGTCGTGCTGGGCCTGGAGGCCGACGCCACGGCGCAGCGCCAGCCCGAGGCCGACGCCACGGCGCAGGCGATGCAGGCGGCCGAAGCGCGGCGGCGCGGGTCTGCCGCTTAGCGTGTCCGGTGTCAGGTCTTGAAAGTTGCGCGCCCGGGTGTCAGGTCTTGAAAGTTGCGCGCTCCAGCGCCCGCGAACCGCGGTGAACCTCGTCGCGCAACTTTCAAGACCTGACACCCTGCGAAGGCGCGGCGCCGTCGTCCATGCCCCGGACCACTCGTCGCCATCGATCGGCGCTCCGTGACCCCATGCCGGGATCGACGCTCAGCGCCTGATCACGGCCGCGGAATCGCCGCCGCCTGCTTCGCCAGCTCCGTGATGCGCGCCCAGTCGCCGCTCTTCATCGCGTCGGCCGGCGTCAGCCAGGAGCCGCCCACCACCTTCACGTTGGGCAGGGCGAGGAACTGCGGCGCGGTCTCGACGGTCACGCCGCCCGTGGGGCAGAACGCGACATCGGCGAACGGGCCGGAGAACGCCTTCAGCAGCGGGATGCCGCCCACCGCGGTCGCGGGGAACAGCTTGAGGAAGGTGAAGCCGTCGTCGGCGGCCATCATGATCTCGCTGCCGGTGGACACGCCCGGCAACAGCGCGACGCCCAGCGACTTGCAGGCGTCGCCCACTTCCCTGGTGTAGCCCGGGCTGACGATGAACTTCGCGCCTGCGGCATGCGCCGCATGCACGTCCTCGCCGCTGCGCACCGTGCCCGCACCGACGATGGCGCCCGGCACCTCGCGCGCGATCGCCTGGATGGCGGGCAGGCCGGCCGCTGTCCGCAGGGTCACTTCCAGCACGCGCACGCCGCCGGCCACCAGCGCCTTGGCCATGGGCACGGCGTCCTCGAGGCGATCGATGACGATGACGGGGATGACCGGGCCGTAGCTGGCGAGTTCGAGCGGGTTCATGTGTCGATTCTCCTGATGTTCAGATGTCGTGGATCGCATGCCGGGCCGACCGGAGCGAACCCGGCCGGGGGCGGCGAGCGGAGCGCGCCCGGGCCGTCAAGGAAGCCAGGTGCAGGCGCCCTCTTCGGCCGTCGACACGTTGCGCCGCAGTCCGGCGAAGAGATTGCGGCCGAAGCCGGCGCCGTGCGCCTCGGCGAGCGCCTGGCTGCGCACGGCCAGCGGGCGCGCAGCCCATTCGGCCTCGGGCACCAGCACCTGCAGCGTGCCGGCGACGGCGTCCAGGCGGATCAGGTCGCCGTCGCGCACCTTGGCCAGCGGACCGCCGCCCAGCGCCTCGGGGCTGACATGGATCGCGGCCGGCACGTTGCCCGACGCGCCGCTCATGCGGCCGTCGGTGACGAGCGCCACCTTGAAGCCGCGGCCCTGCAGCACCGCCAGCGGCGGCGTCAGCTTGTGCAACTCGGGCATGCCGTTCGCGCGCGGGCCCTGCCAGCGCACGACGGCCACGAAGTCCTTCTCCAGCGTGCCGGCCTGGAAGGCCTTGAGCAGGTCTTCCTGCGCGTCGAACACCTGCGCCGGCGCCTCGATGACGTGCTTGTCCGCCGGCACCGCCGACACCTTGATGACCGAGCGGCCGAGATTGCCCTCGAGCAGCTTCAGGCCGCCCTGGGCGCTGAACGGCTCGGCCGCCGTGCGCACGATGGTGTCGTCGCCCGACGCGGCGGGCAGCGGCGTCCACACGACCCTGCCGCTTTCGAGCGACGGCACTTCGCCGTAGGCCGCCATGCCGCGTTCGGCAACGGTGGCGACGTCGCCGTGCGCCAGGCCCGCGCCGACCAGCTCGCGCAGCACGAAGCCCGGACCGCCCGCGTCCTGGAACTGGTTCACGTCCGCGCTGCCGTTCGGGTAGACGCGCGCCAGCAGCGGGACGACGGTGGACAGCTCGGCGAAGTCCGACCAGTCGATCAGGATGCCCGCGGCGCGCGCCACGGCTACCCAGTGGATCAGATGATTGGTGGAACCGCCGGTGGCCAGCAGCGCGACCATCGCGTTGACGATGCAGCGCTCGTCGACCTGCACGCCGATGGGCACGTCGCGGCGCTCGCGCGTGAGCGACAGCACCGTCTTGACAGCCTCGGTGTTGAGCGCGGTGCGCAGCTCGGAATGCGGGTGCACGAACGCGGCGCCGGGCACGTGCAAGCCCATCGCCTCGAGCAGCATCTGGTTGGAGTTGGCCGTGCCGTAGAACGTGCAGGTGCCCGGGCCGTGGTAGGCCTGGCTCTCGGCGGCCAGCAGCTCGGGGCGGCCGACCAGGCCCTGCGCGGCCTGCTCGCGCACCTTGGACTTGGCCTTGTTCGACAGGCCCGTGGACATCGGCCCCGCCGGCACGAACACGCACGGCAGGTGGCCGAAGGACAGCGCGCCTATCAACAGGCCCGGCACGATCTTGTCGCAGATGCCCAGCAGCAGCACCGCATCGAAGACGTCGTGCGAGAGCGCGATGGCGGTGGACATGGCGATGGTGTCGCGCGAGAACAGCGACAGCTCCATGCCCGGCGCACCCTGCGTGACGCCGTCGCACATGGCGGGCACGCCGCCGGCCACCTGCACCGTCGCGCCGAGCGCGGCCGCGTCGCGGCGGATCTGCTCCGGGTAGCCCTCGTAGGGCTGGTGGGCCGACAGCATGTCGTTGTAGGCGGTGACGATGCCGATGTGCGGGGCACGCTCGGCCACGACGCGCAGCTTGTCGTTGGGCGGCATGCCGGCGAACGCGTGGGCGACGTTGGCGCAGCCCAGGCGCTCCGCGCCGCGCGCCCGCGTGCGCAGGGCGTCGACATGGCCGAGGTAGTCGGCGCGCGTGCCGGCGCTGCGGTGGCGGATGCGCTCGGTGACGGCGGCGACGGTCGCGTTCAGGGGAGGCGTGGCGGTGTAACTCATGGGTCGATTATCCGGTAACTCCGTTACATGGTCAAACCAGCGCGAGCAGCAGGGAATGACACGGCGGGATCGCGCGCCCGCCGGGCGGCAACCGGTGCGCCTGGGAGTGGTGGGACGGGTTGGCCGCAGGCGTCATCCGCCAGGGAGCGTGCCGGAACGCCAGCGAACGGCGGGTCACGCCTGCGGCTAACCCGCCTTACCGGCGATCTCGGGGGTGCCGTCGATGCGGCGTTGCGCTGCGGCGAGGTCGTCGACCGTGTCGATGTCGAACAGCACGCCGGGGTCGTCGAGTTCGACCGCCGCGGTGGGATAGCGTGCGAGCAGCCGGCGCGCGCCCTCGTCGCCCTTGAGCATCACGAGTTCGGAGAACAGCTCGGCCGCGAAGCCCACCGGATGGCCGCGGCGGCCGCGATGCTGCGCGAAGGCGATGGGCTGCTGGTCGAGCGCGTCGGCGACCGCGCGCAGGCTGCTTGGCCTGACCAGCGGCATGTCGGCCGGCAGCACCAGCCAGCCGGTGGCGCTCGCGTGCTGCGCCACGCCCGCCGCGATCGAATCGCCCATACCCCACCCCGTTTGCGACCGGGCATCGACGACGACCATGTCTTCCGGCGCGACCAGGCCCCGGGCTTCGGATACCAGCGCATCGGAGATGACGAGCACGACCGACATCTCGGATGCGATGGCATTTCGCAGGGTTCGCACGAGCACGCTGTCACGGCCCAGCTTCTCGCTGAGCTTGTGCCGCGTCCCCTGGTATCGGCTCCCCGCGCCTGCGGCCAGCACGACGATGGCCGGTTCGTTTTTCATTGGCGCATGGCGCACGGCGTTCTCCTGAGGCGGCCGCGCATTGAATGGTTATGTGCCCCAAGAATCGTTGCTGGACCCCTTTTGTTCCAGTGGGACGTATACCTAAGGCGTTCCCCTAAACTTGTCGCATGGACCAACCCAAGAACCTCGCCGACGAACGCAAGAGCTACGAGCGCGACGCGCTCGAGGAAGCCGGGGCCGCACACGATCCGCTGCGCCAGTTCCAGGCGTGGATGGAGGAGGCCTTCGCCGCGAAGGTGCCCGAGCCGAACGCGATGACGCTGGCCACCGTCGGCGCCGACGGGCGGCCGTCGACGCGCATCGTGCTCATCAAGAGCTGCGACGCGCGCGGCATCGTCTGGTTCACCAACTACGACAGCCGCAAGGGCCGGGAGCTCGAGGCGCATCCGTTCGCGGCGCTGCAGTTCCACTGGGTCGAGCTCGAGCGCGTGGTGCGCATCGAGGGCGCCGTCGAGCGCGTGGACGCTGCGGAGTCCGATGCGTATTTCGCGTCGCGCCCGCTCGATTCGCGCATCGGCGCCTGGGCCTCGCCGCAGAGCCAGGTCATCGATTCGCGCGCCGTGCTGGTGGCCAACGCGGCGAAGTACGCCGCGAAATTCCTGATGAACCCGCCGCGTCCGCCGCACTGGGGCGGCTACCGCCTCAAGCCCGACACCTGGGAGTTCTGGCAGGGCCGCAAGTCGCGGCTGCACGACCGGCTGCGCTATCGGCTGGACGGCACGGCGTGGACGCGCGAGCGGCTTGCGCCCTGAGCGGGCGGCTGCCAAGGATCGCGCGACTCGTCATCGGCGCCGCCCTGCGCCTCTCCCGAAGCCAGTGCGTGCAAGACGCCCCCCTAGTTCATGGCGCCCGCAGCCGTCCCCGCTCGCCGGTCGTGCCGCCTCGACGCCCCCGCCCTCGTGCCAGTCGGGCCACTGCCCGACAATGCCGCCCATGCTTGCCGACTGGATGACCGCCGCCGGATTCGGCGCCCTCAAGCCCGCGATCTCGGCGCTGCTGCTGCCGCCCGTCCCGTTCCTGCTGCTCGCGCTCGCGGGCGCGGCGCTCGCGCGCCGGCGTCCGCGCGCGAGCCGCTGGCTGGTCGTGGCCGGCATCGCGGGCGCCTGGCTCGGCTGCTGCAGCGGCGCTGCGCGCTGGGTCGAGGAGAGCTGGCTGGACGAACCGCCCCCGCTGGATGCGGCCCAGCGCGCGACCCTGAAGGCACGCGCCGCGGCAGGCCAGCCGCTGGCCATCGTCGTGCTGGGCAGCGGACTCGACGCGCGCCCCAGCGAATACCCCGCCGCCGACCTGCGCAACGCATCGCTCAAGCGGCTGCGCTACGGCCTGTGGCTCGGCCGCGAGACGGGCATCCCGGTGGCCGCCTCGGGCGGGCGTGGCTGGACGACGTCCGACGTCGCGGTGCCCGCGGAGGCGACCCGCATGGCCGAGGTCGCGCGGGGCGAGTTCGGGCTGCCGCTGCGCTGGGTCGAGGCCGCGTCGCGCGACACGCACGAGAACGCCACCGGCACGCTCGCGCTGCTGCAGCCCGCCGGCGTGCGCGAGGTGCTGCTGGTGACGCACGGCGCGCACATGCCGCGCGCGCTGCGGGAGTTCCGCGCGGCGGCCGCGGCGCAGTCGGCGTCGAGCCCGATCGCGATCACGCCGGCGCCCATGGGCCAGGCGTGGCCAGGCGACACCATCGTCACGCGCTGGACGCCGTCGGGCGCGGGCCTCGAGCGCATGCAGCTGGCCGTGCACGAGGTACTGGGGCGCATGATCGACCGCCGCTGACGGCCTGCCCGGACGTGACGAAGCCCCGATCACTGGAACATGATCGGGGCTTCCTGGGCGACTTGAACGTCGCCCTTTGGGGATCCGGAGCAGAACGCCCGGGGCCCCGATTGCGCATCGACTGCGCAGAGGGAAGTGCCTCCTTGAGGCATTTCAAAGATAGTCCTCGCGGCCATCTGCTGCAAGGAAATATCCGCGAATGATCGAGGCGTCCTGATAGCGCCTCAGCCCTTGACAGCGCTCATGACGTGGGCAAACACGGTGTCCAGGTGCGCCTCGACTTCCTTGGTCAGCGCCCCGTGCATCGTGATCGGCCGGCCCCATTCGCGGGTGGTCTCGCCGGGCCATTTCGACGTCGCGTCCAGGCCCATCTTGCCGCCCAGCCCGCTCACCGGCGAGGCGAAGTCGAGGTAGTCGATGGGCGTATGGTCGACCAGCGTGGTGTCGCGCACCGGATCCATGCGCGTCGTGATGGCCCAGATCACTTCGTTCCAGTCGCGGATGTCGATGTCCTCGTCGACCACCACGATGAACTTCGTGTACATGAACTGGCGCAGCACGCTCCACAGCCCGAACATCAGCCGCTTGGCGTGGCCCGCGTACGCCTTCTTCATCGAGATGACGGCCATGCGGTAGCTGCAGCCCTCGGGCGGCAGGTAGAAGTCGACGATCTCCGGGAACTGCTTTTGCAGCAGCGGCACGAAGACCTCGTTGAGCGCCACGCCCAGCACGGCGGGCTCGTCGGGCGGCTTGCCGGTGTAGGTCGAGTGGTACACCGGGTCGCGGCGGTGGGTCAGGCGGTCGAGGCGGAACACCGGGAACCAGTCGCGCTCGTTGTAGTAGCCGGTGTGGTCGCCGTACGGGCCCTCGAGCGCGTGCAGGTAGCCGTTGATCTCCTTCGTCGGCACGCCATGCTCGCTGAAGCCCGTCCAGCCGGGCTCGGCCACCGGGATGTGGCCCTCGAGGACGATCTCGGCGCGCGCGGGCACCTGCAGCATGAGGCCGTCCTCGCCGGCCTGCGTGTCGACCAGCTCCGTGCGGCCGCCGCGCAGCAGGCCCGCGAACTGGTACTCGCCCAGGCTGTCGGGCACGGGCGTGACGGCGCCCAGCGTCGTGGCCGGGTCGGCGCCGAGTGCGCAGACCAACGGGAAGGCCTTGCCGGGATTGACGCGGGCGAAGTCGCGGAAGTCGAGCGCACCGCCGCGGTGGGTCAGCCAGCGCATGATCAGCTCGCGCCGGCCGATCACCTGCTGGCGGTAGATACCCAGGTTCTGCCGCAGGCGCGGCTGCGGCACCTTGCGCGGGCCGCGGGTGACGACCAGGCCCCAGGTCACCAGCGGCGCGGCGTCACCGGGCCAGCAGGTCTGGATCGGCCAGCGGCCCAGGTCGATCTCGGCGGCGTCCTGGACGACCTCCTGGCACGGTCCGCTGCGCAGCACGGCGGGCTTCATGTCCCACAGCGCCTTGCCCATGGTCCACAACTTGCCGGCGTCCTTGATCGACTTCGGCGGCTCCGGCTCGCGCAGGTTGGCCAGCAGGTGGCCGATCCCACGCAGCTCGGAGATGTCGGTCGCGCCCATGCCGAGGGCGACGCGATGGGGGGTGCCGAACAGGTTGGCGAGCACCGGGACGTCATACCCGGTGGGGTTCTCGAACCACAGCGCGGGGCCCTTCTGGCGCAGCACGCGATCGGCCAGGGCGGTCATTTCGAGCTTGGGAGAGACCGGCGCTGTTACACGGCTGAGCTCCCCAAAACCCTCAAGATTGGCCGCGAAATCGCGCAAATCACGGTATTTCATAATTTTTGGTTATGACTTGAGAAGCCTATATAGTTGACGGGTTATTACGCGGCTCCCATAATCCGGCCAGACGTAACACCAGGGTTATCCCTGCCCGACGAGGCGGACCCTGAAGGCTGCCGCCGGTTGCTAGATGCAGACACCCCGGCCAAGAACAGCAGCGAGCCATTATCGCCAGCGTCCCTGGATGCCGCGACGAAGCGCCCCTGAGCGCCGTCAGCCGGCCCGGCGCTGTGAAAGGAGAGAGATGCTTCAACCCCAAGCTGTCGTGCGCAACGCACTGACCACCGGGCGCGAATCGGTGAAGGTCTTCCTGACCGACGTGGGCCATGGCCTGCTCGACGTGAGCCACAGCATGCTGGCCATGGTGGGCCTGGCCGTCGTGGCCGGCGCCCTGTTCATGAGCAGCCAGGACGAGCTGCGTGACAGCCTCGAGGCCCGCGCCTGGGGCTGGCTGGAAGCTCGCCACCTGGCGCGCAGCGGCGGCGAGGACCTGGCCGCCGCGGCCGAGTCCGAGCCGACGTCCGCCGGCCCGGTCAACATTTCGTCGACGGCCGATCCGGCCGACCTCACCCGCGCCCAGGCCAACGTGGCCCGCTGGATCGTGCGCCGCTACCACGTGGCGCCGGAGCCCGTCGCACGGCTGGTGCAGGAATCGTGGACGGTGGGCCAGCGCACCGGCATCGAGCCGACGCTGATCCTGGCGGTCATGGCCATCGAATCGAGCTTCAACCCGATCGCGCAGAGCCCGGTGGGCGCGCAGGGCCTGATGCAGGTGATGACCAAGGTGCACAGCGACAAGTACGAGTCGTACGGCGGCCACCTGGCGGCGTTCGACCCCGTGAGCAACCTGCGCGTGGGCGTGCTGGTGCTCAAGGAATGCATCGCCAAGGGCGGCGGCCTGGCCAACGGCCTGCACTACTACGTGGGTGCCGGCGCGTTGGAGGACGACGGCGGCTACGCCGCCAAGGTGATGGCCGAGCAGGAGCTGCTCAAGCGCGTCGCCGCCGGCCAGAACGTGCCGGCGACGGTCGTGCCCATCGTCGCCAACGTCGCACCGGCGCCGGCGGCCACGCCCGCGCCGATCGCACCCGCGCCCGCGGCCAGCGAGTCCACCGCGCACGCCACGGTGCACGAGCAGCAGGACGCCCAGGCGCAGCCCGACCGCGAGCGCGTCGCCCTGGCGCACTGAGCACCTGCACATCGTTCGACGGGCGCTGCGGCGCCCGTTTTTCATTCGGCGGCGGCCCCCGCGCGCGCCCGGCCTGCTTCGTATTGCGCGAATCGACGCTCGCCGCCGCCCGCGTCCCCGGCCACCCGGTTAAACTGGCGCCTCGCGCGACTGGCGACAGGACGCGTCCTGGGCTTGCCATCCGACGCAGCCAGGGCGCGTTGCGAGGTGGGCCACCACCGGGAAGCGCGAAGGGCAGCCGGGACCCGTCCGGGCTCCGCCCTTTCAGCCGTTCGCCTGGGCAGCGCGTCCTTCGCGCACCGCTGGATTTCCGTATCGCCGAGGGCACCCGTGCCCCGGGGGCGTGATCCGCGAGGCCCACCGACGCGCCAGGACTGCCCTCACTTCCAAGGAAGCTTCCATGTTCGACCGCCAACAATCGACGATCGCCAACGTTGACCCCGCCATCTGGGCCGCCATCCAGGCCGAAAACCTGCGCCAGGAACAGCACATCGAGCTGATCGCCTCGGAGAACTACACCTCGCCGGCCGTGATGGCCGCGCAAGGCTCGCAACTCACCAACAAGTACGCCGAAGGCTACCCGGGCAAGCGCTACTACGGCGGTTGCGAGAACGTCGACGTCGTCGAGCAGTTGGCCATCGACCGCATCAAGCAGCTGTTCGGCGCCGAGAACGCCAACGTGCAGCCCAACTCCGGGTCGCAGGCCAACCAGGCCGTGTTCCTGGGCCTGCTGCAACCCGGCGACACCATCATGGGCATGAGCCTGGCCGAAGGCGGCCACCTCACGCACGGCATGGCGCTCAACATGAGCGGCAAGTGGTTCAAGGTCGTCAGCTACGGCCTGAACGCGCAGGAAGACATCGACTACGACGCGATGGAGCGCACCGCGCGCGAGCACAAGCCCAAGCTGATCATCGCCGGCGCGTCGGCCTTCGCGCTGCGCATCGACTTCGAGCGCTTCGCGCGCATCGCCAAGGAGATCGGCGCGACCTTCATGGTCGACATGGCCCATTACGCGGGCCTGATCGCCGCGGGCGTCTACCCGAACCCGGTACCGCACGCCGACGTCGTCACGTCCACCACGCACAAGAGCCTGCGCGGCCCGCGCGGCGGCATCATCCTGATGAAGGACGCGTTCGCCAAGCAGATCAACTCCGCCATCTTCCCGGGCCTGCAGGGCGGCCCGCTGATGCACGTGATCGCCGGCAAGGCCATCGCGTTCCAGGAGGCGCTGCAGCCGGAATTCAAGGCCTACCAGCAGCAGGTCGTGAAGAACGCCGACGTGCTCGCGAAGACGCTGATCGAGCGCGGCCTGCGCATCGTCTCGGGCCGCACCGAGAGCCACGTGATGCTGGTCGACCTCCGCGCCAAGGGCATCACCGGCAAGGACGCCGAGCGCATCCTGGGCGAAGCCCACATGACCTGCAACAAGAACGCGATCCCCAACGACCCGGAAAAGCCGATGGTCACCAGCGGCATCCGCCTGGGCACGCCGGCCATGACCACGCGCGGGTTCAAGGAAGCAGAGGCGCGGGCCACCGCCCACCTGATCGCCGACGTGCTCGACGCGCCGAACGACCCGGCCCGCCTCGCCGCCGTGCGCGCCAAGGTCGAGGCGCTGACGCGCGACTTCCCGGTCTACCGCTGAGCCCCGGGACGTCGCCCCATGCGCTGCCCTTATTGCAGTCATGACGAGACGCAGGTCGCCGAGACCCGCGAATCGGACGAGGGCGACGTCGTCCGCCGGCGTCGCCGCTGCCTCAAGTGCGACAAGCGCTTCACGACCTACGAGCGCGCCGAAATGGCGTTCCCGTCGGTCGTGAAGAAGAGCGGCGCGCGTGTCGACTTCGATCCCGCGAAGCTGCGCGGCTCGATGACGCTGGCGCTGCGCAAGCGCCAGGTGAGCATCGAGCAGATCGACGCGGCGATCGAGCGCATCCAGGACAAGCTGATCGGCACCGGCCTGCGCGAGGTGCCCTCCACGCGCGTGGGCGAGCTGGTGATGCGCGAGCTCAAGCGCCTGGACAAGGTGGCCTACGTGCGCTTCGCGTCGGTCTACCGAAGCTTCGAGGATGTCGACGAGTTCAGCCGGTTGATCAAGGACATCTGAGTCCGGATCCAGCGACGGCCGCCGGCGCCGCCCCACACGGTGTCATCCTGTGCGCAGTCGCAGGATCCACCTCCGCCGCGAAGTTCCCGACCGGCGCGGGCCCTGCGACGCCGCGTCGCCGCGCGCAGATGACATGGCAGCGCGATCCGGCATCGTCACCGCCAGCAGCGGGCCGCGTCACGGTCGGCCGCGAAGCTGCCGGCCACGAGTTCGCGCCGGCCCAGGTGGTCGACGGTGAAGTCGCCGCACGGGTCGTGCGCCATGCTGCCCGCCCGGATGGCGGTCAGCACGAACGTCGACGGGTCGCCCGGCGGCACGGCCACCGTGATGACGTAGGCCACGCCGCCCTGGCGCGGCGCCTGCGCGAACGGCAGTTGCGGCGGCGGCGTGCCGGTGAAGGCGTCGTGCGAGGCGTAGTAGTGCTGCATGTAGCCGGCGTCCTCCAGCAAGGCGGCCTGCACGTCGGCGCGGCGGGCGCGCGCCATCTGCTCGAAATACGCCGGCAACGCGATCGCCGCCAGGATGGCCAGCGCCGCCATGGCCACCAGCAGCTCGATCAGCGTGAAGCCGCGGGCAGCGCTGCCAGCACGCCGCGCGCCGGTTCGGCATGGCGCGCCGAGGACGTCGACGTCGCTCCGCGGGCCGCCCCCGGGCTGGTCGAGGACAGGGCGGCGCGCGCGGCGCACGCGGCAGGAGACAGGGCGGGACGAGCGCGCTCGCATGAAGTCCTCCAGGGCAGGCAGCGGGAAGGAAGCGCGGCTTCAGAACGGCGGCGTGAGCAGCTGTTGCCACGTGCGCTCGCGCACGCTCAGCGGGCCCGGCGGCACGGTGCCGGCGGGCGCGGGGGCCTCGCCGGAGGCATGGACCGTCGCCTGCACCCACACCGCGGAGCCGGTGCGCGTGGCGCCGGTGGACGCGTCGGCCTTGAAGTCGGAACTGAAGCCGCGCGCGGTGACGGTGTAGACGTCGGGCAGGCTCGTGGCCTCGGCCAGGCATTGCGGCGGCACGCGCGGCTGCACGCTGGCGCCGATCTCGGCGGCACCGAGCGTGTGGGCGTGGTTGGCGCCGCTGTCGCTCCAGTTGCGCTGCGCCGTCCAGGCCGGCGGCGTGGTGAGCGGGAGCACCCGCGCGACACGCACCTCGGGCCCCTGCTCGAGCTGGCCGAGGCAGAAGCGCAGCGCGAGCTGGGCGTACTGGCTGGCCTGCGTCTGGAGCCGGTTGTTGTTGGCCACCTGGTCGCCGCTGACGGCGTTGCGCATGATCGCGGCCGACGCCAGGCCGATCACCGCGAGCATCAACATGGCCACGATCAGCGAGAAGCCCTGCGCGCGTCGGCGCGCGCGCAAGCTCGCCGGTTGGTGCCAGCGCGCGCGTGACGCGCGTGCGGGCGCGCGCTGGGGGGCGGGGCGTTGGCGCGGGCTCACGGCAGCCTGTTCTGCAGCGCGATGGTGGTGGTGAAGGTGCGCCGCAGGTAGCCGTCGACGGCAGTGCGCGGCACGCTGCGGCAGTCGATCCAGTTGCCCAGCGTCGCCGTCGACGCCTTGTCCAGCACCCTGGCCGCGCTGCGCACCTGCACGCACAGCCTGACGGACACCACGTTGTTCCAGTAGGGCGAACCGGGCGGGGGCGCATTGTCGTAGTAGACGATCTGGCCCGCGCCCGGCTGGCCCGCCGGCGAGTTGGCCATGCCGTAGACGACCTGCAGCGTCTCGACGTTCTGCACGATCGCCGCGCCGGCGCGATTGCCCGGCCCGTGGCAGTACAGGCTGCCGTCGGCCACGTAGAACTTGCTGTCGTTGAGCCAGTAGTCGTCGCCGGTGGCGTTGTCGTGCGTCTTGGGAAAGGTGTTGCCAAGGCAGTCGAGCGGCTGCGGCGTGCCTGCGCCGCCCAGGATGCCGTTGGACGCCTTGGCGGGCAGCACGCTGCCCTCGTACGCCACCTCGAACGCGTCGGACGTGGACTGGTCGGGTGAAGTCGACTGGCAGTTGGCCGACGCCTGGATGCCCGCCTGTAGGTCGCTGAAGCCCGCCGCCTCGCAGCCGACGATCGCGCTGAACTGGTGCAGCACCAGGCGGCCCGCCTCGTCCACGCCGTGCGGCTCGCTGAAACCGGCCTGCGCGACCTGCTGGCGCATCACGTTGAGCGCCAGCGTGGCGTCCTCGGTGATCTGCACCACGGCATCGGAGTGGCGGCCGCTGGCGAACGAGCTGAGGTAGGCCGCGATCAGCGCGCCGACCACGGCCAGGCCGATGGCCAGCGCCACCATCATCTCGATCAGCGTGAAGCCGGCCCCGGCGAGGCGGCGCCGATGCAGGGCGCGGTTCACAGCGCCACCTGCAGGTACACGCAGCGCACGGACGGCTCGATCGCCTTCCACGCGGCAGGGCACTCGGTGCCGGATCGATCGGTCGAGATGCCCGGCGACAGTGTCAACGGATCGGCCCAGCCCACCCAGACGTCGACGGACTCGGGCGTCGCCCCGCGGGGCGGGTGGTCCTGCACCCACGTCGAGCCCTTGGGCAGCGTGGCCTTGACGCGGGCCGTCCATTCGGCAAGATCGGACTTGGCCAGTTCGGCGGCGGTGCACGGGGTGTCGTTCGTGCAGGCAGGACGCGCCGGTGCGCTCACCTGGGGGCTGGGGAACGCGTGGTCAGTCGCGTCGTAGCCGCCCGGGCCCATGGCCGCGCCCGTCGCGTTGACGCGCATGCGGTCGGCGATGTCGTTGGCCAGCAGCGTGGCGGTGGAGCGCAGCTCGCTCATCTTCGAATAGCGCGTGGACGCCTGCAGCAGGCCGGCCAGCGCGAGGATGCCCATCGCGACGACCAACATCGCCACCAGCACCTCGACCAGCGAGAAACCGGCCTCGCGACCGCGCGGCACGCGCGACGCGAGCGACCCGCGCACCGCATGCGTCGCGCGCGGGCCGCGCGAACCCGGGACGGCGCACGTCGTCGTCACGGGCACCGGCCGTCGCCCACGACGATCGCCACCTCGCCGCGCGGGTTCACGCACACCTGGCGCAGCTGCGCGCGATCGGTGGCGCCGCGCTCGCCCACCACGAACACCGCGCTGCCCACATCGGCGCGGGCGATGCCCGTGGCCTCGAAGCGGATGCTGGCGGCGTCGCCCGTGACGGTGGTGCGCCTGGACGCGTCCTGGCGCTGGCGCAACACCGCGTCGCCGGCAGCGAAGCTGCCGCTGCGCGCGACGTCGGTGAACAGCACCCAGGTCTGCCAGCTGCCGCCGGAGCCGGCGCAGTGGCTCGGGTTGCTTTCCTCGGTGCGGCACAGCACCACCGGGCCGCTGCGCTTCATCGCCTCGTTGCGGCCCATGCGCACGGCGTCCTGCAGTTCCTCGGCCTGCGAGGCGATGGTGTGGCGCGCCAACGTGCGCAGGAACGACGGCACGCCGACTGCGACGACGATCGCGGCGACCGCGATGGTGACCATCAGCTCGACCAGCGTGAAGCCCGCCGCGCGGCGGCGGCGTCCGAGGGCAGGCAGGGTGGCGGCGACAGGGCTGGGATTCATGGCGGCGTGACGCGCCCGGCGCGGACAGAGGACGCCGTGGCGATTCTGAATGTACCGTCTCCCGCGCACGCGCCGGTTCTCGACGGACGGACGGGGCGGCCCGACGCACGGCGGCCCGGGCGGCGCTCAAGCGCACACCCCGCGGTCGGCCATGCGCGGGCGGCCCTGCTTGCTGACGCAGACCGTGAGGGCGGGCGGCGCATCGAGCACGGCCGCGGCCGGGGGCTCGAACACGTAGCGCGAGGCGGCGTCTGTCGCGTAGCCGGCGGCCGTGAAGCTGATGCTGGCGCGCGTGCCGGCCACGCCGCCGCTGCGCTGCAGGGGCTGCTGCACGCGCAGCAAGGGCTCGTGCGCGTTGGGCGCGCCGCGGCGATCGCGGTCGGCGAACACGAGCCAGCCGGAACGCCAGTCGGCCGAGCGCCCGTGCTGGCAGGCCGGCGTGGTGGCGCCGGGCGCGCTGGCGCACAGGGTGACGGCCGCGCCGCGCGCCAACGCCTGCGCCCGGGCGAAGCGCAGCGCCGCCGTGAACTCCGAGGCCTGCGCCGCGAGCGCACGCGCCGCGGCCCCGCGCGAAAGCCCCGGCGCGGCCACCCGCAGCAGGAACGCGACGATCACCAGCACCACGGCCAGCTCGATGAGCGTGAATCCACGCAAGGCGATGCGGGGCGCGGCGAGCGGACGGCGGCGCCGGACGGAGGTGGGCAGGACAGGCATGGGCGAGGCTGGACATGACGGGCGCCGATTGTTCAGGCGCCGTCACGGAAAATCACCCCCCGGGACGGCCACCTTCGCCATCCGCCTCGAAAACCGGCGCCTCGGCGCACGGCCAAGCGGACGACCACGATGAAACCCCCGTTTTCGCGCGTCACGCAGTCAGTTCGCCCTGCACTGAACACGGCGCGCCAAGTCTGGTCGAGCGGGGCCCGCTTCCACCCACAGCGGTCCTACGCCTCGCCGAAATCGGCGCCCGAAACTTGACGTTCCGGCCGCCTTGCAGCGAACCACAGTTCACGACGGCGGATTCAACTGGTCAACGCAACGGATTCGCTGAACATCTCAGCGGGCGTCTTGAAGCCAAGCGTCTTGCGAGGCCTCTCGTTCAATTGTCTCGCAATTGCGTTGAGCTGCAGCTGTGAGTAGCCCGAGATGTCGACGACCTTCGGCATGTACTGTCTGAGCAGTCCATTCGTGTTCTCGTTGCTTCCGCGTTGCCAAGGGCTCTGTGGATCGCAGAAGTAGACCTGAATGTCGGTGGCCAGAGTGAATTGCTTATGAGCATGCATTTCCGAGCCTCTATCCCAGTTCAGTGACCTGTAGAGTTCTTGAGGCAACTTGCGAGCGTGCTTGATGAGTGCGCCGACATCAGTGATCCAGTCCTCAAGATCCCAATCCATCACTGGTCGTTCTCCACTTCTAGCCTACCTGACACCCGACGTTCGCGACCGGCAGCTCGTGGCCGAAGACGGCTCGGGCACTTGGTCGCTTCATTCGCCGCGGCCCGTCTCAACCGCCAAGAGCGCTGACAGTTCGTCCAAAAGGTCTTCGTCGAAGCCACCTTGATCCCGCGCGGCTTCGATCCAGCCATGGCAAATGGCTGCGTCTCCACAGGCTGGTCGCGCCCGCTGATTGTGGATGATGGATATAGCCCCGATGCTGGTTTCGTAGCCACCTTCCAGCGCCCACCGGAAGAGCTGAGCAAACCTTTCCGAGCAGTCGAACTCGGATAGCGCATATACCAAAGTGCCGCGATCATTTCGATTCGCTGGGCGTTCGATGGCTTCGATCAGTGGTTCAATGGCCGCCTTGTCTCGCAAGTCCATTAGTGCGATAGCGGCGCGGTTACGCGTTGAGGCGTCTGCCGATTTAAGAGATTCAACGAGTTCCGTGAAGTTCGGCATCGCTACTGTGATCCCCAAAAAGCATGCCGTTGAGTGCATCGCCGGCAAAGCAGACCGTCACGACTGGCAGCTCCTGGCCGGAAGCATCAGTTCTCATCGGTCAAGGAATCGAAGGACCGTTCCAGCCGGAACGTCGCCCTTGTGGAGCCCCTTCAACATGAAGGCCTCATTCTCGGTGGGCTCAGGCTGGCGCCGGAGGAGCCATTCCTTGAACGCCTCGGTACTCACAACCTCACCGGAAGGTTTGATCAGTTCCACGCGCAGCGCTCGGCCGACGTCGCGCCCGGTTAGCTCGTCGACGACTGCCACGGCACCTCTGTCTGCGATCTCGAACGTCTCGACAATGGCGAATTCGTTGGTCATGCTCTTGCCCGTTGTGCGTGCAGCAAACCCTGCACAGCTCATTCACCTTGCTTGATAGCCGACGTTCCCCAGTGTCCGCTGATGGCCGACAGCGGCGAATCAACGCAGAGGCCCCGGGGCCCGCCTACGCCCCTCTTCGGCGACGCGCAAAGCACCAAATCATGAGGCCGATGATTGCTCCGAAGGGCACAAGCTCAACGAAGCCGCTCGTCAATCCCTCTTGGAGAGAGATTCCCCGTGCGGGATACATGACAAAAGACGATAGCAGCGCAACCAGACCACCGCCGAATGATCCCAGGCAGAGCAGGTGCCAAGCGGACACTGACGCGTTGCGCTTGAACAAGAAGAAAAGCGGCAGCCCGAACAGCAATTCGCAGGCATAGCCATGGAACGCGATCACCATCGCACCCAGCAAGACGTTCTCAATCGGCGCGGGCCCGGAGTACGCCAACAACCCCAAAACTACCAACGCGGTGGCAACAAGTGGAGAAATGGCCAAGCCTTTCTGTAGCCGGGCAGCCGATATCTTGGGACTATGTGTCACGGTTGGGCCTCAACGAGCCAATGATCATCGGAAGGAAAACTGACGCTAGCATCCCAACCCGCTCGATCGCCAGGGCGACCGGCCAGTCAACGGCCCGTTAGCAGCCGCTCGCGACAGACCGCTCCTGGCCGAACCGCGACCCCCAACCGGATCAGCTTTCGCCTGAATTCAGCTGGATCCGGTACGGGCGCCAACCGCCTGGAGGATCTGCTCGGTGCCAGGAAGTGCTGTGATCCCATCCCCATCAAAGGTTTGGCATCGCCTTCTGAATTGGGCGCCCGGTCTTGCCTGGCGAAACAAATCAATTGGAATTGCCGCGTAACACCTGCCCCCACAACTCCCACATGCATAACGGGGAGCACGTTGGCGCCGTAGATGGCGGGGCAGTGAAAATTCGCATCCTTTGACGAATTGTTGGCAGAGGACACGGAGGGCGCCGGAACACTGCGCGGCCCCATCGGACAATCGTAGAGATGCTTTCGAAATCCCGAGCTGCTCGTCCTGCCGTGGCGCTGACGCGCTTGCAAACGTTCACGCGCGCAATCCTTTCTGGACTGGTCGTGATGATAGGCGGCGGCTGGTTGCTGCGTTTCGTCATGTGCGCGCTATCAGATGACCTGCGCAGCGGCAGACATGCGTCGGCCTTGGCGGTAGGGCAATTGCTCCTGTTTCCCTTGACCTTTGGTCTTACCTGGTGGCGTCTGCGTTCGCGCCCCGGCATGCCGCCCCCACCGACTGTTGCTGGTCAACTGCTTCGCGCCACCCTCATGGGCGGTGCGGCATGGATGGCGACGCGCCTGCTCGCTCTGTTTGTCTACCAAGGCAGTGGCCTGCTGCCGCCGCCAGCTACGGCCGAGGCCATTGGCCTGTTCGCAGCTTGGCGCGCGTGGCGACACTTCCACCCAGCCCCGCCACGCTCGCCGAGCCAGCCCCGGGCCAATGATACGGTTTGGGGCACACTCGTCGCTTGCACTTCGGGTCTGGTGGTGGCAGCAGTCGTCTTCTTCGGCACCGCCTTCTTCACACGCCGAACTCCGTATGCGTACGCACCGTTCGTCGTCGCACCAGTGACCGGCTATGTCGTCTTCCGGTTCGTGATGTTTCTGGATCACATAGGCACCATCCGGCGCCCGTGGGAAGTCGCCGCGCTGCTTGCAGTCGACGTCGTGGGCGGCGCCGTGGAGCAGGTGACGAGCGATGTGGTGGGCGACGTGGTGGGAGCCCTCGAAGACAATTGACCACGGCGTCACAGGCCTCTGCAAGCGCACTACTCAACAGGCGAACGGGATCAGACCGGTAAGCACGCCCGCAGTAGTGCCCAGCACGACGCCGCCGATCATCGTCCTGCTCACGACCCGCCCTTTGCTCGTGTGCTCACTGCAGCTTCAAGCGACCGCGCAGGTCTTCGGCGTCCTGGCCGGCGCTCTTAACTCATTGCCACGCTGGCGCAGGACTCCGGGTTGGCGCCGGGCGTGATCGAGCGTGTCGACGCATTGGGCTCCACCGACAGCCGGCCCTTCAAGCGCACCGCGCATGGGCTGGGGGTGCGGCTGTCCGATGGTCTCGCCGGTTCACCCGCGATCGCACTGACGGTCCGCGGCCCCGGCCTCGCATGAGCAGCCGACCTTGTGGGCCTGGAGATCGGGCTGCCCGAAGGCTTGGCCGGCTCGGCCGCCGTGGCGCTGAAGATTCGCGCGAACGGCCTGACGCAGTCAGAAGGTACGGCACCGGCTCGCGCGGCTTGCCCGTCAGAAAAATGGCGACTGCATGAAAGACACCGAATTGAACCTGTCCCGGCGCGAGGCGTTGGGGGTCGCCCTCGCCGCAGCCGCCGCCCCACTGGGCGCTGCGACAGCAACGGCGCGACGGCCTCCTCCTCCAGCGTGACGACCGCAGCCGCCGGCGATCTGGCGCCCAGGATCCCCGCAGATTTCGAGTCGCCCGCCGGCGTTCGGAGGGCGCCCGGATCCGGGGATCGGGTGTCCACGGATCGCGCCGTCGTTAACGGTTTCGGCGCACGCCGTACGTCCCGACACCATTGGTCGGCGAAAGATCATCGCGCGGTAATAACTGCGGCGCGATCCGCTGATAGATTCCGCACGGATCGGGGGGGTGCAGCCGTCGCGCAACCCTGTACATCGATGGCCTCGACTGCTTCGCCAAGCGCGTTCACTACTTCGAAAGGCCGGCGCCGACCACTCGATGTCATTGTCTTCCTTTCGGTGCTGCCCGGGTGCCGTCGTCTGGCACTCGCGGTCCCCAGTAGACCGGACGCCCGTCACCGTGGCCCCTGCGGGGCTCATCGCCAGTTCAAGCCCTCGTACATCGGTGCGATGGCGAGCGACCAGGCCCGCACGCGGAAGTTATCGAGTGCACCCGTGATCAGCGCCGCCGCACCATGGGATCAATCAAGCAGGGCCATCTTTCCATCATGAACAAGTACAGCAAACAACTCACCGTTCTCTCCATCCTCACGGCGACCGTGATGGCAGGCTGTGGGGGCGGTGGTGGTGGCGGCGACACGCCTGCACCTGCACCTGCACCTGCACCTGCACCCGCACCCGCACCCGCACCCGCACCCGCACCCGCCCCGGCCCCGGCCCCGGCACCGGCACCGGCAGGGGCCGCGACATGGAAGAGCGTGAAGTATGGCGGCGGCGGCTACGTGGACGGCCTGATCTTTCATCCGACGTCGGCGAACGTCCTGTACGCGCGGACCGACGTCGGCGGCGCCTACCGCTGGAACCAGGCCGCGTCGCAATGGGTGCCGATCACCGACGGCCTGGGCTTCGGTGCCGGGCTGGAAGGCGCTTTCCACTCCGTCGAGAGCATCGCCGTCGATCCAACCAACGACCAGCTGGTCTACATGGTCGCGGGCGGTACCCAGAAGAACGCCCGCCTGTATATATCCAGCAACCGCGGCGACAGCTGGACGTGGGTCACCCTGCCGTTTCTCGCTGGCGCCGATGTCGGCCGGGCGATCGGCGAGCGCCTGGTGCTCGACCCGGCCCACCCGTCGACGATGTTCTACGGTTCGGGCAGGTCCGGCCTGTGGAAGAGCGCGGACTCGGGCCACACGTGGGCGCAGGTCACGGGCTTGTCCTCCTACACGGCGACCGACGCGATGGTGGGCGTGGAGCAGGTCATCTTCGCCAATGGGACCGTGGGCGGCCAGGCGACCTCGAACATGTGGGTCGCGATCGCCTCCGACTACGCCACTGCGGCAGGCCTGACCTCGACCTTCTACAGCTCCAGCGACGGCGGTTCGTCATGGACGCCGGTGGCGCTGCCGGCCGCGGTCGCCGGGTATTACATCCCGCACGTCGCGCGCGCATCCGACGCTTATTACGTGGTATTCAACAAGAACGCGGGCCCGGGCGGCGACGGTCCCGGCTACCTCTACCGGTATGGCGGTACTGGCGGCGGCTGGACCTTGCTCAGCAGCACCACCACGGGCGGCTACGGTGGCGTGTCGGTCTACGGCAGCGGCCCGACCACCCGCATCGCGCTGGCCGTGACCGCTACCTGGGGCGATTTCGTCGGCCAGAAGATCACCCAGTTGTCCGACGACGCAGGCAGCACCTGGCGCGAAATCGAGTCCCAGATGCCCCACGAGCAGACCAGCGGCGGGTATTGGGGCTGGAACGATGACGTCGAGATCGATCCGAAGAACCGCGACCACCTCCTGCACATCGACGGCCCCGGCATCTGGGAGACGATGAACGCGTCGTCGGCGACGCCGAGCTGGAGCACCAAGGTGAACAACCTCGAGGAGACCGCCACCCTGGCGCTCATCACCCCGCCAGCGGGTGCGACGTACAAGTTCGTCAGCAGCGCGGGCGACATCGGCCCCTGGGTCCAGACAGACCTCGCGACGACACCGACCAAAGGCCCCAACACCGGCTGGAGCAATGGCAATTCCGCCGACATGAGCTGGTCGGATCCGCAATACATTGCCGTCACCGGCGTCACGCACGCGAACCACACGGGCTTCGGGTACTGGTCGGGCGACGGCGGCAGCACGTGGACCAGCTTCGCCACCTTGCCTCCCGGCGCCGCGGCCAATACGCACGAGTCTTCGAACATCGCTGTCACCTCACGCAACAATGCGATCTGGGCGCCGCCGGATACCGTGCCGTCCTACACCACCAACAACGGCGCCAGCTGGACGGCGACGAATCTTCCCGCGCTGTCGCAGACTCCCGGCTTCCCCCGTTCATACCGGCTCGCGGCGGATCGCAAGAATCCCAACAAGGTCTATGCCTACGATTCGGGCGGTGCTTCGTATGCTTATCCGGGCGGAAGGGTCTACGTCTCGACGGATGGTGGCCACACTTTCACGCTTAGCCCAGGCTCGGTGTCGGCGAATATGCACGCCGATGCGTATTCCGTGACCTCGATGGCGGTCAACCCGAACGTCGAGGGTGACATCTGGGTGGCTGATGGCTACACCGTGTACCACTCGGTCGACTCGGGCGCCACCTGGACCAAGTTGAACAACTTCGCATCCCTTTACACCGGCACCAACTTCTGGTCCGACACGCAAGGTGCCAATGCCTTGACTCTGGGCAAGGCAGCCGTCGGCGCGCCGTACTCCGCCGCGGTCTACGTGTCGGGCGTGATCGACGGCCAGTGGGGCGTGTGGGTTTCCGACAATGCAGGCAGCACGTGGACCCGCTTCAACGACGACGCCCACCAGTTCGGCGGCGTCGGCAAGTTGGCGGGCGACTGGAACACCTACGGCCGGATCTACGCCGCCGGCGGGGGCCGTGGCGTGCTGTATTCCAACTGATCAACATGCATCAATGCAAGTCAGTGACCGCAGCGTCGCCGCAAGGATGCCGCGACGGTACTTCGTAAACCAGGACGGGGCTCGATGCAATCGACCGCCCCGACCGTCACGAAGCGCGCTTTGGCGCCACCCATTCTTTCAGCATGCCTGAAACCGGTCGTTCGCGATCGGCCGGTTGTGGCCGTATGCGGATATCGGTCGACCGCGCTCGCAACAGCCCGAGTCAGTCGAGGTACACGTACTTGGCAGTCTCGAGTTTAGGTGCGCCAGTCACCCAGCAGATGTGCCTCGACATCGGAAAGGCGCCGGTGAATATTACGGGAAGCCAGGCGTTCTCGTTTTCGGAGTAGGCCCACTTGGTCAGTCTCTGCGATGCGCCTGCAGCGACTGCCCGCGCCTGCAGATCCGCAACAGACGCACCAACGTGCAAGTCACCGCAGAACGCGCGCGCTTTGAGCTCAGCAGACTTCTCTGCCATTGCGCAGTAGATCACGAAGGCTCCCGCAACCAGGAGGGCTGCCGTCGCAATCTGCACAAGGGCGCGCATCAAGGGAGTTGCCATTCAAGTAGCCTACCCGAGAGCGGACATGTCCGAACGTCCGGACCTGGCCGACAAGGGCCCTCGAAGCCAGCCTCGCCGAGGCGATCAGGCGAACACGCCACAGCGCAAAGCAGTTTCGCCCCGTAGAAGAACGCGCAGGGTGTATTTCAGCGGAAACACCTGAGCCTCCTTCATGCATAGCGCTCCGGCGACGGCCTTGCGTGCCTTTGTTGCTCCTGAGTACTCGGCTGGTGGAACAAAGATGTAGTTGCCCTCATGAAGTATCACCCCGTCCCCAACCTCGAAGGCCTCGGCCGTTGTAACCCCGACAAAGCCGGCGAGAACTTTCCCCGAGGCGGTGACGAAGTCCGCAGCGACTGACAGTGAGTAGAGGTCTTTGCCAATCACCTTCCTCGCATGGGGACGAACCCAGGTTTCGTCTTGACCCTCGACTCCCTCCTCGTCGTCAGCGAATTCCCAGATCGGAAAATCGATGAAATCCTCGGGCTTCAGTTGGTCGACGGGCTTTCGGGTTCTCTTCGATGGGCTCATGTGTAGTGACTTCCGTGGTCGACCGAACCGCCCAAAAGCAGCTGTTCGCGAAGGACTGCTTCTGACCGAAAATCGAGATCGTACACACCCAATTGCGGCTGCAGCTTCCACTCAACGATGCATCAACTTGGCAACCCCTGGAATTCGACGCTGGCGCTCGCAGAGCGGGCCGTCGGCCTGAGCGACCCGAACCCGCGCGTGGGCTGCGTGATCGTGTCGGCCGACGGCTCGGCCGTCCTGGGCCAGGGCCATACGCAGGCCGCGGGCGGCCCGCACGCCGAGGTCATGGCCCTGCGCGATGCGCAGGCGCGCGGGCACGACGTGCGCGGCGCCACCGTCTACGTCACGCTGGAGCCCTGCGCCCACCACGGCCGCACGCCGCCGTGCTGCGATGCGCTGGTGGCCGCGGGCGTCGGCCGCGTCGAGATCGCCTGCGGCGACCCGAACCCGCTGGTCGACGGCCAGGGCACCGCGCGCCTGTTGGCGGCCGGCATCGCGATCGGCCACGCGCCCGACGACGTCGCCCATCGCGCCCGCGAACTCAACATCGGCTTCTTCTCGCGCATGCAGCGCGGCCGGCCGTGGGTGCGCATGAAGATCGCGGCCTCGCTGGACGGCCGCACGGCGCTGCCCGATGGCACGAGCCGGTGGATCACGGGCACCGAGGCGCGCACCGACGGCCACGCCTGGCGCCGGCGCGCCGGCGCGGTGCTCACCGGCATCGGCACGGTGCTGGCCGACGATCCCTCGCTGGACGTGCGCCTCGTCGAGAGCGCGCTGCAGCCGGTGCGCTGCGTGGTCGACGCCCGCCTGGACACGCCCCCGGCGGCGCGCCTGTTCGACGCGGCCTCGCCGGTGATCCTGTTCACCGCGTCGACGGACGCCGCACGCCGCGCGGCGCTGCAGGCACGCGGCGCCGAGATCGTCGACGTGCCCGCGACCGCCGGCCGCCTCGACCTGGCCGTGGTGCTGGCCAACCTCGCCGCCCGCCACGTCAACGAACTGCACGTCGAGGCGGGCGCTCGCCTCAACGGCGCGCTGCTGCGCACCGGCCAGGTCGACGAACTGCTGCTGTACCTGGCCCCGACGCTGCTGGGAGCCGGCCGCGAGATGGCCGCGCTCGGCCCGTTCACGTCGCTGGCAGAGGGCCTCGCGTTCGACTTCCACGACGCCGCCCGGGTGGGCGCCGACCTGCGCATCCTTGCACGGAACCGCGCCGTAACCTGAGGGCGCCAGAGCCCTTTCTCCTGGGAAACCCTCGGCCGCCGCCTACAATCGAGGGATGCCCATCTCTCCTGTTCCCGCCCTGGTCAACGAATTGGCCGCGGGCCGCATGATCATCCTCGTCGACGAGGAAGACCGCGAAAACGAAGGCGACCTGGTCCTCGCGGCCGAATTCGTGACGCCCGAGGCCATCAACTTCATGGCCCGCCACGCGCGCGGCCTGATCTGCCTGACGATGACGCGCGAGATGTGCGAGCGCCTGCACCTGCCGCCGATGGCCACGCGCAACGGCTCGCCGCACGGCACCGCGTTCACGGTGTCGATCGAGGCCGCCGAGGGCGTGACCACCGGCATCTCCGCCGCCGACCGCGCCCGCACCGTGCAGGCGGCGGTGGCGCGCGGCGCCAAGCCGTCCGACCTCGTGCAGCCCGGCCACATCTTCCCGCTGCAGGCGCAGGACGGCGGCGTGCTGATGCGCGCCGGCCATACCGAGGCCGGCTGCGACATGGCCGCGATGGCCGGCCTCGTGCCGTCCGCCGTGATCTGCGAGGTGATGAACGAGGACGGCACGATGGCGCGCCTGCCCGACCTCGAGGTCTTCGCCAGGGAGCACGGGCTGCTGATCGGCACCATCGCCGACCTGATCCACCACCGCAGCCGCAACGAATCGCTGATCGCGCGGGTCGGCCAGCGCGAGCTGTCCACGCCGTACGGCCGCTTCGACTGCCACCTGTTCCGCGACAAGTCCGGCGGCGCGCACATGGCGCTGGTCAAGGGCAGCTGGAAGGCCGGCGAGGAAGTGCCCGTGCGCGTGCACGAGCCGTTCTCGGCGATCGACCTGCTCGATTCGTCGTGCGCCAAGCATTCCTGGCCGCTGCCGCAGGCGCTGGCCGCCATCGAGCAGCGCGGCCAGGGCGTGGCGGTGCTGCTCAATTGCGGCGAGCCGGCCGACCACCTGGTGGCCCAGCTGATGCCCGAGTCCGACCCGTGCGAGCCCGTCGCCAGGCGGCCGATGGACCTGCGCACCTACGGCGTGGGCGCGCAGATCCTGCGCGAGCTGGGCGTCACGCGCATGCAGCTGCTGGGCCAGCCGCGCCGCATGCCCAGCATGACGGGCTACGGCCTCGAGGTATCGAGTTTCATCACGGCCGCGGACGCCGCCTGATATCGTGTCCGGGCCGGCCGCCGAGGGCGTCGGCGCCGGCCCCACCCTGTTCTTTTTTCCGGAGCGACCCTGATGCAAGCAGCTGACCAAGGCACTGCCACCGACCTCGACGGCCGCGACCTCGTCATCGGGATCGTGCGCGCCCGCTGGAACGACGCGATCACCTCGCGCATGGCACAGATCTGCCATGACGAGCTGCTCGCGCTCGGCGTCTCGCCCAAGCACGTCACCACCATCACGGTGCCCGGCGCACTGGAAGTCCCAATCGCGCTGAAGGCGATGGCCGACCAGGACGACTTCGACGCGCTCGTGGCCATCGGCTGCGTGATCCGCGGCGAGACCTACCATTTCGAGCTGGTGGCCAACGAGAGCGGCGCGGGCGTCACGCGCGTGTCGCTCGACCACCAGGTTCCGATCGCCAACGCGATCCTGACCGTCGAGAACGAGGCCCAGGCGCTGGCCCGCGTCGAGGACAAGGCGCGCGACGCCGCGCGCGTGGCCGTCGAGATGGCCAACCTGATGGACGACCTGCTATGAATTCAACCGAGAAGGCCGAGAAGCCGGCCAAGCCCAAGTCGGCGCGCCGCCGTTCGCGCGAGATCGCGCTGCAGGGCCTGTACGAATGGCTCGTCTCCGGCACCGATGCCGGCGTGATCGACGCCCACATGCGCGAGCAGGAAGGCTTCGACAAGGCCGACCGCGCGCACTTCGACGCCCTGCTGCACGGCTGCGTCGCCGAGGCCGCCGACCTGGACGGCGTGCTGGCGAAATTCGTCGACCGCAAGACGACCGAGCTGTCGCCGGTCGAACACGGCGTGCTGATGATCGGCGCCTACGAGCTCAAGCACTGCATCGACATCCCGTACAAGGTCGCCATCAACGAGGCCGTGGAGCTCGCCAAGAGCTTCGGCGGCACGGACGGCCACAAGTACGTCAACGGCGTCCTCGACAAGGTCGCCGCGGTGCTGCGCGCAACGGAAGTGCAGGCGTCGCACAAGGGTCGCTGACGAACATGAAGCTCGCCGGCCGCCTTGCCCACATCGATCCGTTCTACGTGATGGAGTGCGCCAAGGTGGCGCAGGAGATCGCGCGCTCGCCCGCCTGCGATCCGGCCCGGGGCGGCGAGCCGATGCTCTACCTGAACATCGGCGAGCCCGATTTCACGGCGCCGGAACCCGTCATCGCCGCGGCCGAGGCCGCGCTGCGCGCGGGCCGCACGCAATACACCAACGCCACCGGCCTGCCGGCGCTGCGCGAGCGCATCAGCCAGTGGTACGCGAGCCGCTGGGGGCTGGACGTGCCGGCGCGGCGCATCGTCGTCACCGCGGGCGCGTCGGCGGGACTGCAGCTGGTCTGCCAGGCGCTGTTCGAGGCCGGCGACGAGGTGCTGATGCCCGACCCCAGCTACCCGTGCAACCGGCATTTCGTGGCCGCCACCGGCGCCACGGCGCGCCTGGTGCCGACGACGCCGGCCATGCGCTTCCAGCTCGACGCGGCCACCGTGAGCGCCCACTGGCAGCCGCAGACGCGCGGCGTGCTGCTGGCCACGCCGTCGAATCCGACCGGCACGTCGATCGCGCCGGACGAACTCGCACGCATCGTGGACGTCGTGCGGGAGCGCGGCGGCGTCGCCATCGTCGACGAGATCTACCAGGGCCTGAGCTTCGACCCGGCCTTCGAGCGCTGCGCGCTGGCGCTCGGCGACGACATCATCTCCGTCAACAGCTTCTCGAAGTACTTCAGCATGACCGGCTGGCGGCTGGGATGGCTGGTGCTGCCGGAGGCGCTGGTCGAGCCCGTGGAGCGCCTGGCGCAGAACCTCTACATCTGCGCGAGCTCGGTGGCCCAGCACGCCGCGATCGCCGCGTTCGATGCCGAAAGCCTGGCCGAATGCGAGATCCGGCGGGCAGCCTTCCGCCAGCGCCGCGATTTCATCGTGCCGGCACTGCAGGAACTGGGGCTGTACGTGCCGGTGGTGCCGGACGGGGCGTTCTACGTCTGGGCCGATTGCCGCCGCTTCGCGCCCGACAGCTGGGATTTCGCGATGACCTTGATGCGCACGGCCCACGTGGCCCTGACGCCCGGCAAGGACTTCGGCCCGGCGCATGCAAGCACCTACTTCCGCCTTTCGTTCGCGACAGCGCTTTCACAGCTCGAGGAAACGGTGCGCCGGCTGGAACGCGAACTCGTCCGTTGAGGCTTTCAACCGTCTTTCAACCCTGCCGGCAAGCGTGACGCATTCGCCAGAGCGGTGACATTTGTGTCATCGTCCGGGGTATCTTCCTGTCATCCAGCCCTTTTACCCGGCCCCCATCGGTTAACTTCCGCCCATGCGATGGAATCTTTTCAGGCGCCCCGATTCGGCGGGCGCCTCCGACTCCAATTTCGAGACGACCGTCGTCGATGACGCGGCCACCGCTCGCCTGGCGCAGGGCACCCCGGCCGAGACCGAAGGCGAGATCACCGTCGCCCCGCCGCCGCCGGTGCTGGCCGGCAGCGGCCTGGGGATGGAAGGCGAGAGCATCGGCCATGTGGGCCGCTACGCGCTGAAGTCGGTGCTGGGCAAGGGCGGGCTGGGCACCGTCTACAACGCCTGGGATCCGCTGCTGTCGCGCACCGTCGCGCTCAAGACCCTGCACATCGATTCGGACCCGGCATCGCGCGAATCACTCGACGCGATGTTCCTCAACGAGGCGCGCGCCGCCGCGGGCCTGTCGCACCCGCACATCGTCACCGTGTTCGACGCCGGCCCGTCCGACAGCGGCGTCTACATCGCCATGGAGCGCCTGCAGGGCCAGGACCTGCGCCACCTGCTGCTGCAGGGCGTGCGCCCCGGCCCGATCGAGGCGGCCCAGGTGGTGCGCCGCGTGGCCGATGCGCTGGCCTATGCGCACCGCAAGGGCGTGGTGCACTGCGACGTCAAGCCGGCCAACATCTTCATGACCGGCCGCATGCACCCGAAGGTCCTGGACTTCGGCATCGCGCGCGTCGCGCACCGCGACGTGCCCGCGCTCGACGGCGTGATCGCCGGCTCGCCGTACTACCTCGCGCCGGAGCAGATCGACGGCCGCTCGGTGGACCGCCGCAGCGACGTCTACTCGCTGGGCGTCGTGCTGTACGAACTGCTGGTGGGCAAGAAGCCGTTCGAGGGCAAGTCGCTCGAGGAGATCACCGCCGCCGTCAAGGCCGGCGACGCCATCCCCGCGCATCGCGTCTCGCCCAAGATCCCGCTGGGGCTGTCGGTGATCGCCAGCCGCGCGATGGCCGCCGATCCCGACCAGCGCTACCCCTCGGCGCGCCACCTGTCGATGGAACTGCGCCACTGGGTCGATTCGGCCGAGGCGCGCGCGCTCAAGGACGAGGCCCGCGGCGTCGCCGCGCAGGCGCCGGCGAAGAGCCTGTTGCTGCGCATCGGACTGCCGCTGCTCGGCTTCGTCGCCGTCATCGGCGTGCTCGCCTGGCTCAAGTTCGGCACGTCGCCGGCGGAACTCGCCGCCGCGCCGCCCCCGGCCCCGCCCCTTGCGGCCGCGCCGTCGCCCACCGCCGCGGCCACGCCGTCGGCCGTGACGATCGCGCCCGCCGCAGTCGCCGCCGAAGAGGCCGCCGCACGTGCATCCGCCGCCACGGCGGGCGCCGCCGCCAGCGGCGTGGCCGTGGTCGACGCGGGCAGCACGGCCGCCGGCACAAGCGCGTCCGCCGCCGACGCCACCGCGTCCAGGCCCGCCGTCGTCAGCAAGGCCGAGGCCGCGCGCCGGCGCAAGGCGGCCGCGCTGGCCAGCGTCACCGAGGGCGTGCCCATCACGGCGGTGCTGGCCGAGGGCGTGGTGCAGTTGGCCATCAGCCCCTGGGGCCAGGTGGAAGTGGACGGCAAGCCGATGGGCATCTCGCCGCCGCTCACCCGCTTGACGCTGAATTCCGGCAACCACACCATCACGGTGCGCAACACCGACTTCCCGGCCTATACGCAGACGGTTACCGTCGATGGCGAGAGTCCGGTTACGCTGCGCCATCGTTTCGGTCCCTGACATTCCCATGCGCATCGCCATGCCGACCCGTTCCGTCCTTGTCCGCTCGATCCAGGCGTTCGCAGCGCTCGCCGCCTTCTCCGCGCTCACCGCGTGCGAGACGCCTCAGCAGGCGCCCACCGGCCTGACGGATCTCACCGAGCGCCCTGCCGAGCGCGCGCTCATGGGCGCCATGCGCGCGTACGACGACGCCGACTACCCGGCCGTCGAACGCCAGGCCAACGAGGCCATGAAGCTGGGCCTGCGCAGCCCGCGCGATCTCGCCACCGCGCACAAGCTGCGCGCGTTCGTCTACTGCACCAGCAACCGGCTCGCCGCCTGCGAGGCCGAGTTCCGCGCCGCGCGCGCGGCCGACCCGGCCTTCGCGCTGACGCACGCCGAGGCCGGCCACCCGGTCTGGGGCCCGGTCTACCTGAAATCAAGGAACTAGGACCCCCACGCTCACTGGCGCTCGCTGCCCCCCGAGGGGGTCGGCCGCGACCGGCCCGGCGGAGCCGGCTCCGGCGCTCCCTCGACTTTCGGGGCAACTTGTCGGCGGCGGCGCCGGCGACAGCGCGTGCCACCGTTTTTCGGCCGGCCGCGACCGGCCCGGCGGAGCCGGTTCCGGCGCTCCCTCGACTTTCGGGGCAACTTGTCGGCGGCGGCGCCGGCGACAGCGCGTGCCACCGTTT
>JBJMWE010000191.1:0-12086 GCA_045810285.1 Vitreoscilla sp. | reverse complement strand
GAGTTCGGCGTGGCCTTCGCCTCGGTTGCGGCCCAGGCAATCTGCCGCTCGTCGCCCCAGCGCAGCTGGATGGCGCCGCTCTCCACGCCGGCGCGCAGGTCCTGGACTGCGCCACCTTCCTGGCCAGCCGGTACCGCTTGCGCGACGACGCCGACCCACATGTCGCGCCCGCTCGATTTCGCGACGTAGAGGCATTGGTCTGCCATCGACACGGTGTCATGCCAATCCGCCGGCTGTCCGGCGCCGTCCTGCGGCGGGTAGCAGGCGAAGCCGATCGAGCAGGTCTTGTGCAGCACCTGGCCATCGTCGAGGGTGAAGGGGTGCGCGGCGATGCTCGCCCGCAGGCGCTCGGCCAGCACGTGCACCTCCTGGACGTTCGTCTGGCGGGCCAGCACGAGGAATTCCTCGCCGCCCCAGCGCACCAGGGTGTCCGAATCGCGCAGCTGCCGCTGCAGCACGGCCGCGCACTGCTTGAGCACCGCGTCGCCGGCGGCGTGGCCGTGGATGTCGTTGACCGACTTGAAGTGGTCGATGTCGATCATCAGGAAGACGAGGTCGGGGTTGGAGCGCGTGTCGTTGCGCAGGCGCCGTGCCAGGCCCAGGTCGGCTTCGATGGTGCTGACGAGATGCCGGCGGTTGCGCAGGCCGGTCAGCGGATCGGAGAAGGCCATGTCGCGCATGGCGCCGTAGGCCCGCTTCACGTGGTAGCGGCTGACGGCCGCGATCACCGCCGCCGTCAGCCCCGCCGCGGCCGCCAAGGCCAGCATCCAGCGGAAGCGGAGCTGTTGCCGCTGCCCTTCTTCCAGCGCCTCGATCTGGCGCTGGCGCTTGTCGGCTTCGTAGGCGGCATTGGCCTCGGCGATGCGCTTCTGGTCGGCGGCCTTGCGCACGCCGTCGGTGAGGCGCTCGAACTGCATGGCGGCTTCGTAGGCGTGCTCGTAGTCGCGGTTGAAGGCCAGCTCCTCGGCGAGCATGCCGTGCACTTCTGCCACGTTGCCATCCATGCCCGGCGCCGCGGCGAAGGCGGCAAGGGCCTTGCGGATCCAGTCGATGCCGCCGGGCCGTCCGAGCCGGTTCAGCGCGGTGCCCTTGTTGATCCAGGCCACCCACAGGGATTCCTTGTCGCCGCTTTGTTCCACCAGCGGGATGGCCTCGTTGGTGTAGGCCAGCGCGGCCGCGTAGTCCTTCTTCTGCAAGGCGACGTCGGCCAGGTTCGTGGTGGCGACGCCGAGGTTGTAGCTCATCAACTCCTGCCGGGCCAGCGCCCTGGCCGCGAGCAGTGCCGTCTGCTGCTCGTCGGTGCGACCGAGCAGGCCCAGCAGATAAGCCTTGCGCAGCTGGTAGCTTGACAAGCTGGAACGCTCGTTGGCCGCCTCCGACAAGTCGATGGCCCGTTGCACCGTGTGCAGGGCCTGTTCGGGATTGCCCGACTTGGCGTCCACCAGCGCCATGGCAGCGAGCGTCTGCGAGGTCTCGTACACCGCATCCGGAAGCTTGTCGAAGACGCGCAGGGCCTGCGTGAGGAGCTGGATGCTTTCGGCTAGCTGGCCGAGCCGCATCATCGCCGTGCCGGCCAGCCGCCACGCATTGGCCACATCCATGGACGCGGCGCCATTCCGGGTGTTGGCCGCTAGGGACTGCAGCTGCGCCGCGAAGCCCTGGTACCGCTTGACGACTTCTACATTGCGCTGCGCATCGCCGAGCGCGTCCAGGGTCAGCACGTCGAAATGCAGCTGCTCCTCGGGGTCGCGCGCTTCCGCGCGGCCCGCCTGCGCCTGTGCGAGCGCCTCATCGGTGCGGCGCATGCGAATCAGGTCCCGGATCAAGCGCGAGCGCAACCAGCGGCGGTCCTCGGGCGTCGCCGATGCCTGGGCCAGCGCCTGCTGCGCGAGCTGGATCGACAGGACGGGGCGCCTGCGATCGTCCTGAGCGATACGCGCCTTCAGCGAGGCGATCTCGGTCAGCGAACTGGATGCGGCCTGGCCGGCGGCGCCCATCGTCCACAAGGTGCCGCACAACAGGATGGCAGCGGTCGCGAAGGCGACGGGTCGCCGCGGCGGCTGCAGACCCGATCGAGAACGGCTCGGCCGATCCGGGTTGCTCTTGTTGTCCATGGATGACCGATCATTGGCCGGAGTGCCACGCCGAGTTTAGGCCTGCCCGGCGCAAAAAAGTGTGATCGGTCCGGCCGCGCACCGGGCTCAGTGGCTGCCAGGCCCGGAGTCTGCTGGAGAGATCGCTCGACGACACGCAGGCACTTGGGAGACGCGCTCCGCCACGGACAGGATGCCCGCTTGGAGGTAGGTCGTCGAGTCGACGAGACGAGAGAGAACGGGGAGTGCGGGCCTCCCACGCACTTCGAGCGCTTGAACCGCCTGCCGTCGCCTGCTAGTGCACCGTGACGAAGAAGCTCTTGCCGTCTTGCCCCGCCACGACGTTGGCGCCCGTGCTGCTGATCGCGTCGAACGACCCGGTGACGCCGCCAGCGGCGTCGATCAGGACGAACTTCTGGCCTGGCGCGTAGGTGCCCGTGAAGTTCAACGCCAGCGTGCCGCCAAGCACCGCGGCGCCTGCGATCGTCAGGTGGTCATGGGTGACGCCCGGCGTCGTTCCGGCCACGCCCAGGGTCAACTGGCCAGTCGTCGCCTGGGTGAAGCTTCCGCCCACCGCCAGTTCGCGCTGGCCGCCGACGAACGCGAGCGCTGCGCCGTTCGTCACGCTGCCCGTGCCGAACGCGTCGGCCGCGCCCACCAGCACGCTGCCTGCATTGAGCTCGTTCGCGCCCCGGTGGCTGTTCTTCTGCAAGGTGAGGGCGGCTGCGCCGTCGTTCGCCAGGCTGCCGTTGCCGCTGATGTTCGACAGCGTGATGGCCGTCGTCGTGTTCTGCACGACGAGCCGGCCGTCGTTGACGATCGCATTGGTGGGCAGGCCATTCGCGGATTCGGCGGTCAGCAGGCTCGAATCGCCGCTGTAGGTGGCTTGCAGCAGCGTGGACTTGCCCGTGTTGGCGTTCACCGTGACGTAGTGGAGCGGGACGGTGGTGCCGGCGCCCAGCCGCAGGATGGCGTTGGCGCCGATGGTGGTGATGCCGTTGTAGTTCTGCGGCTGCGCGAAGGTCACGTCGTTGCCGACCGTGGACATGATCGTGACGTTGCCCGTGCCCGTTTCGCCGCCCGCGTGCGGCCCGCCGCCGCCGCCCGTGATGCCCACGTTCAAGGTGACGGGCCCGTTGTAGTTGAACGCGAGCGCACCGCCGCGCAGGTTGATGTAGGCGTTCTTGGCGCCGAGGGCCGGGTGCACCTCGGCCGGCGATGGCGCGGACGGGAGGAAGAACCTGGCATGGGTGCCGTCGCCCCACTGGACGGTGCCCGCGCCCCGCTCGATGTTGATGCCGCGATAGCTCGCATCGTTGCCGTTGACCGCGTTCGCGCCGTTGCGGTAGATGGTCTTGGCAAGGTTCAGGCTGGGGTCGCTCAGGCCGGGATCGAGCAGGTTGGGACTGTTGTGCGGGCTGTTGTCCGTGTGGCTGTAGACCCCGGACATGACGATCGTCGAATTGCCGATGGCGTGGAAGTTGACGTCGTTGCCATAGGCGGCTTCGTAGATGTCCTGGGCGACCGTCACGACGCTGCCCGGCGGGCTCCAGACCAGCCAGGATCCTTCGTTGAGCACCGCCCTGGCGTTGCGCAGGGAGGCTGCGACATGGTTGCTGCCGAAGTTCTGGCCAGCGGCCAGCGACACGACGCCCGTGAACCCGTTGACGCCGCCGAACGCGTTGTCGCCCCAGACGGCGGGCGCCTGCACCACGCTGCCGCTGCCGCTGATCTCGCCCAGGAGCACGAACTGCTGGCTGTCGATGACGATGGTCCCGTTGTTGAGGATGGCGTTGAGATTGATCTCGCCGTTGACCAGGCTCGCGTTGTTCTTGCTGTCGGACGTCGCGATGAAGTTGGGAGAGTTGTCGGCGCTGGTGTTGGTGCCGATCCGCAGGGTTGCGCCTGCGTCGATGGTGAGCGCGGGCGGGTTGACGCCCGTGCGCGTGAGCGCGTAGCCGGCGCCGGCGAACACGGTCTTCGAGATGACCTGCACCTGCTGGGCGACCGGCAACGTGTAGGTGCTGGCCTGGGTGATGACCAGCGTGCCGGGGCTGGCGCTGCCGCCGGCCGGCGTCAGCCTGAGCGTGCCCAGGCCGCTGATCGACCCGGTGTAGGTGGTCGTCCCCGCGGGAAGCTTGATGACCGAATCGCCGGCGAGCGTGATGTCCTGGTTGGCCAGGATGGCCGCCGTGATGTCGGCGACGGGAGGCTGGGACGCGCCCGCCGAAGGCGACCCGTCGTCACTTCCGCTTCCGCCACCACCACCGCCGCAGGCGGACGTGAGAACGGCGCAGGTCGTGACGAGGAAGTGGCGGCGGTTGGCGCCGGGATGCCGTTGGCCGAAGATCATGAGCGCTTGCCTTCCGGGCATCCAGTTCACTGCAGCCTGGGAACGAGCAGTCCCAGTTCGGCAACGGTCGTGAAGGTGCTGTCGCCATTGTTGGCGCTGACGTTGAGCCGGTAGTAGCGATAGAAGCCGGGATTCGCGATCGCGTAGGTCTTGGGCTCGAAGCGTCGAGAGAACGCCTGGTCGCCTTGCGTGTCGAGGGTGATCCAGGTGGCGCCGTCGTTGGAGCCCTGGAATTGCCAGTTCTTCGGATCGCGAGGCACCAGGTCGCCGCCGCTGGTGACCACATAGCGCTGGACCCGCTCCGTGTGGCCGACGTCGTACTGCAGCCAGCCGGTCGTGCCGCGGTAGAACCATCCCGACCCCGAGTTCTGGTCGAAGGCGGCCCTGGCGTTGCCGGCATTGCTCGCGCTGTCGTTGGCGGTGCCACCGGTGGCGACGTTCGCCATCGGATGCGCCGGGGTGGCGGTGTCTGCCGGCGAATTGCCGCTCGTTCCGGCGGAGTTGGTCGCCGTGACGGTGTAGTAGTAGGTCACGCCGTTGGTCACGGACTTGTCGACGTAGCTGCTGCCCCTGACGCCCGACGCGACGCTCGAGTAAGGGCCGCCGCTGGAGGTGGCGCGCCTGACCGTGTAGCTGCTGGCGCCGAAGGACGCCTGCCAGCGCAGCGGCACGGCGCCATCGCCGGGCGAGGCGAGCAGCATGGCGGGGGCCGCCGGGAGGACGCTCGGCGCGCCACCGTCGCCTCCGGTGATCTGGACGTTGCTGAAGACGGAGGTGTTCAGGCCCTTGATCGAGGACACCACCAGGCCGACGTAGATCGTGTCGGGCACGGGCGCGTCGATGCGGCCGACATCGGTGGCAGCCCAATTGCTGCCGTCGGGAGAAACATAGCCGGTGATGATGTTCCCGATGCGCTCGAGCTTCACCCAGTACGAGGGCGTGGAGCTGGCGATGTCGAAGGCCTTGGTGCCGTAGTTCGAGCCACCATACACGGCGAGCTTCTGCATGTTCTGTTCGACGTTGCCTCGGCTGGCGACGGCCATCCAGGCGCGAGGAGCGCCTTGCTCCAGGCTTGTTCGAATCATCACGCCCGCCACGGCGGCCGGACTGGTGTTCTGGACGGACTCGACCTTCGCGATGATGCTGCCGTTGCCGGTGATGGCCTTGTAGGTGAAGTGGCAACCGTCCTGCGTGCTCCAGAAGATGTCGTTGCCCGCGCCCTGGATCGTCCATTTGCCGTCGGCGTAGGTCGAGACGCCCGCCGGGGAGGCGCCCCCGATGTCCGCATCGCCGAACCCCCTGGTGATCGAGGCGGTCGCAGGAATGGGCAGTGCCGGCGGCGGCGTCGCCTTCGTGGCATCGGCCTCCTTGAGGAACATGAAGCTGCTGCCGTCCACGGGCATCCAGAGGCGTCTCTGGGCGATGAAGGGCGCCTGGAGACCCTTGCGGAGGACATAGGCGTCGTATATCTGCGTGAGCCCGATGTTCCCGCCATTGCCGCCGTTCCAGCCGTGCCCGGTGACGTCGGTGAGGTAGTAGCGATCGGTCGTGCCGAAAGGAAGGGCTGTCGTCGGGACGAGCTCGTTCACCCTCGCGAAATACTCGCCGGCCGCCAGCAGGCGGTCGTCGAAGTCGGAATAGATGTCGATGCCCTGGCTCCAGAGCGCCTCGGCGAGCATGGTCAGGGACCTGAGCTGCCCATACGAGTGCCCCTGGTCGCGCAGGTAGTCGCCCAGCATGCCGATGTCGTTGGAATTTCGCAGGCCGACATGGGCCAGCGTGCGGGTCTGGTACACGACCTTGTCCAACGCCTCGGCGTCGTCGTCGTAGATCGCCATCAATCCGAGCGCGACGAGGGCCAGTGCGCCCTTGTTGGCCGCCCCGTACGAGCTGTCGCCGTAGGGATTCGCGGCCGGCACCAGGACGTTCTTGAAGTATTTCTTGACGGTCGCCGTGTCGGCCTCCGTCCAGCCTGGCCAGGTGCTGCGCAGGATCTCCGCGCCGCCCACGAACTGGTAGGCGTAGTCGCCCAGGTCGAGCATCGACTCGCGACCCGAGAACTCGACCTGCGTGTTGGCCCACCCGAGCAGCAGCTTCCGCGCATTCTCCGCGTAGCGCTCGTCGCGGGTGAAATACCACATCCGGGAGAGATCCCAGATGGCCATCATGTCGTCGCGCCAGGCCCAGAGGTTCTCGTCGGGAGCGCGGCTCACCTTCGCGAACGGGCCACCATGTCCCGCGTAGCTGAGCCTGGACGTGGGACTGTTGGCCAGCTGGTTGAAGGCGGACTTCCACGGCTCCCTGCCCTGGTCGACATTCGCCTTGAGCGTCTGGAGATCCGAGAGGGTGAGCGGCGCACCGGGGTGTGTGAACGCGCGGACGTGCGGCGGACTGCCGCTTCCCGTCGACGATCCGCTTGCCGCCGCGCCGCTTGCCCCCGCTCCCTGGCTTGCGGCAGGACCCCAGACTCCCGTCGAATCATCGCTTCCTGCTTGCGGGTCGCTGCAAGCGAAGAGGACGGCAGAGACCAGCAGGAGCAGCGCGCGGCCTGGATTGACGGTGATCGACATGTAAGCGGTCATTTCACAAGTGGAGATGGGTGACCACGCCAAGCTCACCTTGGCGCGGGGCCCTCCTCGCTCCGACATCACGGTGCGAGGTTGCGGCCTTGGGCAACGGATCACTTTGACCTCCGCGCCGAAAATGCGGGTTCGTTCCAACCCGCCACTTCAAAGACATCCTAGGTGCGAGGCCTCGCCGAGTCATGACCGCGGCGCGCCCGAGATTCGCCGCGTGACGGAATGCCGCCTTTCAACAAAGCGTTACGTGCTGCCGACCTGTGCGGACGACAGGTCAAGGCCATGCCGCGGCCATCCCGTCAGATCGGGGAGCTCGCCAAGACCGAACTCAGCGGCACGAAGGCGTTGCTGCAATCGACGGGGGTCGACGTCCCGGGCGTGCCCGTGACGGTGACGTCGCTCGATGTCGATGGCGAGATCGCCGAAGCGAAGCTGACGGCGCCCGGCCCGAACGTGAAGTGCACGTCGGCAGGCAGCGAGCTCGGGCCGCCGTTGTGGCCGGCGTCGAACGTCGGTTGCTTGCCGTCGAAGACGACGTTGTCCAGCGTGATCGTCAAGGGGTTGACCTGTCCGTTGAGCTCGTAGCCGGCAAACGAGATGAGCCCGCCGCCATACTTGGCGCTGCCCAGGTGGTGGACGCCGCTCAAGGTGATGCCGCTGAAGTTCGGGTACTTGGAACCCGTGGAACTGCTGTAGAAGGGATCGAACACGAGCGGGCGGCGCAGGTTTCGCATGCAGATCTGGCGATAGCTCACGCCCTGCACCTTTCCGCCGCGCGACGAATCCGACTTGATGCGCAGGCCGTTGCCGTTCGGGCTGTCATAGCCGTCGATGGAGAGGTCCGTCACCACCAGGTCGCTCAGGCCCGCGTCCGTCTCGCTGCCGATCGACATCCCGTGCCCGTAGTAGAAGTGGTTGTGCGCGAAGGTCAGCTGGGTCGACGCGAGGCTGCCCCCGGCCTTGACGGCGACATCGTCGTCACCCGTGCTGATAAACGAATAGGCGAGCAGCACCTTGCTGGACGTCCCCGGATCGAAGCCGTCGGTGTTCTTCACGGTGTCCGGGGTGAAGCAGGTGGCGGGCGTCAGCACGTCGGGGGTCGTGCCGGAGGCGCACGCATAGCCTGGCTTCGTATAGACCGAACTGGGCGACAAGATCTTGATGCCCCAGGCGGTGACGCCCGAGACGCCGCTGGTGACGATGTGGAAGTTCGGCGAGTTCTGCACCGTGATGCCGTGAAGGGTGAAGTTGCTCCCCTTGTTCACCTGGATCAGCCGCGGGTTCTGCTGGTTCAGCCCACTCTTGCTCTGGTAGGCGACATCCCACCAGCTGCGCTTGCCCGCATTGGCGCCGCTCGTCAGCAGGCTGCCGCCGCGACCGTCGATCGTGCCCCCGCCGACGATGCCGCTGTCGACGGTGCCGCTCGCGAGGATGAACGGGTTGCAGGCGTTCGGATCCGACGACGTGGCCGTGCCGCAGCTGCCGGGCCCGTTGTCGAAGTCGGCCGGGTTGCGCGAGGCGAACAGCGTCACGCCGCTGTCGATCCACAGCTGGACCCCGGACTTCAGGGTGAGCGGGCCGCTCAGGAATCCGCTCTCGCCCGAGGCGCCCGCCACCAGCTTGACGGCCTGGCCGGCAGGACACGCCGTGATCGCCTGCTGGATCCTGGTGGTGTCGATCTGCGAACTGGCGGCATCGCCGTCGGATCCGTCCAGCGAGCCGCCGACCGGCGTGAGCGTCGCACGCAGCGTCGCGCACAGCGTCGACGGGAGCGCCGGCTCGACGACCGTCCCCCACTGGGTGGCGACCGAGGAGCTCGGCGCCGGCGCGGGTGACGGCGTTGGCGTTGGCGATGGCGACGGCGACGGCGACGGCGACGGCGACGGAGTCGGCGCTGGAGTTGGCGAAGGTGTCGGAACTGGCGTTGGCGTTGGAGCCGGCGTCGGAGCCGGAGCCGGAGTCGGCGTCGGCGTCGGCGTCGGCGGCGTCGAAGATGACGTATTCCCAGTGACCGGATCCGAGCCGGAGCCGCCACCGCCACACGCGGCGACCGCCAGGCAGAGTGCCGAGACGACCAGCAGACGGCCCTCCAGCGAACTGCGAATCGGTGAACTCGCGTGGATATCGTTGGCAGGACAGGGCGTTGTCATGGGTGCTCGGCGTTCAGGTCTTGAGGAATCGCCGGACGTTAGCGACCTGCCGCCTGGACGGCATGACCAATCGGTGACGAATGGTCGCCAAGTGATTCAACCGATGGCGAGTCGTTACCGACTTCAGATCGCCGAAAGCTCGCGGGGGCCGGATGCGCCAATGCGGTGCGCGCGCCCTGGTCACGTGCGCGTTGCGCGCAGCGCGCGGACCGTGAGGCGAGCACCGTCAGTTGCCGGCTGTGGCGGCGTGCACGGCAGACGCGATGCGCTCGGCGGTGCCGCGCGTGTCCCAGTAGACCTGCGCCTCGAACATGCGATCGCCGCGCAGGCGCATGACGTCGACGCCCGTCCAGGCGACGGCCTGCGTCGCGATCGTCGCCGTGGCGCGCCATTCGATCATCACGGTTTCACCGGCGAGCGCCCAGCGCTGCACTTCGACGCTCAGGCCGGGCAGCTGGCGCACGACCTCGTTGAAATGCCGCACCACACCCTCGCGATCGGCCGGCTCGGTCATCGGCGGGACGAGGTTGCGCGTGTCCGCGTGCATGAGCGCACGGAAGGTCTCGGGGTCGGGGCGACGCCACAGCGCCGCGAATCGCGCGACCAGGGTCTGCGCATCGCGGATCTGCAGTTCGGACGGCCGGTCGTAGGCCGGGTGGGATTCGTTCATGTGGTCTCCGATCAAAGAGGAAGGGCGCGCGATCGCGCCCCGGGTCATGCCGTCACCGGCAATTCATAGCGGATCTCCTCGCCGTCCTCGGGCACCCGCAGGCGCCGGCCGAGGCCGCAGGCGGCAGCCGTCTGGCGCACGCACTCGCGCGTGACCGGGCAGTGGTCGAGCGCCTCCAGATGGTTCGCGATGACGATGCCTTCGCTCAGGCGCGCCGCGGTGCAGACGTCGTCGGCGTCCATCAGGATCTCGCCGCCCAGGTCGAACCGCGCGCCGCCGGCGGGCAGGATCGCGACGTCGGGGCGGCGCTCGGACAGGACGCGCGCCACCTGGTCGGTGAGCAGCGTGTCCCCGGCGATGTAGACGCTCGGCTCGCCGGGCAACTCGATGAACCAGCCGACGCCGTGCGCCATGAGTCGGCCGATCCAGCCGCGGCCGTGGACGCAGGGGATCGCCGTGATGTGGCCGCCGAGGAAGGCCTGCCGGCCGGTGCAGGCCAGGCGCGTCGTCGTCAAGCCGCGCTGCTCGAGCCAGGTCGCGTCGTCTGGCGTGCAGAAGACGGGTGTCGCGCGCTCGCGCAGGAAGCGGCGCCCCGCGCTGTCGAGATGGTCGAAGTGGCCGCGCCGACAGTGCGTGATGAGCGCGTGCGTGGTGCGCGCCAGAAGCTCGTCGGCGCCGCGCGGCAGGTCGACCAGCGGATTGCGGGATCCGGAGCCGCCGCCGAACCGCAGTCGCGGCAACGCGCCGCGGCCGGCGAGCATCGGGTCGACGAGCAGGGCCACGGACTGCGCGCCGGCTGTCCATTCGAGCATCAGGGTCGCATTGCGCAGGGTGGTGATTCGCATGACGGCAGGAGGGCGGTGGGAATGGCCCTACTGTGGTCGCCCGGCGATGAAGCGAAAATGGCTTGAAACGACAAAATCATCGCCATTCATGCCAAGCCGCCCGACCGTCCGCCTCGACATCGGATTCCTCCTGTTCGACGGCTGCATGCCCGGCGGCCTGTTCGCCATCGCCGACATGGCGCGCGCCGCGAACCTGCGCGCGGGACGCGAGCTCTTTCGCATCGCCTGGACCAGCCTCGACGGCAACCCGGTCGACGTCGACGGCGGGGTGCGGATCGTGCCGACGTGCGCACTCCCGGATGCGTCGTGCCAGGCGTGGATCGTCCCCGGCGTCTGGGCGGTTTCGGAGACCAGCCTGATCCAGGCCGTCTCCGCGCTCGCGCCCGTCGTGAGGGCCCTGCGTGCGCTGCCGCCGTCGGCGTCGCTGTGGAGCTACTGCACCGGCGTCGCGCTGCTCGCCGCGGCGGGACGGCTGGACGGCCGCGCCGCGACCGCCACGTGGTGGCTGCGCGGCGCGCTGGCCGGCCGCCACGCGCGCGTGCGCTGGCGCTTCGACGAGCTCATGGTCGAGGATCGCGGCCTGCGAACCGCCAGCGGCCCGAACGGCCACCTGCCGCTGATGAGGCGGGCGCTCGAGGATCGCCTGACGCCGAACGCGCTGCGCGACATCGAGGATGTGCTGATGCTGCCGCGCCCGCGCGAATGGATGCCCGTCTTCCAGCCGGTGGAGTTGATCGCGCTCGACGATGCGCGCCTGCGTCGGGCGCTGGTGTTCGCGCAACGCTGCGCGGCCCAGGAGCTGACGCTGGACGTCGCGGCGGCGCACATCGACATGTCCACCCGCAGCTTCGCGCGCCACGTGCAGGCCCGGACGGGCCTGGCTGCCGGCGAATGGCTGCGCCGCGTGAAGCTTCGCCAGGTCAGCGAGGCGCTGTCCGCATCCGACGAACCCGTGAAGACCATCGCCGACCGCTACGGATTCGGCGGCGAGGCCAGCCTGTACCGGGCGTTCCATCGCACGGTCGGCTGCACGCCGGCGCAGTTCCGGCGTCGCTTCGGCGGGTCCCGTCGCGCGGCCTGAGGCCCTGTTCGCAGCGGGAGCCTCGGAGGCTTGCGAATGACAGGCTTGCGGATGACAGGCTCGCGGATGACAGGCTCGCGGAACGCCGACGCCCCCCCGCCTGTCATCCTGCGCGAAGTCGCAGGATCCACGCCCGCCGATACGCTTCCCCAGGGGTGGATCCTGCGACTCCGCTCCGCTGCGCGCAGGATGACAGGCTTGCGGATCACAGGCCTGCCGATGACAGGCTCGCGCATGACCGGCTTGAGGATGACCGGCTTGCAGATGACGGGCTTGCGGATGACAGGCTCGCGCATGAGGCTCGCGCATGACCGG
>JBJMWE010000190.1:0-40641 GCA_045810285.1 Vitreoscilla sp. | reverse complement strand
GACCGCCAGGGCGATCTCTGGGTGGCGACCGAGGCCGGGGTGTACCGTCGCGCCGCGGGTAGTTCGGCCTTCGAGCCCGTTCCAATGCCGGGCGTCACGGCATCTCTCGTGATGTTGGGCCCGGAGGGGCGCGCATGGATTTCCACGAGGAATGGCACCCTGGTCGGTGCGCTGCCCCGGCCCGGCGAAGCGTCGGAGTTCGTGCAACGGGGCTGGAAGAAACTGCCCCGCGAGCTCGGCCTCTACTTCGATCGCAGCGGCACGCTCTGGCTCCACGACGAGTACGGCCTGCTGCGAATGACTCACCCGGAGCGGCCCGACAGCGCCATCGTGGCAGCGCCCGCCGGCATGACTTCCGACGTCAGCACCCTCTTTGAAGACATCGAAGGAAATCTCTGGATCACTGCGTCGGAGGGCCTGATCCGCTTCCGGGCCAGCAAGCTGACGGCGGTGCAGCTTGCGCCCAAGACCAGCGTCGTCAGCATGTCGGCGGGGAGCGCGGGCGAGGTCTGGGCGACGACCTATCCGACGGGACTGCAGCGCATCGACGAGGCGTCTTCACCCGTCCCCGTCCTCCTCGGCGAACCGCGGGCCAGGCAGGACCTGACCTTCGTGCATCGGGACGGCCGCGGACGCCTCTGGATCGCAGGCATGGAGGGCATCTGGTGCCTGGAAAACGGCCGCTTGCGCGAACTGCCGCTGCCGCCTGGCGTGGGACGCAGCAATGGCGGGCTCAGCGGCGACGTGCCGAGTTCCTTGGCCAGCGACGTCACCGGGGCGATCTGGCTGGGCGTCAGGCAACGGCCGCTCTACCGCCATGCGAACGGCCGTTGGGAGCAGCCCGCCGGCCTGCCGGACCTGCCACTGATGTCGATCGCCAGCGACGACGCGGGCCATGTCTGGGTGGGCTACGCGGACAACCGCCTGTTTCGGATCGACAGCGCCGCCCCGGGGCATATCGTCGAGATCCATGGATTGGCGGTCGGCAACCTGATGGCGCTGACCCCGCACGGCGATCGCTTGTGGATCGGCGGCGACGCGGGCATCGCCATGCTCGATGCCCAGGGGCTGCATCCCTTTGCCGCGAAGGCGGCCGGTGCGCTGTCGGGGGTCTCGGGCATCGTGCAGGCCAGATCGGGCGATCTCTGGTTGAACGCCGTCAACGGCATCAGCCAGTTCCCGGCGGGCGAGGTAGAGGCGGCGCTGCGCGATCCCGCCCACCCGATGCAGGGCATCCGATACGACTACTACGACGGCATGACCGGCGAGCCGGCGATGATGCGACCCTTGCCCACCTTGCTGGAGGGCAGCGACGGCCGGCTCTGGTTTTCCGCCTCCAACGGCATGGCCGTGCTGGACCCGCGCCACATCATCCACAACGCCGTGGTGCCGCCGGTCGTCATCGAGGAACTGCAGAGCGAGGGCAAGTCGCATGCGGTGAGGCAAGGCCTGACGCTGCCCGAGCACACCACCGAACTGCGCATCGCCTACACCGCGTTGAGCCTGGGCATTCCCGAGCGCGTGGCCTTCCGCTATCGCCTGCAGGGTGTGGACGCCGACTGGCAGGACGCGGGCAACCGGCGCGAGGCGTTCTACACGCAGCTGAGCCCGGGCGACTATCTTTTCGAGGTTCGCGCCAGCAATGACGATGGCGTCTGGAACAACGAAGGCGCCAGCCTGAGATTCCGGATCCAGCCCGCGTTCTATCAGACGCCCTGGTTTGCCGCGCTCTGCGTCATGGGTGCGCTGGTCTTGTTGTGGGGCCTGCATCGGCTTCGCTTGCTGCAGGCTTCGGCGCAGATGCAGACCCGCCTTGATGCACGCCTGGCGGAGCGCGAACGCATCGCCCGCGAGCTCCACGACACCTTGATCCAGGGCTTCCACGGCCTGATGCTGCGCTTTCAGACCGCCACCGAGCGCATTCCCAAGGATCTCGCTGCGCGCGCCATGATGGACGCGGCGATGGATCGCGCCGACGCCGTGCTGATCGAGGGTCGGCATCGGCTGTTGGACCTGCGGCGAGAGGAACCGCCGGCCCTGGGCCCGGCACTGGCCGAGGCGGGCGAGGCGTTGGCCCTGCATCGATCCGCGCGGTTCGGCCTGGCCGAGACCGGCACGGCGCGGCCGCTCCGGCCGGAAATCGGCGATGCCTTTCTGCGCATCGGCACGGAGGCGCTGGCCAATGCCTTCAGGCACGCCCAGGCCAGCCGCATCGATGTGGAACTCAGCCACGGCGACGGCGAACTCCGGCTGCTTGTGCGGGACGATGGCGGCGGCATGGACGCCGAGGTGCTGGCCGCGGGCCGCAAGCCCGGCCATTGGGGCCTGACAGGCATGCGGGAGCGCGCCGAGCAGATCGGCGCGGTCCTGGCGATGCGGAGCCATCCCGGCGCCGGCACCGAACTGGAATTGCGGCTGCCGGCTGCGCGGGCCTATCGTTCAAGACCGGAGCAGGGCCGGCGTGGCCTGCGTTTCCTGATCAATCGGGCCGGGGAGTTCGAGGCATGACACCGCAGTCCACCATGGCACCGATCCGGGTGATGACGGTCGACGACCATCCGATGCTGCGCGACGGACTTGCCGGCGCCATCGAGGCCCAGCCCGACATGAGCCTCGTCGCAGAGGCCCAGGACGGACGCGCCGCAGTGGACGCGTTCCGCCTCCATCGGCCCGATGTCACGCTGATGGACGTGCGAATGCGCGACATGGACGGCATCGCATCGCTGGAGCGCATTCGCCACGAATTCCCTGCGGCACGCGTCGTGATGCTCAGCAGCTACAGCACCGATGCCGAGGTGCTGAGGGCACTCAAGGCCGGAGCTTGCGGCTATTTGCTGAAGGAGACGCTGCGCAAGGACCTGATCGACACGATCCGGTTGGTCCACGGCGGCGGCAGGCGAATCCCGGCCGAACTGGCCGTACAACTCGCCGAGCGGATGTCCGACGAGCCGCTCACGGAACGCGAGACCACGGTGCTTCGCCTGGCGGCCGCCGGCAATTCCAACAAGCGCATCGGCCACCAGCTGGACATCACCGAAGGAACGGTGAAGGCCCACATGAAGAACATCCTGGCAAAACTGGATGCGAGCGACCGCACGCACGCGGTCACCCTGGCCCTGAAGCGAGGCATTCTTGACCTTTGAATCTCTCGGCCGCTGGTCCCGAGACGGCGGGCAGGAACTCGAAGACCTGAGTCGCCCAGTCGACCATCGGCGCATTGCCGGAGGTCGTCAAGGCCGTCGGCGGCAAGTTCCCGGTTCTCGTCGACGGCGGAGTCCGCCGCGGAACCGATGCGTACAAGGCCCTGGCACTGGGCACGACGGCCGTCGGGATCGGCAGGCCCTATTGCTGGGGTCTTGCCGCGTTCGGACAACCTGGCGTCGCGTGCGGCTGATCCCGCGAAAGCAAATTCCTCGGTCCGCTACGCAAATTGCCCGGAATCAGCGCGAGCTCGATGTGATCGGGCCAAACAGCGTCGCCAGACCCTGCACCGATGTAAACATCGCGCGCCCGCTGTGGCCTATGCCCGGTACCTCGACGACGCGCTGGGCAAGATGGCCACCCTCGCGTGCACGCAACGCCTCCGCATAGGCACGGCCTCGTCCAAAGCGCATGCTGCCCTGGGCTTCGGCTGCGCACGATCGGTCGAGTTCGGGGTGGTGTGGATCCACGTCAGCCGTTCCAAGCAGGTAGACGACGTCCTGCGCGATGAAGGTCGCTTCGGCCTCGGCCGCTGTCACGCGGACATAGGGCGGTAGCGCACCTTCGAAACCGTAAGGCCAGCGGTCAACGCTTGGACAGCGGATGCCGGCCTCTGCGTCGGCACTCGGACGCGCGACGCCGAAGTACAAGTACGAAGAAGGGTTGGCCACGACGTAGCGCATGTGGATATCCGCACCGGCCTTCGTTGCCGCGTGTCCGACGGCTGCATATCGTTGCACAAGCTGGCCGCCGGCGGAGTGCCCGGCGATCACGATTGTGTGCAGATTGGGGAATATCCGTCGGTCGGCAAGTCTGGCGACGATTGCGTCCACGGCGTCGAAAGCGCTCATTGGTGAGGGCCCCAGTGCCGGGCGGCCCGACTTCCAATCGTTCACGCCCCAGCGCAGCACCGATGCGGGCAGGTTGTGAGCTTGGACATCGGCGGAAACCAGAAACTGGGGTGCGATGACGACGGTGTGCGCCGCGGCTTGACCTCCGAACGCGGCCGCAATCTCTCCGACCCTCAGACCGCTGCGTTGCCATCCGTGGATTACAACGACCGCGCGCTCGACGTCCGGTTGCGACGACGTCCAGTCGCGAGAGACTCGAATAGGCAGGAAACCATGTCCAGCCGGGCCTTCAATGCTGAGCCGGCCCTCAGGTACGACCTGTACCGGCGCAGCTATCTCCGGTGGGACAGCCGCATGGACCTGAGCCGCCAGGAGCAGTCCGACGACGCCGAGGCAGGCGACTGAGGGCCGGGAGGGACTGCAGATAGATGGCATGCCGATCCAACGCTCTCCGGGCCGGGGGCGCTGACATTGCAACGATTCTTTGCTTCCCAAGCAACTTTCCCGGCCAACTCCGATCGGCATCCGTTTCGCACCCCTTCAATGGGGATAGCTAAAGCGATGCTGTGCGCAGCAGGTCATCCACCTCGACCAGCATTGTCTTCGCGATGAGTGCATCCACGGCACGTTGCATCCGCGCTTTCGCTCCGGCGGTATCGCAACGTCGTGATTGGATGCCGACCTCGGAGCGCACCGGCATTGCCGACGAAGCAAGCGCTGGCCACGATGGAAATGCCGGCGTGTCGATATGAGCTTTCGAGAAATCATGTATGATGAACATCATGCGGAAGTCGAAACTCAACGAACGGGCGGCAGCCAAGGCAGCATCGCACGAGCGCATCGTGGCGGCGGCAGCGCGGGCGATCCGACGCAGCGGTTACGACGGTACGGGCGTAGCCGACATCATGAAGCAGGCCGGCCTGACGCACGGCGCGTTCTATGCCCACTTCGAGTCGCGTGAAGACATGCTGGCGGAAGCGGCGAGCCGGGCGTGTGCCGAATCGGCGGCCCTGGCGGCGGATGTGGTCGCCAGCGCTCCTGCGGGTCGAGCATTGACGGCCATGCTCCAGGCCTACTTGTCGCCCGGGCATCTCGCGCAGGTCGAGGCGGGCTGCCCGCTCGCCGCGCTGGGGTCGGAAACGGCGCGCCAGACGTCCGAGGTGCGCGCGGTGACCACGCGGCACATCAAGGCGATGGTGGATCTGGCGGCTCGCCAATCGACTGACTGGGGCCAATCCAGTGCACACCAACGTGCGCTCGTGACGGTCTCCGCCATGGTGGGCGCGCTGATGCTGGCTCGCGCCGTGGACGACCCCGCGCTGGCCAAGAGCTTCTGCGAGGCCACCCTCGAGACCCTGACCCGTTCCTGAAGGCGTGGCGATGCCCGCCTTTCTTGTTCGTCTTTACATATGTCATTCGTCATGCGAGATTGATCAAGAAGGGGCCCGGGATGGCCCTTCCACCGCAGGCGACCTGTCCCACCAGCCATTTCCAAGTTCCATCCGCAGGAGAACCACCATGAACATGAACGGCAAGATCGCACTCGTCACGGGCGCCTCGTCGGGCATCGGCGAAGCCACGGCACTGCAGCTCGCCGCCGCCGGCTACAAGGTCTACGGCACCAGCCGGCGCGGGGGCGCGGCTGGTCAGCGTCCCTTCGAGATGCTGCCCCTGGACGTGACCAGCGACGAATCGGTCGAGACGGCCGTGGGCGCGCTGATGCGCCTGGAAGGCCGCATCGACCTTCTCGTCAACAACGCGGGCTTCGGCGTCGCGCCGGCGGCTGCCGAGGAGAGCTCGATCGAGCAGGCACGCGCGCTCTTCGACACGAACTTCTTCGGCATGGTGCGGATGATCCGTGCCGTGGCCCCGCACATGCGGCGTCAGCGCTCGGGCCGGATCATCAACATCGGCTCGGTGCTGGGCTTCCTGCCGATGCCCTACATGGCACTGTATTCGGCCACCAAGCATGCGGTCGGGGGCTATTCGGAAGCGCTCGACCATGAATTGCGCACGCTGGGCATTCGCGTGTCGCTCGTCGAGCCGGCCTACATCAACACGCCATTCGACGCGAACCTGATCAAGCCCGATGCGCCCCTGGACGTCTATGGAGAGGTTCGCGCGCGTGTCGGGCGGCGCGTCAAGGAGGTGCTGGTCGGAGCGGACGGGCCCGACGTGGTCGCCCGGATGGTCCTGAAGGCCGCGCAGGCGGCCCGGCCAGCCATCCGCTACGCCCCGGGACTCGCCAGCCGCATGCGCGTGCTGCGCAGGTTCGCGCCCGCCGCGGTGCTCGATGCGGGCGTCCGAAAGGACCTGAGGCTGGAAGCGTGAAGGGCTGCAGGCCCTGCAAGGACTGCGGACGGCGCTGCGCGAGCCGGCGCATCGCTGATGCGAAGTGGCAGCCAGGCGCGCAGGCCTGCCCGCGCGGTCACGGGGTGAGGTAGAAGTCCATCGGGACCAGCTCGACGGCCCACCCGGCCTCCTCGCCCAGCATGGCAGCCGGGTGCATGGCGGCGATGCGCAGGGCCTCATCCTGGCTGTCTGCGTCGATGATGAACAGGCCGCCGATCACTTCCTTGGACTCCGTATACGGCCCATCGACGACCTGGGTCTTGCCGCTGCGCGGGCGAAGCGTCTTCCAACGATCCAGATCACCCAGCGACGCGGAAACCAGAACCTTGCCGGTGGCGCGCATCTTCTCGTCCAGTGGCGGGCATTGGCTCACCAATTTCTTGATGTCGTCTGGCGCCATCGCGGCGAATCGATCGGGCGTGAAGTAGGCGAGTCCAAGGTATTTCATGGGAAGTCCTTCGAGATGGATGTCCACGGACGACGAACGAGACGATCGGAAATCGACAAGCTTGCAACGGGCCTCGGCCCGTCAGCATGCCGCGCATGGCCGACAGTTCGCCCGAGCACCGGGGCTCACGCCCGCCTGACGACGACGGTCCTGCGACCAGGGTTCAGGCGACGACCTGCGATCGGCCGCTCGCCTTGCGTGCCTTGCCGGCCGCATCCTGGCTGAAATGCGCATAGAGCGAGTCCAGGACGGCGGACATCTCGGCCAGGAGGGCGTCGTCATCGGGCAGCCGCTCGCGGGCTCCCGCCAGCACCGCCTCGAATCCGCCGGCTTCCGGAGCCTGGTCGCCTCCCACGTCGAGCCCGTGCACCATCGTGGCCAGGCGCTTGAGCGCAGAGTCGCCGTCGAGCCCGAACGTGGCCATGAGCGTCTCGAAAGTGACGCGCTCGCCGACGTGCGTGAACGTGGCGCCGTCGAAGTCGAATCCCAGCGCCGTGCGCGGGCAGTCCGAGGCTTTCGCCAGCCACTGGAAGCGCGCCTGCTTGTCGATGAAGCGCTGGATCAGCCACGCGCTGGCCACGCGGTCGACCCACAGGCCGCGGCGGGTGGCCCACACGCGCCCCTGGTAGCTCGAGGCATCCAGCCGCGGGATGTCGCCGGACGTTTCGCGGGGCTCGTCGGGTGAGAGCACCGCATCGACGCGCTCGCTGAACTCGATCCAGGCCGCGTCGGCCTTCGCACTGGCTTCCGAGGGGAAGAAGTCGATCGCCTTCAGGGCCTCGAACTCCCGCTGCAGGCGCTTGTGCGTCTTCGCGACGTCCGGCAGCGCCTGGTTGGGCAACTCCTTCGCGGCGTCCTTCCAGGCCTGGCGCTGCTCGTCGTACTCCTCCCGTCGGTCGAAGAGCTGGCGGTAGGCCGAGGCTTCGTCCTCGTTGACGGATTGCACGTGCATCAACCAGGCGCCGCCGCCGACTCGCTCGCACTCCACGCCCAGGCCGCGCAGCAGCACCTGGCGGTCGGCCCCCGCGGGCAGCATGTAGGCGCCATCGCGCAGGGGGGCGCAGCCGCCGGCCTTGAGTGCCCGCCAGACCCGCATTCGAACGGTGGCCGCCTGGGTAGGCAGCGTGACGATCAACAGGAGCCAGCTATTTGAAATAATGTCTACCCTCATTTAGAGCATAGTACAAAAGTTCCATCCCCCTGACAGGGGCGGGGTGCGGCGAAATCGCGGAAATCTCCCGTTCCTTTGACATGGATCAATGTGCCGCGGCGGGCAGGGTGTTCGGGAGGGGCACCTGCCACGTCGTCACGCCGCTGCGCGGCCCGCAAGCCGCGTGCACGGCGAGAGGCGCGCGCACGGCATGTCCGGCCAGGCGCGGCGGCGCGCTGGATGAGCCCAGCCGCAGGCTTCCAAGGCGTTGCGCGCAGGCCGGCGCCGGACGACGGGACTCCGCCTGCATTCGGCGATGCTGGCCAGCAGGATGGCCCAAGACGCACGCCGCAGGCTGCGCGCCGCCTTCCCGGCGGGCGCCTCGTCAGCCGGATGCAGGAAGAGGCTTGACCGGCTGTCCCGCCACCTTCGTTCGGAGCCGCCCACAGGGCTCGTCACCGAACCGCGCGACTGCCCGCCGGTTCTACTTGGCTTCGATCGGAAGCCCCGCGGTCTTCCAGGCGTCCATCCCGCCGGAGAGGAACTTCGCGTCGATGCCCTGGTCGCGAAGGATGGCCGCCGTGGATTGCCCGACCTCGTGGCCCCACACGCAGTACACGATGACCGGCTTGGTCTTCGGGAGCGTTGCGGCCCAGTCGTGCACCTTCTCGGGGTCGTGCCACACGGCGCCGGAGATCATGTTGGGGGCACTCGCATAGGCGCCGGCCCGGCGCACGTCGATCCGCTGGACGTCGGCCTGCGCTGCCTCGGCGCATGACATCCCCAGGTGCTGGGTGCTGCTGGCCACCGCGGCCGCGTAGTGCTCGTTGACGTTGTCCCAGTGGACGTTGCGCATGAAGGCCTCGACGTACGCGCCCGCGTTGGCTCCGAAGTCCAGGTGGTAGGCATGCTCGTACATGTCGAGGGCCAGCAGCGGCACCGCGCCCGCCAGCTGGTGGGTGTGGTCCGCGGCCCAGTGATTGACGAGGCGGTTCTCGCGCGGAGACCAGGAGAGCATCGCCCAGCCGGAGCCACCGCCCATCGCCTTGGCCAGTGCGACGAATTCGCTCTTCCATTGGTCGACGGACCCGAAGTCGCGCGCGAGCCCGACGCTCAGGCCGCCGAGGGCCAGTTCGCCGTTGCCGCCCAGGCAACTGAAGTAGAGCTCATGGAGGTACGCGGAATTCGCGGCAATGAGTTCCTCGCGCTTCAGGCCGTTGATCGTGAAGTTCGGCGTCTGCGGCCAGTCGAGCTGGCCGAGCTGCTTGCGGATGTTCACCAGGCGCTTGACTGCCCCGCCGTAGTTGTTCTCGTAGTGGCTCGTGATCAGCTTCCGGGACAGGCCATTCATGGCGGCGGGATCACAGGGCAGTGCCTTCATCTCGAATTGCTCTGCGAGTTGTTTCATGATTGCCTTTCCTTTGGGGTTGCGTGGACCGAACTCGTGTCCCGACAGCGTCGGGATGCATCAGAAATCAAACACTTCCAGAACGCAAGCGCATCTCGTTCGCGGGCCCGTCAGAATCGCTTCTGGAAGCCAAGCGCCAGGCCCGACATGCGCCCCCCGACGCCTTCGTACGGCGTCAGGAGCGGATCGAACGAGTAGACGCCATTCGACTGGTTCGCAAGCTCGTTGTAGAAGACGGACAGGTAGGTGCGCCTGCTCAGTTCGTAGCGGTAGCCGAGCGTCCACATCCTGGCGCCGGAATGAGGGAGGGTCCGCACCGCGACCACCGAGTAGTCGGCCGGTGCAGTTCCCTTGCCGCTGAAGGCCACGCCATAGTTGGCCCACCAGGTCTGCCGGCCTTCCTGGAACTTGACGATGCCACCGACATAGTTGCGCGACAGCCTCTTGTCCAGCGGCGCCTGGTAGACCAGGTGCTCGAACCCGCCGCCGACGTAGACGGGGCCGTCATACGACGCGGCAACCGTCGTCGCATGGTCGACCAGCGCACCGTCGCGGACGTGATGGTCGACCTGATGGGCGATGCCGAGGTACAGCGGGCCGTTCACATAGGTGCCGCCGGCGACGTAGACCCTGCCGTTCTGCCGGGCCGGGAGCTCCGAAGTGGGCATCGAGTACGAGAAGCTGCCCGTGAAGCCCGCGACGGTGGGCGAGTCGTATCGGATCGATCCCGACTGGTACACGTCGAAGCAGCCGTCCGTGAGGCCCGCGCCGTTTCCGCAGTTCGCCCACAGCGACAACGGGTTGTGGATGCCGGGCGATTCGATGAAGTACCACGAATACGAAATGTCGTCGTAGATCGGCAGCGTTCGTCCGACCCGCACGGCACCGTACGGGCCCTTGAAGCGAATCCAGCATTCACGATTGCACAAGCCCTTGAAGGACGCACTCTGATCCGCGCGAAAGCCTGTTCCGAGCAGGAAGTCGGTGGACACGCCGGCCCCCAGGTCTTCCTTGCCCTTGATCGCGAGGCGGGTGGTGTAGCTGTCGAGCCGGATCGTGTCCACGTCGGGCTTCGACGGCCCGGAGGTGTCGTAACGGATGACGGCGAGGTTGATCTCGCCCCCGATCGAGACAGTCCCTTGAGCATGGGCGCTGACGCACGCGATGAACGACGCCGCGAGCGACAGCAGCCAGCCACTGAATCTCTTCATGTTTTCCAGATCCCGTCCACGCCGCCGTGCGGCTCAAAGATGCCCGACGAATCAACAGATCGAGCGGATGTCGAGGTATTGCTGGAGAGCGATCAGCGAGCGGCTGCGAACGAGCCGGTGTCCCAGCCGCTGCTCGACTCCGAAGCCCCCGCCGGAGCCGGAGTCCTGCTTCGCATGCCGGACCGTGGTCAGCACCTCGACGTCGGGCGGGATGTCGGCAGCCAGGTTCTCGCTGAACAGGTACTGGATGCCGTAGCAGTACCCGTCGCCTTCAGGCGTCCGACGCTCGAACGCCTTGTCCAGGCCCTGCTCGCAGCGCAGCAGGACCAGGCACTCCTCCAGGCTGACGCCATGGCGCAGGTCGACGAGCGTGGAGATCATGTCGCCGCCGATCCTGCAGCCGGCCTCGATGACCTTGACCACCCCGTTGCAGTGCTTGAACTCGACGTGCATGACGGCCGAGGTGACTTGCCATGCCTGCACGATGCCCGCCACCGCGGCGCGCGCCTGGCGTTCCATCTCCGGATCGTCGAAGGGCGCACCGGACAGATGCGCCACCTCGTCGCAGGCCGGATAGGGGCTCAGGAACTTCCGGGTCAGGAACATGGCCGCGATCCGGCCGTGCTGGATGACGCATTCGACGCTGTACTCCAGCCCGCTGGCGACCTCCTCCAGCAGCCCTTGCGCCGAGAACGTGACGCCGGCGAACGACTGCGTGTGCTTGAAGATCCGGCGATAGACCTTCTTCGCCTCGTCGGCGCTGTGGCACAGGCGCACGTAGAAGCTGCTGCTCAGGTCGATCGGCTTCACGATGACCGGAAAGGCGACGCCCGCCCAGTCGAAGGCGTCGACCTCCTCCATCGACGCGAACTTCGCCAGCATGCGCGGCTGGCTGACGTTGGCGTCGGCGAAGTGCTGTCGCATCAGGTACTTGTTGCGATAGGACTCGACCGGCCCCAGCGGGTTGTGGAAGACGCCCAGCCGCGCGCTCAGGTGTTCGCCGAAGATCACCGAATACTCGCCCGACGCCACGACCGCGTCGAACCCGCCCAGGTGCGGCGCGAGCGCCTCGACGTCGTCGCCCGCCACCGGCACCTCCTCGATGTCCTCGAAGGAATCGTTGGCAAACGAGACCAGGTAGTGCGCGCGCGGCTCCTTGGGCGTCATCAGCACGTTCAGGTCCACGCCGAGCCTGCTGCAGGCGTCGGCGTAGCGCGTGAGGACGTATTGCGCCTTGGGTTTGAGCAACAGGATTTTCATGGACGTGCAGCCTGGGTTGGTCTCTGTGGAAGTCGCTCGAACGGTGCGTGCCCGCCGGTCCTCACGCCTTGGAGAGGTCGACGTTCTTGCGCGCGAGCATGTCGCGGAAACCCCGCGCGGTGTTCAGGGCGAACACTTCGGTCTGCGAGAACGAGACGCCGTACTTCTCCTCGATGGCGACCACGAGCTCCACGTGGCGCAGGCTGTCCCAGTTCCGGGTGTTCTTCGAGCTCGAGTTGACGCTGATCTCGTCCACTCCGACGCGCAGGACGTCGGCGAACGTCTGCTTCAGACCCAGGGGAAGTTCGTCGATTTCGATGGTCATTTCAATTCCAGTATTCGGTTGGTCGATCGAGGGTCGCTCGGCAGTCAAGCCTGATTGCCGACCAGGCTGCGGAGCGATTCGGGCCACTGCGCCTGGTCCAGGCCGTGCTGGGTGTAGATCACCAGCAGCAGGCGCTCGATGCCCCAGGACGCGCAGCCGCTGAAGGTGGGACCGCCGGTGTGGTCGCTGATGTCGAAGGCCTCGCCGAAATAGGTGCTGTGAAGATTGAACGAGGCCGCGGCGATGGTTCGCGACGATTCGCCGGCGTTCGGTTCGACGAAGGCGCGCATCTCGAACTTCAGGTCCTGGCCCTTCTGCCAGAAGCTCTTGGCGGTGGAGACCGACGTGAAGAACGGGTCGCTCGCGGTCTCGATGCGGCAGTCGATGTCCCAGGTGCGGGCCAGCTCCATGGCCGTTTCCATGGCCAGCACGCGACGCTCCGCGCAGAAGTGGTCGCCGCCCAGCCAGATGATGGAACGCTGGGCGAACTCCCACAGGCGATCCAGCCCGACCATGCTGGTGGACTCGTAGCGGGCGATCCGCCCCGTCGACGTTTCAACGTGTCCGTCCACCGGCAGCACCTTGCCTTCCAGCGTGGGGTAGCAGTGGTAGCACAGCGCCGGACACAGGCAGACCTTCGGATGGCCGAAGGCCTTCGGTTCGGGAACGGCGATGTCGCGGCGGTCGACATTGGCGGCACGGAACTTCTCGATGGCGTCGTAGTTCTCCTCGAGGTGCGTCACGATCGACAGGTGCTGCGGAAACGAGCTGGTGTAGCCGCAGCGCGCGAGCACTTCGGCGGGAATCAGCGCCGGGTAGGTTCGCTCGATGGCACCGAACTTGTCCTGCGCGGCGCGGACGATGGTCTTGTCGAGCGCCTGTGCAAGCGCGAGCGCCGGCCCGGCCAGCCCGACCTGCCCCTGCCCCAGGCCCAGCACCCAGCCCTTGTTCACGAGCTGCTCGTAGACCCCGGTCTCGTACGGCCTGCTGTTCTTGCGTTCGTTGACGGCGACGGTCTTCATCTCGACCGGCCGGAATCCGTGCTGGATCGCCGCCAGGAACCGCCTGACCTTGCCGGTGAGCTCCTCTTCGCGGCCCGCCTCGATGATCAGCGCGATGCGCTTGAGATCGCTCTGGACCTTCAGGTCGAGCAGGCTCGTCGAGATGTAGACCGATTGCTTCTCGACCTCCGACACCAGTTCGGGGTGCAGGGCCTTCTCCATCTCGATCACGATGGACTGGCTGTCTTGCTTGTGCATCTCCGTGTTCCTCTCTGAAGCGGTCCTAGAACCTGTAGTAGATGAATTGCGCTGCCTTGGGGATCAGGACGATCGTTCCGAACAGCACGGCCGACGACACCGCGGAGCCCACGATCCCGTTGCTCCACATCAGGCGTCTCTGCCACTTGGGAACATCCGCCCAGCTCTCGCTGATCACGAGGGGGAAGGCGGCCATGATGTCGTGGGTGTTCGGCAGGACGACGCAGACTGCGGTCAGCGACACGAGCCACGGCATGACCGCGGACATGTCGAGAATCGGCGTCGCGCCGGCATTGACGCCCGACATGGCGCGCAGCAGCCCGCCTGCCATGTGCATGTCGTCGGCCCGGCTGAACACCATGCCGACGACGATGACGGCCATCGTGATCACCCAGCCGAGGCCGCCCGGGATCGATGGCAGGGCCAGCTTCCTCCAGGTGTGATTCACGGCGATGGCCAGGCCCATCATCAGGCCGAAGACGACCGCCGTCATGCCCGCCCCATGCCAGACCCCGATCAGCAGGAACGTGAGCAGCATGGGGAACAGGACGGTGACCAGGAATTGCGTCACGCCGGTCAGCCGGAACGGAACCACCAGCCGCATGATCCTGAGCACCAGCGGCAGGTACAGGTAGTGGGTGAAGAAGCGCGTGGCCGACATGTGCCAGCGGCGCCAGAACTCCATCACGCTGGTGGCCTTCAGCGGCGAGTGGAAGTTGCGCGGCAGGTTGATCCCGAACAGCGCCGCCAGCCCGGCCGCCATGTCGGAGTAGCCGGAGAAGTCGAAATAGAGCTGCAGCGTATACAGCCCCGATGCGCTCCAGGCGTCGGCTGCCGTCAGCGCGACGCCGTGGCCGGACGCCGCGAAGACCTGGTCGACGTACCCGCCGATGTTGTCGGCGAACACGACCTTCTTGAACAGGCCGAACGAGAACAGCGTCAGCGCGGGCAGGAACATCTTGCGCATCCGCGGCGCCGACATGTCGTCGAACTGGGAGAACATCTCCTCGCGGGTGACGACCGGGCCGGCGATGACGTAGGCGAAGAAGGAGATGAAGAGCAGGTACCTGCCGAACGTCGGACTCGGGTCGTCGCTGTTCAGGGTGCTGACCAGGTAGGCGATCTGCTGGATCGTGAAGAACGACAGTCCCAGCGGGATGGAGGCCGCCGCGCCGTACTTGAACCAGCACAGGAAGGCGATGTTGAAGACCACGCCGGCCCACATGACCATCGAGGCGTGCCGATGATCTCGCCACCTTGCCGAGACGATCGCGAGCGACAGGAGGTAGTTCGCGATCGCCGACTCGAAGAGTTGCAGCAGATGCTGCTCGTCGAGCGACCAGTAGAAGAAGCAGGAGCAGGCGATCAGCCAATAGGCGGCGATCGTCTTCTGCCGGGTTGCTTGAAGGAGGAAGAATCCGCCGAACACCACCGGCAGGAATATCCCGATGAATTCGAAGCTCGCGAAGAACATGGTGAATCAACCTGTGGCGTCGGGCGCCATGCATGCAATGCTGGGCGACGCCGTGCCGGGAAACCCTGCGACAGGGCTTCTCCATGCATCGGCGGCGGCGATGGCCGAGATCAGTTCGGCTGGAGCGCCTTGTCGACCAGGTGGCCCAGGCAGTCGACGCTCGAGTGGTTGAAGTCGCGGTACTGCGACGCGTTGCAGCCTTCGGCGGCGGCATTGAAGCCGCCCGCGACCTGCACGCCCACCCGGTTGGCGATGCGCTTGGTTTCGCTCTCGACCTTCATGACGTCGTCGAAGTAGGCCGAGCCCTGGATCGTCTCGTAGTAGGCCGGATGGAAGGGCGTCTGGATGATGACGACCTGCACGCCTTGCTGCTTCAGGAAGGCCAGCAGCTTCTCGAGCTGGTCCAGCATGGCGCCATCGATCTTCAACCGCGTCGCGCGATGCCGGGTGCCCATCTGCACGGCGTCCTGCTGGGCGAAGGTGGGCGATTGGAGCTGCAGGCGCTTGTCCGAGAAGCGCAGCGCGCCGTCCGAGCCCACGATGTCCATCGTGGGGTTCGAGAAGGCGTCGGTCGCCTCCCACGCCACGGGATTCGAATTGAATTTCTGCCACTTCGAGAAGAGGGCATCCGCGGCGAAGAGATGCGAATACTTGCCGAACTGCGTCGTGTCGAACCAGGAGTGCGCGGGGACCCCGAGTCGCGCAGCCATCGCGCGATATTCGGGACCGAAGGACTTCCACCACCACGCATCGCGACGATCGAGGTATTCGAACGTCGAGAACCGGACGCTGAGGATCAGGGTCCTGGGCAGGCGATGCTGTTCATACAGCAACTCGGAGATCGCCATCATGTCCTCGAAGTGGTCGTTGGACACGAAGGCGTTGTAGACGTGCTTGCCAGGAGCGATGGCGGAGGTGGCTTCCTGCCAGCGGCTGCCGCCGAAGATCAGGATGTCCGGCGCCGCCTTCATCTGCACGATCTGCGCGCGACGCAAGTCGCGCCAGTCGATGTTGGCATCGGACACGGCGATGTTGCGGCCGCTTGCCAGGACCTCGGCCGCGGTGGATTGGGCCTTGCTGCTGTACGTGAGCGGGTTGAGCTGGTAGTTCAGGTACCCGACGCCACCCAGGATCGCGGCCGCCACCACGAGAAAGATCGCGCCCAGCACCTTGCCGCTCGGGCGGCGCTTGCCACCCTGGTTGTCGTCGGTTGCCGGAACCATGGACATTTCCGGACTCAGAAGCTTGAACATGCGCATTCACCTGTAGGGTCATTCGTTGTCGAGACTCATCGACTGCCTTCCGGACTCTCTCCGGAATGCCCACGCCGAAGCCGCGCCGGACACGGCGCAGTCTCCTGCTCGGAGCTCGTTGCAATCGCAGAGCGGCACCTCGGGAAGCGCCGTGATGACACGGCCTGCCTCCCCGGATACGGTGCTGGCTTAACCCGCCGCCCACGCCCTTTGAAAGCCGCGGAACTTCGTCCGGGCTGACTGCAAGGAGTGCGCAATGGGCGTTCGTCCGGCGCCTGCACCCCCGTGCAGTCGCCATGGACCTGCGTCGGGAAGCCAAGGCCTCGATCAACTCACCCTGTCTCTGTGCAGGGTTGGTTGTGCTTCATCGACACAGCAATGTAGGAGATCGTACGTAAGTGTTTAATTATCGACATCCCTAAGTCGTATCCTCTACATATTTGTGGGATGTCATGCCTGACACATCGGGGTGTTCCTGTCCGGCGCACGCGGACGTGCCGCCCGTGACGCCGCCGGGCCTGATCGCCTCTTTTCACGGCGATGTCGGTCGCCTGAGGGCGCGACCTGCGCACAGCGGAATGCGCTCCAGGGGCAAAACACTGCTTGTAGATTGCGAGACAATATGGTTAATATCTCTACAACAATTTCACCGAACCGCGCGCCCTCGTGCGTCCCTGGAAGGACCCGGGTCGGTCGCACGCTCCGCTGATTCGTTGCCCCCGCTTCCCACGGCCGCGGATCGACACCGCAAGCCTGTCCAAAGGACCTTCGATGAGTGACACCGCCGCGGCCGAACCGGCCCCTCCGTCCACCGCGGACTACACCCTGTGGCAGCTCGTTCGCTACATGCTGGGCCTGGGCACCTGGGGGTTCGGCGGGCCGGTCGCACTCGTCGGCTACATGTACCGTGATCTCGTCGAGAAGCGACGCTGGATCAGCGAGGGCGACTACCGCGAAGGCCTCACGCTCGCGCAGCTGATGCCCGGCCCGCTGGCCGCGCAGTTGGCGATCTACCTGGGGTTCGTGCGCTACCGGCTCGCCGGCGCGACGCTCGTCGGCCTGGCCTTCGTCCTGCCGTCCTTCTTCATGGTGGTGGCGATCGGCGCGATCTATGTCGCCTACGGCGGCATCGGCTGGATGCAGGCGGTGTTCTACGGGGTCGGCGCTGCCGTGATCGGGATCATCGCGATGAGCGCCTACAAGCTCACGACGAAGAATCTGGGCAAGGACAAGCTGCTCTGGGCCATCTTCCTGGCCAACGCGATCACGACGGCGATGCTCAAGGCGGAGGTCGTCTGGCTGGTCCTCGGCGCGGGCCTGCTCGTCTGGATCCTGCGCGCACCGCCGAAATTGATGTCCAAGGGGCGTCTCCACGGCTTGGCGGCGCCCGCGCTGGCCTTTCTTGCGTTCACCGGCGTCGACGTCAATCGCCTCGTCCAGATCGGCGGCTACTTCGCCTACGCAGGGGCGTTCGTGTTCGGCAGCGGCCTGGCCATCGTGCCGTTCCTCTATGGCGGAGTCGTCAAGCAGTACGGCTGGCTCACCGACCAGCAATTCGTCGATGCCGTCGCGGTCGCCATGATCACGCCGGGGCCGGTCGTGATCACCACCGGGTTCATCGGCTTCCTCGTCGCCGGCTTCTGGGGGGCGGTCGTGGCGGCTGCCGGCACCTTCCTGCCGTGCTACCTGTTCACCGTGATTCCGGCGCCGTACTTCAAGAAGCACGGCAAGCGGCCCGGCCTGCTGGCCTTCGTCGACGGGGCGACCGCGGCGGCCATCGGGTCGATCGCCGGCTCGGTCATCGTGATCGGGCAACGATCGATCACGGACTGGCTGACCGCGGCGCTGGCCATCGGCACGACGGCCCTGCTGTGGAAATTCAAGAAGCTCACCGAGCCGGTGATCGTGATCGCAGCGGCCCTGATCGGGTTGGTGGCATTCCCGCTGCTGCATCACGCGTGACCGGACGCCGTACGTCGACCCCTGCCGGATGGCGTGGCTCGATACCGTCTGACTGAACGAGGTACCGCCATGTCGCAAGCGCTCGAGCCCGTCGTTGCACTGCTGTACCCGGGGGATCGCGCCATGCGCGACCGTTCGGATCCGCACGAGAGCCGCTTCGGCGCGCTCTTCGACGCGTTCGCCAGGGCCGGCGTCACCGCCGTGCCGGCCGTCTACCACGACGACTTCGCCGACGAGGTCGCGGCGCAGCTTCGAGGTGTCGGCGGCGTGCTGGTCTGGTGCAACCCGATCGAAGGCGGTCGACGTCGGGACCGCCTCGATGCCCTGTTGCGGAACGTCGCGGCGACGGACACCTTCGTCAGCAGCCATCCCGACGCCATCCTGCGTCTGGGGACGAAGGACGTGCTCGTCGACGTACGCGACCTGCCGTTCGGCAGCGACGCGGTGCGCGTGGGCAGCCTGGCCCGGCTCGCCGAGGAATTGCCCGCCCGGCTGGCTCGCGGCCCGCGCGTGCTCAAGCAGCACCGGGGCCACAGCGGCATCGGCGTCTGGCGGATCGAATCCATCGCCGGATCAGCCGACTTCATCGTGCGGCATGCGCAGCGCGGCAGCGAGGAGGAGCGACTCGACCTCGAAGGGCTGCTCGCGCGCCTGGCGCCGTATTTCGAGGTGTCCGGCGGTGGACACATGATCGACCAGGCCTGGCAGCCCCGGCTTGCGGAAGGCATGGTGCGCGCCTACCTGGTGGGCAACCGGGTGGCCGGCTTCGGCCACCAGGCGGTCAACGCCCTGTATCCGGCGCGTGACGGCGCGCCGGCGCCGCAACCCGGCCCGCGGCTCTACCATCCACCCACCCTGCCGCAGTTCCAGCAGCTCAGGCGCAAGCTGGAGACCGAATGGGTCGAGCTCCTGCGGCAGCGTGTCGGGCTGCCGACCGAGCAGTTGCCGATGCTGTGGGATTGCGACTTCCTGCTCGGCGAATCCACGGCCGACGAGCCCGATCGCCACGTGCTGTGCGAGATCAACGTCAGCAGTGTCTCGCCGTTCCCCCCGTCTGTCGTCGAGCCGCTGGTTGCAGCGGTGAAGGCCCGGCTGGGCGCCAATCGCCGGCAACAGGCCCCGGTCGCCTGAGGCGCTCGACGAGCCGCGGCCGCCACGGAGGCGCCGACGGGCGCCGGTTCGCCCGCAGGATTCTCAGGCCTTGACTCGCGTGGCGGCGCGCTCGAAGTGCACGTGAAGCGAGTCCAGCACCCGGGACATCTCCGCGAGAAGCGCGTCGTCGTCCTGCAGTCGGTCGCGTGCGCCCGTCATGACGGCCTCGAAGCCGATGGCCTCGGGCACCTGGCCGCCGCCGACATCGAGGTGATGGATGATGGCGGCCAGCCGGTTCAGGGCCGGGTCGTCGTCCAGGCCGAAGCTCGCCATGAGCGTCTCGAAGGTGACCCGCTCGCCGACGTGCGTGAACGTTGCACCGTCGAAGTCGAAACCGAGAGCCCTCTTCGGACATTCGGAGGGCCTGGCGAGCCAGAGGAAGTTCGCCTTGGGATCGATGAAGCGGCGGATCAGCCATGCGCTCGCGACCCGGTCGACCCAGAGGTGGCGGCGAGTGGCCCAGGTGCGGCCTTGGTAGGCCGAGGCATCCAGGCGCGCGATGCCGCCGCCCAATTCGTGCGGCTCGTCAGGCGACTGCAGCGCCTCGATGCGCTTGTTGAATTCCGTCCAGGCCGTTTCCGCCTCGGCGCTGGCCTCGCCGGGAAAGAAGTCGATCGCCCGGATGGCGTCGAAGTCGCGCTGGCGCTTTCGGTGGAGCCGCGTGAGCTCCGTGTCGCCCAGCTTGCCGAGACCCCGGTCGGCGATTCTCCAGCCCTTGCGCAACTCGGCGTAGTCCGCGCTTCGATCGAAGAGCGCGCGCCATGCCGCGCGGTCGTCGGGCCCGCGAGGCTGCGCGGCAATGAGCCAGGCCACGCCGCCCTCGCTCGTGCAGTGTCGGGCGATCTCCAGCAGCGCTTCCTCGCGGCCTTCCCCTTGAGGCAGGAGGTAGGCGCCGTCGCGAAGGGCCATGCAGCCGAGGCCTTTCAGCGCGCGCCAGACGCGCATGCGAGCGGTGCCGCTCGGCGTGGGCAGCGAGAGCACCAACAGCAGCCAGCCTGGAGAGCGATCAAGGGCCATGTCGAAACTATAACGACTATGTAGCTTATGCTACTCCCCATGTTTGCATCCCTGCAGCGCATCCGGCCGCGTCCATTCGCGTGCGCTGTGTTCGCGCTCGGCGCGCTTGCATGCGCCTTCTCGGCGAGGGCCGTCGAGCCGACGGCCGCTGCCGGCGCATCGTTGCGGGAGGTCGGACGAATCGAGCTGGCCGGCGTTCGTGGACGCATCGATCACCTGGCGGTCGACCTGGAAGGCCAGCGCCTGTTCGTCGCTGCGCTCGGCGCGGACGAAGTCGAGGTGATCGACCTCCGCGCCGGCCGCCGCATCGCCAGGCTCGTCGGCCTGTCGGAGCCGCAGGGCGTCGTGTACGTCCCGTCCCTGAGGCGGCTGTTCGTCGCCGCGGGCGCATCCGGAGAGGTCGTCGCGTTCGAGGGCGACAGGCGCGTGGGCGTCGTGCCGGACCTGCCGGACGCGGACAACATGCGGTTCCACCCGCCGACCGGGCATGTCGTCGTCGGCTACGGCCATGGCCTGGCCGTGATCGATCCGGCCACGCTCGCCGTCGTCCGGCGCATCGCCCTGCCGGGTCATCCCGAGGCGTTCGAGCTGGCCGAACGCGGCCCGGCGATCTATGTCAACGTGCCGGAGGTCGGCCGCCTGGTCGTGGTCGATCGGGAACGCGGCAAGGTGACGTCGGATTGGCGCCTGGATGCGGTGGCGTCGAACTATCCGATGGCGCTCGACGAGCAGTCGCACCGCCTCGCGATCGGCACGCGGCGTCCATCCAGGGTGCTGACGTACGACACGGGCAGCGGGCGGCTGCTCGCAAGCTCGCCGGCGTGCGGGGACATCGATGACCTGTTCTTCGCGGGGGACGGCACGCGCCTGCTTGCGGTCTGCGGCGAGGGCGCCGTCGAACTCATGGCCGGCGGTGCGGCGACGGGCGGCGCGGTGCGTCGCATCGAGACTTCGGGGGGCGCGCGCACCGGGCTGTTCGTGCCCTCGACGCGAACGCTCTTTGTCGCGGTGCCAGCGGGATCGACGAGCGCGGCGCAGGTGCGCGTCTTTCGAGTGGACTGAGACGCGCCGTGTCCACGAGCCGTGGACGTCGAGAAGGCACTTGTCGTTGACGGACCTGCGGGCGCGTGTTGCTTGGCACCTCTACGTACTTTCCCTCGCCGCATCGCGTTGAAAGCTGGCCGAAGGATGAGCGCTCATAACCTCATCCGCAGACAGGCCGGCGTGAACGCGCCGTGACCTGCAATCACGGAGACAGATCCCCATGACAGTCGAACTTTCCCGCCGCGAGGCACTGCTCGCGGCAGCCGCTGCACTGGCCGCTTCGGCCGCGGGCGGCGCCCGCGCACAGTCGGCGCCCGTCCTGATCAAGTTCAGCCACGTGGTGGCGCCCGACACGCCGAAAGGCAATGGCGCGCAGCGCTTCAAGGAGCTCGCGGAGGAGCGCACGAAGGGGCGCGTGAGGGTGGAGATCTATCCGAACAGCCAGCTGTACAAGGACAAGGAGGAGATGGAGGCGCTGCAGCTCGGATCGGTGCAGATGCTCGCGCCTTCGCTTGCCAAGTTCGGGCCGCTGGGCGTCAAGGAATTCGAGGTCTTCGACCTGCCGTTCATCTTCAAGGACCAGGCGGCGTTTCGCGCGGTGACCGACGGCCCGGTGGGCGCCGACCTGTTCCGCAAGCTCGAGCCCAAGGGCATCCGCGGCATGGCGTACTGGGACAACGGCTTCCACATCATGAGCGCGAACCGGCCGCTGCACCGCGTGGCCGATTTCAAGGGCCTGAAGATGCGCATCCAGTCGTCCAAGGTGCTCGACGCGCAGATGCGCGCGCTCGGCGCGATCCCGCAGGTGATGGCGTTCAGCGAGCTGTACCAGGCGCTGCAGTCGGGCGTCGTCGACGGCACCGAGGGCGTGCCGTCGAACTTCTGGACCCAGAAGATCTACGAGGTGCAGAAGCACATGACGCTCTCGTACCACGGCCACCTGGCCTATGCGGTGATCGTCAACAAGAAGTTCTGGGACGGCCTGCCCGAAGACCTGCGCACCATCCTCGACGGCTGCGTCAAGGAGGCGACCACGTATGCGAACGCACTGGCCGCCACGGAGAACGCGATGGCGCTGGACAAGATCCGCGCCAGCGGCAGGACGACGATCTACACGCCCGTCGCCGCCGAGACCGACGAGTGGAAACGCGCCCTGATGCCCGTGCACCAGGAGATGGCGGCGCGCGTCGGCCAACCCACGATCGATGCGGTCTACAAGGCCGCCGGCTTCGCCGCGCCCAGGTAGTGCCTGCGGCCGCGATCGCCACGCCCATCACACCGAGCCCCACGGCATGGGGAAGACAATCCTGGAGACATCCAATTGAAGACCTTCGCACTGAGCGCCACCGCCGCCGCCGTGCTGGCGACCTGCCAGCCGGCGTTCTCGAACGAGATCGATGACCTGAAGGCGGAGATCGCCGCGCAGAAGGCGGCGGCCGCCGCCCAGCAATCGCGCCTCGATGCCCTGGAGCAGCGCCTGAACGCCGCCCAGGTCCAGCCGGCGCCCGCCGCGAAGCCGGCCGGCAAGGCGCTGCAGACCGACCAGAACGGCGGCAAGCTCGTGGAGTCGCCCGCCGGCGTGGCCCTCTACGACGACGGCAACACCAGCCTGCACATCTACGGGCTGATCGAGGCCACCGGCAGCCATGCCAACCACCAGACGACCGCCGGCGGCTCGGCCACGGGGTTCCAGACGGCGTGGTTCAGCGGCAATCGCCTCGGCTTCGATGCCGACCACGCCCTGGCCATCGGCGAGCGCATCGGCCTGCCGGGCCTGAAGGTGATCTCCAAGCTCGAGACCGAGTTCGAGCTGCCCACCGGCGACATGGACAGCTCCGACGTGTTCTTCAACCGCGACGCCTGGATGGGCTTCTACAGCGAGGACCTCGGCAAGGTCACCATCGGCCGCCAGAACACGCTCACGCGCGACTTCACGGCCAGCTGGGCCGACCCGTACGGCAGCGCGGACGTCGGCCTGAAGGAAGGCGGCTATTCCAACGTCAACAACTTCAAGCAGTTCATCTTCTACTCCGGCGGCGCCAACGGCACGCGCCTGAACAGCGCGATCGAATGGAAGAAGAAGTTCGGCGCGCATGTCGTGGCCGGCCTCGGCTTCGCGTTCGGCTCGCAAGGCTCGGGCGGCAGCGGCGATGTGGGCAACGGCGGCTCGACGCCGGGCGACTTCAAGAAGGGCCAGACGCAGGAGGCGTCGATCGCGTTGAACGCGCTGCCGCTCGGGCCCGGCCTGTTCAGCGCCAACATCTCGTACGACCGCGCCAACGTCAACGACCTGATCCACCAGTCCGAACTGGTCGGCGGCAACTACCGCATCGGCATGTTCCGCGTGAACGGCGGCTACGCGCACTACACGGCCGAACAGGGCGTGGGCAACAGCGCCGGCACGCGCACCGACAACTCGTGGACGGTCTCGATGAGCCTGCTGCCGACGCCCGACAACGAGATCGCCATCGGCTTCAACGAGATGAAGGGCCGCCACGCCGGCTTCAACGGCGGCGGCAACATCCTCAACCCGTTCGGCAGCACGGCGGGCGTCTCGACCGTCGCGGACGGATCGAAGAAGGCGATCTACGCCTCGTGGATGTTCCACGTCGATCGCCAGCTCGACGTCTACCTGGCCGGCGACCACTTCAAGGTGGACGGTGGCTGGGTGCTGGGGGACGCCCAGGGTAACGGCAACCACTTCGGTGCCGGGCAGGCCTACAACAACGAGACGGAAGTGGCGATCGGCGCCCGCTACAAGTTCTGACGACCGCGGGGACGAGCCGCCGGCTCGCCCCGCTGAAGGGAGGCCTCATGCACACTGTTCCAACCAGGGTGAGGGCGGCGTGCGTCCTCGCGCTCGGCCTGGCCGCCGTCGTCCTCGCGCAAGCGCAGGTGCTCGTCGGTCAGACCACGGGCGTCTCCGGCAACTCGGCGCTCAACGTCGCGGAGACGACGCTGGGCGCCCGCCTGTGGATCGACGCGGTCAACGCGCGCGGCGGCGTGAACGGCAACATCGTCCAGGTCCGGACGCTCGATGACCGCGGCGACGCGGCGCAGGCGCAAGCCAACGCCAGGGTGCTGATCGAGCAGGACCAGGTGCTCGCGCTGTTCATGATCCGCGGCACGCCGCAGAACGAGGCGGTGGCGCCGCTGCTGGAGCGCCACGACATCGCGTCGATCGCGCCGTCCAGCGGCGCGATGCTCCTGAATGCGCCGGTCAACCGCCACGTCTTCAACGTTCGCAACTCGTACCAGGCCGAGGCGCAACGGGCCATCGAGCAGCTGGCGAGCATGGGCAGCACGCGCATCGCCGTGCTCAGGACCAGTGACGCCTTCGGCGACGACGCCATGGCGGGCGCGACGCGCGGCTTCTCGAAGATGCGCCTGGCGCCCGTGCTCGTCGAGGGTTTCGACAAGACGGCGCCGATGTTCGACGCCGTCGCGGCGCGCCTGGCCCGGTCGAACGCCCATGCGGTGCTCGTGCTCGGGACGGCGTCGTCGGTGGTCAAGGCGACGCGCGCGATCCGGGCGGCCGGCAACAGCGCCACGATCGTGACCCTGTCGAACAATGCGTCCGAAGGCTTCGTCCACGAGCTCGGCCCGCTGGCGCGCGGCGTCATCGTGACCCAGGTGTTTCCCGGCGAGAACGAGATCACGCTGCCGATGATCCGGGATGCGGCGCGCCTGCTGCAGTCACGCCAGCCCGGCGCTCGCCTGTCACCGGCCATGATCGAAGGCTTCGCCGCCGCGCGCGTGCTGATGGAGGCGCTCCGGCGCGCGGGGCCGCACCCGACGCGCAGGAGCGTGATCGCGGCGCTGGACGGCATGGACGACTTCGACCTCGGCGGCGTGAAGGTGCACTACCGTGAGGCGGATCATTCCGGCGTGCACTACGCGGACCTCAGCGTGATCGACGAACGCGGGCGATTCAGGCGCTGAGCTCGCACGCGCGCATCCGCTGCGAAACAGGTCGGACCGCACCAGGACGACCGGATCGGCGGCGACGGCGTCGTCGGCGTCACGACAGCATGTGGAAAGCCACGTGGCGCGCAGTGGTGCAGCGGCAGTACGATTCCGCCCGGAGACGACACGAAGGCGGAACAGCCCTCGATGCACAACGTGGGCGCCAAACGATGCCGATTTCGCTGAATCCCAGGCTCCTGGTACTCGGGCTGCTCGCCGCGTGGTGCTGCGGCGCGTGCGCCGCGCCGATCGTGCTCATGGTGGGCGGCATCGAGAAGCAGATCTACCTGCCGCTCGCGCTGGCGGATCGTCTCGGCTACTTCCGCGACGAGGGACTGGACGTCCAGGTGTTGAGCGACACGTCGGGCGGCCACGCCGAGGACGGCCTGCTGACGGGCGCCGTGCAAGGCGTCGTGGGCTTCTACGACCACACGATCGACCTGCAGGCCAAGGGCAAGTTCGTCCAGTCGGTGGTGCAGTTCTCGCGCGCGCCGGGCGAGGCCGTGGTGGTCGACGTGCGCAAGGCGGACGCCATCCGATCGCCGGAGGATTTCAGGGGCCGTCGACTCGGCGTCACCGGCCTGGGCTCGTCGACGCATCTGCTGGTGCAGTATCTGGCCGCCGTGCACGGGGTGCGCGGCGGCGAGGTGACGTTCCTGGGCGCCGGCTCCGGCGACGCCTTCGTCTCGGCGCTGCGCAGCGGCAAGATCGAGGCGGGCATGACGACCGAGCCCACGCTGTCGCGCCTGCTCAAGTCCGGCGAGGCGCGCCTGCTGGTCGACCTGCGGACGCCCGAGCGCGCGAGCGCCGATCTCGGCGGCTCGTATCCGGGGGCGTGCCTGTACATGTCCCTGCCCTGGATCCGCACGCATCGCGACGAGGTGCAGCGCCTGGCCAATGCCCTCGTGAAATCCCTGCGCTACATCGACAGCCATGGCGCGGACGAGATCGCCGCGCGGCTGCCGGCGGCCTACATGGCCGGCGATCGCGCGCTGTACGTCGGCACGCTCCAACGGAGCAAGTCGATGTTCACGGCCGATGGCGTGATGCCGGCCGACGGCCCGGCCAACGTGCTGCGGGTGATGCGCATCGCGGAGCGCGCCGTCGCCGGCAAGCCGATCGACCTGGCGCAGACCTACACCACCGACTTCGCCCGGGCGGCGCACTGACGGAGCGGCCATCGTGCGCCTGCTGCTGGTCGAAGACAACCGGGTGCTGGCCGACTGGCTCGCGCGCACGCTGGGCAAGCAGCGCTACGCGATCCGCTGCGTCGAGAACGGCAACGACGCGGATCACGTGCTGCGCACCGAGTCCTTCGACCTGGTGCTGCTCGACCTCGCGCTCCCGAAGATGTCCGGCCACGAGGTGCTGCACCGCCTGCGCGAGCGCGGCGACGGCACGCCCGTGCTGGTGCTCACGGCGGACAACTCGACGCGCAGCCGGGTGACCGAGCTCGATCACGGCGCCGACGACTACGTCGCCAAGCCCTTCGAGGTGGAGGAGCTGGAGGCGCGCATCCGCGTGCTGCTGCGGCGCTCGGCGCACGCGTCGAGCACGCAACTGGCCTGCGGCGACCTGGTCTATTCCTGCAGCACGCGCGAGTTCACGCTGGCGGGCGCGCCGCTGGCGCTCGCGCCGCGCGAGGGCACCTTGCTCGAAGCGCTGATGTTCAAGGCGGGGACGACCGTGTCCAAGGCCGTGCTCGCGCAAAGCCTGCCGTCGTCCGACGAGGGCGTGTCGTCGGACGCCATCGAGATCTACATCCACCGCCTGCGCAAGAAGCTGGAGGGCAGCGACGCCACCATCGTGACGCTGCGCGGCATGGGCTATCTCCTGCGCCAGGTGCACCGTGACGCGTAGCCTGCGCGGGCAACTGCTGGCCTGGGTGATGCTGCCCCTGGCGGGCGCCGTGCTGATCGAGGGCGTCGTGAGCCTGCGCAATTCGCAGGCGGCGGCCGCGGTGGTGCAGGATCGCCTGCTGCTCGGATCGGCCCGCATCGTCGCGGAGCAACTCCGCTTCGAGGACGGCGGCATCCAGGCGCCGGTCCCGCCCGCGGCGCTGGAGCTGTTCCAGTCCGGGTCGGCCGACATGGTCTATTACCGCGTCGTCGCCGCCAACGACCAGACGGTCACGGGCTACCCGGAACTGGTGCTGCCGGACACGCACCTGCAGCCGGAGACCTCGCAGTTCTTCGACGCGGTCGTGCGCGAGCAGCCCGTGCGAGCGGTCGCCTATCTCCAGCCCGTGTTGACGGAGTCGGGGCTGCAGCTGGTGCACGTGCAGATCGCGCAGACGCTGCACGGCCGCGATGCGATGGCGCGCAGCCTCTGGGGTCACGCGCTGGTGCAGCAGCTGATCACGCTGGCGCTGGTGGCGCTGCTGGTCTGGGTCGGCCTGCGCAATTGCCTCAAGCCCTTGCTGATGCTGCGCGATGCCGTGCTGCGCCGTCGCCCCGGCTCGCTGAAGCCGCTGCAGCTGGCCGCCGTGCCGGGCGAGCTGAGCCCGCTGGTCGATGCGATCAACGAATACGCGCTGCGCCTCGAGAAGCACGCCAGCATGCAGGAGGCCTTCATCCAGAATGCCGCGCACCAGCTGCGCACGCCGCTCACCTTGCTGACGACGCAGGTGAGCTACGCCGTCCGGACCGTCGAACCCCAGGCCCGCGGCGAATCCTTGTCGGCGATCCGCCGCACGGTCCAACAGGCGTCGCGGCTCGTGCAGCAGCTGCTGAGCCTGTCCAACGCGCAGGTGCATGGCGACTCGCACGACAACGGCGACACGGGCGATCTCGACAGCGTGGTCCGCGGCGTCCTCGAGGACATGTCGGGGCGCGCGCAAAGCAAGGACATCGACCTCGGCTTCGAAGGCGCCGCGACGCAGTGCCGGGTTCGCGGCCACGCCGTGGCATTGCGCGAGATCGTGGTCAACCTGGTGGACAACGCCATTCGCTACACGCCGACCGGCGGCGTCGTGACGACGCGCATCGTCCCCGGCCCTGGCGGCGTGAAGTTGACGATCGAGGACGACGGGCCGGGCATCGCCCCCGAACAGCGCGAGAAGGCCTTCCAGCGCTTCTACCGCATCGACGACAGCGATTCCGATGGCTGCGGCCTGGGCCTGGCCATCGTCCGCGAGTTCGCCCAATCGATCGACGCCCGCATCTGGCTGTCGACGCCGGCATCGGGCCGCGGGCTGAGCGCCGAGGTCGAGTTCCGGCCGGCGCCTGCCTGAGGGCGTGCCCGGGCCAGGCAGGGCGGCGCATCATCCGGAACGGTGCGTTCCGCGCGGGACTCAGCGGTCGCCGCGGCGATCGTCGGACAGTGCGTGCGGCAGCACCTGCGTGCCCTCCTTGCGCACCGCCTCGAGCAGCCAGGGGCTCAGTCCGAGGGCGCGGATGACGGTCGGCGCGACCTGCGTCGTCTGCACGCGGCGATCCACCGTGCGGGCTTCGAAGGACGGGTGCGAGACCAGCAGCGCGACATGGCTGTCGTCGGGGGCGGCGCCGCCGTGTTCCATGTCCTTGGCCTGGCTCGTGGTGTAGATGACGCCTGGATTGGGTTGCACCATGAAGTCGGGCGTGCGGCCGTTGGCGGGATCGCCGAACTTCCAGGGCATCGCGGCGAGGTCGATCACCGCGCCGCCGTTGTCGGCGCAGATCTGCGGCGCGATGGCCGCGACCGTCTTCGTGGCCGGATCGACGTCGGGGCAGGCGGTCGAGCCTTCCAGGAGTGCTTTCGCCGCGGCGTGCTGCGAGCGGTCGTTCAGCCAGACGAAGGCGACATCGTCGTCGGTGACCTGCCCGTTGCCGACGTTGTTGCCGGTCACCGGGTCGCTGCCGCCGCCGACGAAGGCGGACAAGGTCGCGCCCACGGCATGGCCGATCTTCCTCAGGCCCGCACGGTCGGCCGGGGACTGGCCATGCTTGGCGGTCAGCACGACCAGCGTCGAATCGGCCAGGTGGCGCGCCTGCAGCCGGGCGCTGATCTGGCCGACCGCGCCGTCGACCCACGCGATCGCGGCCTTGACGTTCGCATTCGGCGTGAAGGCTGCGTCCACGTAGCCGCCGCCGGACGCATTGGGGGCCTTCTGCGCGACACTGAGCGTCTGGAAGTTCGTGCCGAAGATCGTGGGCACCGGCGCGGCCGACTGGCCGGTCGAATCCCTGCCGTCGATCTGGTTGAGGATGTTGCGCACGTGGAGGGAGTCGAACTTCTGCGTGTGCTGGTAGGCCGGCGCGATGCCGTCGTACGAACCGGTGAAGTCGTTCCCCGCGGGACCGTCGATCGAGTTGATCTCGGTGCGCGCCATGTCGTCCACGCCCTGGCCGGACGGGCCGTTGACCCAGTCGGTGCCCCAGGCGTGCTTGTCCGACCACGCAGTGTGCGCGTGCGGCAGGTGCTGCTTGACGACCTCGAAGATGGTGTTGGTCTGGATGAAGTCGTGCGGGTAGACCGGCACGCACCGGCTGCCGACCTTGCGGCGCGGGATCTGTTGCGGGTTGAACGCGCCGCCGCCGTCCAGGTGCAGCAGGGCGCCGCCGTTCAACGCATCGATGCCGACCTGCTCCTGCAGGAAGACCTCGACGCCCGGGTTGCCGACGCACTGCGTGTTCGTGCCGGCGTACAGCGTGCGGTCGTAGATGTCGTCGTAGAACAGGCCGGTCGAACGCGGGCCGCCGCCGGTGACCAGCGCGGCCAGGCCGGGCACCGAGTCGGACAGGCCCGGCGTCCAGGCGTTCGTGTAGTTCACGCCGTGGTGCGCGAGCGCGGCGATGTTCGGGCAGGTCTTGTCCGCTAGGCAGCGGGCCAGGTCCTGCTGGTGCATGCCGTCGATGCTGATGATGAGGACGTGGTCGACCGCGTGGCGATGGACATCCGCCGGAACCCCGCCCGCAGCCGCGTCGCGCGAGACGAGGAGGCTGCCCGGCGCGACGCCGGCGGCGCTTGCGACGGAGCCGAGTGCTGCGAGCACGGCCGCGCAGACGAGATGACGTTGATGCATGCTGATTTCCTCTGGATGGGGCTTCGTACGAATGGGGAATGCGCGTCCGCCGGATCGCGCCCGGCAGGGTTGCGCCACGGGGCCTGGCGTGCGGTCGCGCGCCTCGGGTCCCCTGCAAGTTAGGGTGTCCGGATGACCAACGCGTGACGCGCTGCCGAGGCTGGACCGAAGCTGTCGCGAAGCGGAACGAGTGCGAAAGCCTGAGGCGCCCGGTCGGGTTGCGCGCAAGGTGCTGATTGCTGCGCCGCACACTGCAGCCATCGCAGGCAGCGGCCGCGAGACGCGCTTCCACGGGTGCACGTCCTACAGCCGTCGAGCTTGGGCGTCCTACGTCCTGTTCACGGTGGCGCGCGCAGACTGGACCGATCCCAATACCCCGGAGGTCAGCATGCGAGTCGCCTGCGCCTCGACACCCGAAGGCAATGTCTATCGCTTCTATCGAACCGAACCGGACGTGGCCGCCGCCCTGAAGCCCATCGTCCCGATCCTGCTCGCCAGCCACGTGGACATCGTGGTCGGACGGGTGGGCGACGACCCGGCGCTGCTGATGCAGGTCGGGCCCATCAGCGGTGCGGCGGAGACGACGCTGCTCAATCTCATCGAGGAACACGTGACCCCGCGCGGCGAATCCGCCCACGCGTGATCACGACCGGTGCGCGACGACGCGGTGCCGCCGGGTCAACGCCCGGACGGTGCGCTGTCCCAGGCACGAGGCCGCAGGCGGGCCACGAGCGCGACGAGCGCGGCCGCGTCCAGCGGCTTCGGAAGGAAGGCGTCGAAGCCGCTGCGCAGCGCGTGCGCTTCATCCTGCTCGCGCGTCAGCGCGGTCAGGGCGATCGCCTTGACCTGGGCGATGTCGCGCCCGGGATTCGAGCGCACCCGCCGGATCAGCTCGAACCCGTCGGTGACCGGCATGCCGATGTCGCTGACCAGCACGTGGTGGGCATCGGCCTCGAGGCGGGCGAGCGCGTCCGCGGCGCTCGAGGCGCTGTCGACGATCGCGCCGCGCCCGCGCAGGATCTGCTGCACGAGCTCGCGTGCGTCAGGCTCGTCGTCGACGACCAGCACGCGCACGCCGGCCAGGTCCTGCAAGGGCGCGAACGCGTGGGAAGGTGGTTCGCTGGCGGGCAGGTCCTGTCCGGCCGCGCGTGCGGGCACATGCGCGGAGGCCAATGGCAAGCGAACGGTCAACGTGGCGCCCTGGCCGAGTCCCTCGCTGGCGGCTTCGATCGTCCCGCCATGCAGTTCCACCAGCTGGCGGCAGATCGCCAAGCCGAGCCCGAGACCGGAATGGGTTCGCGTCGTCGAGGCGTCGGCCTGGCGGAAGCGCTCGAACACGTGGGGCAGGAAGTCCGCGGAGATGCCGATGCCGGTGTCCTGCACGCGGACGACGACCTGCCCGTGCTCGCCTCGCAGCGACACCGAGATGGCGCCGCCGGCCGGGGTGAACTTGGTGGCGTTGGTCAGCAGGTTCCACATCACCTGCTGCAGGCGGTTCGGGTCGCCCCACACGCGGCCGCAATGGCGGTCGAGGCCGGTCGCCAGCTCGATGTGCTTCGAGAACGCGGCCGGCCTGGCCGCCTCGAGCGCCGCCTCGACCACGGTCCAGGGCTCGACCAGTTCCGGCTCGAGCCGGAGGTGGCCGGAGACGATGCGGCTCATGTCCAGAAGGTCGTCGATCAGTCGGGCCTGGAGCCGCGCGTTGCGCTCGATGGTCTCGACGGCCTTGGCGACGAGGTCCGGCTCCCGCTGGGTGCGCAGGACATGCGCCCAGCCCAGCACGGCGTTGAGGGGCGTGCGCAACTCGTGCGAGAGCGTCGCCAGGAATTCGTCCTTCAGGGCGCCGAGACGTTCGGCCTCGACGCGCAGCGCGTGCTCGCGCTCCAGCAGCGCCTGCCGTTCCGTCGCGGCCTGGACGGTCAGCGCGAGCACCGAGGTGCGCGCCTCGAGCCGTGCGTCGTACGCCGACGTGAGCACCGTGATCGTCAACACGGCCACGGTGGCGATCAGGACGAGCGACGCCAGCTGCATGAGCGTGAACTGCCCCGTGGCCGCGCGGCAGACGCTGCCGCCCTGGAAGGTGGCGGCGGCCATGCCGGTGTAGTGCATCGCGACGATGGCGAACCCCATCACCACGGCGGCGCCGCAGCGGTACAGCAGCGTGCGCGGCGAACCGCGGGTGGCGCGCAGGCGAAAGCCGATCCACAGCGCCGCGCTCGCGGCCGCGATGGCGATCGCCACCGAGGCCGCGACCAGCCAGGGCGAGTAGTCGATGGCGGGATCCATGCGCATCGCGGCCATGCCGACGTAGTGCATCGCGTTGATGCCGACGCCCAGCAGCACGCCGGAAAGCGCCAGCTGGCCGGGGGACAACTGCGCCTGGCCCAGCTGCCAGAGCGCCATCGCCGACACCAGGATCGGCAGCAGCCACGACAGCAGCGTGATGCCGAAGTCGTAGCCCAGCGGGATCGGCAGCCGGAAGGCCAGCATCCCGACGAAGTGCATGCCCCAGATGCCGGTGCCCATCGCGAAGGCGCCACCGGCCACCCAGCGTCCGGCCAGTCCCCGCGAGTCCCTGACGCGCTCCGCCAGGCTCAAGGCGGTGTACGAGGCGAAGATGGCCACGAGTACCGACAGCAGGACGAGTGGCGCTTCGTAGTATCCGACGAGCATGCGGCGAAGTCCCTTCCAGGGATGAGCTGACCCGGCTTGCAAGGCCGAATGTGCCACAGCACCGGCGCGATCGGGACATTGCTCGCTTTCCGGGACGGCGGCAGCTCGTCCGCTCGACACGCCGATCCGGACACCCGACTGACGCCGCGAGCGCTTCGATGCCGGCCAAGTGCCGACGCGCCTGCTCGACGGCGGCGCAGCCGCGCTCGCCGCGCGGGCGCGCCAGCGACGCGGGGCCCGGGTTAGCCCGATGTTCGAACAAATTCGGCACCGCTGGAATGGGCTGCGCGTCGGATGACAGCGTTGCCAATCGGAGGTGTGTCGTCCGGTGCGGAGCCGTCGGAGAGCGGCCAGATCGTTGACCTTCCACAACCATCCCACCTATACGGAGACATATGCGCTTGCATCACTGCACACTCGCCGCCGCGGCCATCGCGCTGCCGCTGGCCTTCGCAACCACCGGCGCGCAGGCCGCGACCTGGGGGGCGTCGTCGCCCGCCACGTCGTCGTGTTCGGCGTCCAACCTGTTCGCCAGCTGGACCTTCGGCAGCTACACGTTCAACAACGACGTGTGGGCGCCCTGCGGCGGCACGGCCGCGGGGGCCCAGACGATCTGGGCCAACTCGAATGCCGACTGGGGAGTCTGGTCCGACCAGCCCAACACCGGCGGCATCAAGTCGTATCCGCACATCGGCTATACCGTCAATCGCACCATCAGCTCGCTGACCACGCTGTCGACGACCGGGACGGCCACCACGCCGTCGGGCGGGGCGTGGGAGTCGACCTTCGACGTCTGGGTGGGCAACAACGCGCACGAGATCATGCTGTGGCTGAACTACACCGGCACCGCGGGTGGCTGCGGCAACGTCAAGCCGATCTCGTACAACTGGACCGCCGCGGGCTGCGCCATTCCGGTGGCCTCGAACGTCAGCGTGGGCGGCGGCACGTGGAACGTCTACCGCGGCAACAACGGCAGCAACATGGTGTATTCGTTCCTGCGCACGACCAAGACGAACAGCACCGCCGTCGACGTGCTCGCGATCCTCAAGTACCTGAAGAACCTGGGCTGGATCGGCGACCTGGCCGTGGGCGACGTGCAGTACGGCTTCGAGATCACGTCGTCGTCGGGCGGATCGAACTTCGGTTCGGCCAACTTCACGGTGAGCGCGAAGTGACGGGGGGCGCCGGCGCGTCGCGCGCCGCGCCGGCGCTCGCCTCGGATCGCCCCGGCTCCCCGTGGGGGCCGTTCCGCGAGCATCCCTTGCTCGAGAAGCCGCGTGCGCGACGATCCTGTCGCGGGCCCGGGATGTGGCGGGTGCGAATGCCGCCGGGCGCGGTGCGACGTCTAGCGGAAGACCGGGCGGCGCTGTCCGCGCGATTCGGCCGGCTCGTCCGCGCTGCGGTCGTACACCATCAGGCAGTGGTGGCACTTCGAGAAGCCGAACTGGCCGCGGGCGGCTTCGGACCAGCCGAACAGGCGCGGCTTGCCCCCGCCGGCGTAGTCGGCGACCTGCTCGGTCTGGCCGCAATGGTTGCAGCGAAGAAGAAGATCGCGTCCGAGCCACTCGGACGACACGTGTCCAATCGTTTTCACGATCAACCGCCCTGCATTCAGTGTGGCTGCCCCTCGGCGCCACGGTGCTCGAAAGCTTCTGACGAAGCCCGATGTCGTTGCGGCCCGCTCTGGCGGCTGGCCTTGTGTCGACTGCACCCTCTTGCACGGGATTGTCGACCCCTTTGCTTGCGCTGTCTTGACAGGAAGCGTGGGGAATTACCGCCTTCGGCCGGGAATGTGGCGTGCGTCTTGCGGTGCCGGACGCCGTTCGCATGCAGTCGCCGGTTCGGCCCGGTCTCGGCGGAAGCCCGGACGCGCGCACCGCGCCCGCATCGCGGGACAGCGCGCGAGCCCCGGGCTCAGGGTGCCGATTCGGGCTGCGGGACGATTTCCTCGAAGTAGTAGATGCCGACGCCTACGCGCGCCGTCGCGCCCCAGTCTTCTTCGGGGACGTCGGACAGGTCGTGCTCGGCCAGCCAGGCGTCCAGGCCCTCGAGCAGCTTCTGCGCCTGCTTGCCGCTCAGCGCCCGGAACGCGGGCAGCGCCTCGGGCGGGATGCCGTGGTGCATGACGCGACGCTGGTAGCGCGCCGCCGCGGCGTCGCGCCGCTCGATGTTGTGCGCGATGGTCTCGACCAGGTCGGCGACGTCGGTGGCCAGGAACGAGATCTTGGCGATCATGTCCTCGTTGGGCACGAAGGCGCGCTGGACGAGCGCCACGCGGCCGTCGTCGCGCACGCGCACCGAGCCCAGGCGCGCGAGTTCGTCCAGCACCGCGCGGCTGGGCACGTCGCCGCCATGCAGCCGCACGAGCTCGGTGAAGCCGTCGGCGCCCTCCAGCGCCAGGATGCGGGGCGTGCCGTCGGCGCTGGTGAAGCGCGGTTCGCGCACCCAGGCGCTGACGACGCGGGCCGCGCGGTTGTAGTGCGTGCTGTCGGCGTTCGCTCCGCTCCAGGGCTCGCTCAGCAGCGTGTTGACCTCCTTGCGCGTCAGGCCGGTGAGGATGGCCGCGCGCGACACCGAAGGCTTGCGGCCCGGCAGTGCGAAATCCTCCATCGCGCACTCAGCGTAGACGCGCTTGGCCACCGATTCGAATGCGCTGTACGAGAACGAGTGCTTGAGCATCAGGCGCACGAGCGGACGCAGCAGCCGGGCGAGCGCCGCGCCGAGCGCCTGGGTCAACGCGGTGTCTTCGAGCATGGCGGAATTATGGAACGGGTGCCGGCGCGAGCCCATGACCGCGCCATGCGTTCGCGGCGATGGCGTGGCGCGGAGCGCACGGGCCGCCCGTGGCCGGACAAATCCCTATTCAACTGCGCGCCCGGCGCGCCAGCGAGCGCTCGCGCCGGCCGCGAATCAGCCCCGCGCGCCGCGCGGCTTGCGCAGCAGCGACCACGCCATCGCGGCCATCGACGCGAGCCCCCCGAGCAACGCGGCCCACAGCCAGCCCACGCGTGACGCGGGTGCGGCGGCAGGGACCGAGGACGGCGGAACGGCCGGCGCGCTGGCGGCCGGCGCGAGTGCGAGCGCGGCGCTGGCCGCGGGCAAGGGCGCGTCCGCGGCGCGGCCAGGCATCAGCTCGGCCAGCGGCATCGCCGCCGACGGCTCGCCCGCGCCCGTACGCACGAGCGCGAACGGCGGCGCACCGCGCGCGACGAAAACGAGCTGGCGTCGGTGCACGGCGATGCGGATCGTCGGCGCCGCGTGGCCCAGTTGCGTGATCGGGCCGAAGGTCTCGATGCGCAAGGCGCGCCAGTGGGCGCCGTCCAGGCGCAGCGGCGGCGAGTGCAGGTCGGGCGCGCCGGCTGGCTGCGACAGCCAGTAGACGCTGGCGATCGCGGCGTTGTCCCACGCCGGCCCGCGCGTGGACGGCGCGTGCCGCGCCTTCTCCCGCAGCGCGTGCAGCGATCCGCGCAGCAGCGAGCGGCGGGGCGGCGGCGCCAGGCCGGCGTCGACCTGGCCCAGCACCGTCACCTCGCCGATGGTGTCGATGTCCGACGGCGCCACCTGCAGCGCGGCCACGGGCGTGTTGGCGGGCAGCGCGTAGTCGCACGAGCTCGCCTCGCAGCCGCTGGCGGCGATGGGGTCGCTCCATTCGAGCGGCGGCGGCGCGGGGCGGTGCGCCGTGCGGATGACGGCGGCCGATACCAGCGGCGGTATCGCGGAGCGCGCGGCCGTCGTCAGCCGCAGGTAGCGCGCGGGCCGCTCGTCGAGGTCGATGCCGGTGGAGGCCAGGCGCTCGCGCTCGGCCTGCGATGCGAGGGTGCCTGCGGTGCCCACCTGCGGCAGCGCCTGCAGCTGCACGAGCTGCGCGTCCTGCTGCAGCGTGCGCCAGTGCTGCAGGTCGTCGCCGGCCTCGACGCGCAGCGTCCACACGCCCTGGGTGTCGCGCTCCAGCCCCAGCTCCAGGCGCTGCAGGTCGTCGCCGGCGTCCTTCGTGTCGACGATCCAGGCCTGGCGCCGGGGCGCCTCGGCGGTGGTTGCCGACGCGGCGTCGGCCGGCGGCAGCGGCACCTTGTAGATGCGGGCCGGCACGCGCTGCGGCGTGGCCGCCGGCTGCGGCGGATCGACCCACGCGAAGGCCATCGTCTCGCCGGCCGCGTTGCGCACGCGCAGGTCGCCCAGGCCGGGCGCGCCGGACAGGCGGCGCGCCTGGGCGTCGATGTCCAGCACGTAGTACGGGCCGGGGCCCGACAAGGTCAGCGGCAGCGGCCCGGCGCTGTCCGCCGCGGCCGCCGCGCCCGCGTGCGCGCAGGCGAGCGCGAGCGTCAGGCGGGCGGCCGGGGCGAATTTCATGCAGGTTCTCCGAGTGGGCGATCGCGCGCGTCACGGGCCGGCGGGATCGGCGCGAAGTATCCGACAGCCAGCATCAGGCCGCCAACCACGATGAACGAGACGATGCGGTAGAGGCTGCCGCGGTCCGCCAGTTCGACGAGGAACAGCTTGGCCACGACGATGCCCAGCAGCGCCGCGCCGACCGCCCAGGCGAACCGGCGTGCGCGCCGGTGGCCGGCCACCATCAGGCCCACGCCGATCAGCGACCACGTGACGGACAGCGCCGCCTGCGCGAGCGTCGACTGGAACAGCGCGGCGGCATCCCAGGGGACCTGCGCCAGGTGATGGCAGGCGCGCAACACGCTGGCGGTGACCAGGCCGAACGCGGTCGCACCGCCCACGGCCGGCAGCAGCGCCGGCGCGAGCCCGTCGCGCCACGACGCCGGCAGCGCGCGCGCCCAGGCGGCGAGCGCCAGCAGCGCGATGCCGGCGGCCAGCTCCAGCGGGTTGAGCAGCGGCAGCCACGCCAGCGGCGCCGCGTCGCCGGCGCGGGTGTCGGACACCCACAGCCATGCGAACAGGTACAGCGCGATCGCGCCGCAGCCGGCGACGCGCCAGGCCGTGCCGGCCCAGCGCCGCGCGACAGCGGGATGCATGCTCGCGAACAGCACCAGCGCGGGCAGCGCCATCGCCGCCAGGTCGACCCACGACGACGCCGGCGCGACGATGGCCGCCACCCGCAGCACGCACTCGCGCGTGCCCAGCCCGATGAAGAGCCACCAGCCGCCCAGGCGCAGCGGCGTTCCCAGCCCATCGGGGATCCAGCGCGCCTGCCCGCGCGCCAGCCACGGATGCACCAGCAGCGCGAGCGGCCAGGCGATCCAGCCGAACCCGGCCGACGGCGCGACGCCCTGCGGCCCCGCGAGGGCCAGCAGCAGCCACAGCGGCACCGTGGCCAGCGTCGCCTGGCCCAGCACCTGCCAGCCGCGCCAGCGCGCGACCGCCGCGGCGGCCGCCATCGACAGCGTCAGCCAGGTCACCTGCCAATGCGGCCACGCCACCGCGGCGTCGGGCCGCGCCTCGAGCTGGTGCCAGGCCAGCGGCGGCAGCGTGCGCGACCACCACCACGCGCCCCAGCCGACCAGCGCCCATTGCAGCAGCGTCGCGTGCCACCAGGCGGGCGAAGCCTCGTCCGGCGCGGGGCGCAGGCGCTCGCCGAGCGCCAGGCCCACGGCTGCGAGCAGCAGCGGGATGCGCCAGGACGTGGCGAGCACGGCCTGCGTCCACGCCGAGGGCTCGTAGAGCAGGCTTGCGGCGCCCGCGGCCAGCTGCAGCGCGAGGGCGGAGCCCACCAGCGCGCCGCTGCGCAGGCGCAGGCCGATCGAGCCGGCGGCCAGCCCGATGACGGGCCAGGCGAGCGCCGCGTCGGTCGGGGCGAACTCGAACAGCAGGCTGGCGCTGGCCACGCCCAGCCCCACCACCAGGCCGACGCTGCTGCCCAGCGGGATGGCGCGCGGCGTGCCGCGCGCGGCATCGCGCCACGCATCGCGCAGCCCCAGCCAGCCGGTGGCCAGCAGCGCGCCACCGATCAGCAGCGCGCCGGCCAGGTCGCGTGCCGCGTGCGCCTGCGCGGGCGTGGCGCCCGTCACCTGCAGCGACAACGTCATCGCGGTCAACGCGGCCAGGTGCAGCAGCGCGCTGGCCACGCGCAGCGTCGGCGCCGCGAGACGGCCGGCCAGCGAGGCGCAGCCGAAGGCGATCCAGGCCGTGGCCGCGGCGGCCCACAGCACGGGCAGCGTCATCCAGGCCAGCCCGGCGATCGTGAACGCGGCGGCAAAGGGCACGACCGGCTCGGCGAACTCCTCGACCGCGCCGCGCGCCGCCTCGTCCATGCGGCGCCGCACCGCGTCGAGCGCGCACAGGGCGACCGCAAGCATCGCCATGCCCAATGTCGAGCCGGCGACCAGCGGCACGGCGTCGCGGGTGTCGAGCGTCAGGCCGGTGATCAGCCGCACCGCCGCGCCCAGCATGACCGCCAGCGCGAAGGCGCGGGCGTACGGCCTGTGCTGGCGCGCGCCCAGCCAGTACATGCCGGCGGCCTCGACCGCCCACGTCGCGCCGGTCCACCCGCCCTGCAGCGCCAGCGGCACGGCCAGCGTGCCGAAGATCGTGCCGACGATCACGTGCGCCTCGCCCAGCAGCGCGTAGCGCGCCGGCCCGCGGCGCATCAGCGCGCCGCCCAGCAGGATGTGGAACAGCGCGAACGCCGCGGCCGACCAGGCCGCGCCCCAGGCGGTGTCGCGCACGAGGAGGTACTGCAGCGAGAACGTGGCCAGCGGCACGCCGAAGGTCAGCGTGCTGTCGACGCGGCCCACCTGGCGCAGTGCCGCCGCGGCGCGCTCGGACAGCGGCCGCGACTCGTCCGGCGCGTCGCCGAGCGCGAGCACGCGGCGGGCGAAGAGCACGCCGGTGACCGTGAACAGCAGGAAGAAGAACGCGAGGAAGGCCTGCACCCCGGCATAGTCGGACGGCAGGTAGTGCGCGTCGGCCCACGCCGCGGCGAGCGCGAAGGTGGCGAGGGCGCCCACGAGGTTCAGCGGACGCCAGGCCTTGAACCAGGCGATGGCCAGGATGCCGGCGTCCAGGATGGCCATGTACGACATCAGCGGCACGTAGGCGTCGCTGCCGGTGCTCACCAGCGCAGGTGCGGCAAAGCCTTCGGCGATGGACACGAACGCGAGCCAGGGTGCGTCCTGCAGCACGGCCAGCACGGCGCCGAACACGGCCACCAGCGCCATGAACGCGAACGCGAGGTCCGGCGACAACAGCGGGTCGAGGCGCAGCGCGGCCAGCGCCGTCAGGTAGAAGATGCCGATGCCCGCCCCTTGCAGGATGACGCCGTAGCCGCTGCCGCCCGCGGCGTCGCGGCGATCGCGCAGGCGCCAGCCGACGGCGGTCAGCACGATGCCCACCAGCGCCACGCCGGCGTAGCGCAGCTCGATGGGAATGGTCACCCGCTCGGCGGTGTAGCGCAGCAGGAATGCCAGCCCGAGGAACAGGATCAGCACGCCGGCCTTGACGATGGTGTTGCCGCCGAAGATCCAGCGGGCCGCCCAGGGCGGCAGCTGGTCGCGCAGCGGAACGGCCGGCGCCGGTGCGGCGATCGGGCGACGTGCGGGCGCCGGTGCGTGCGGCCGCGTGGGCGCGGGCGCCGGTGCGGGCGAGGGCGGACGCACGGTCGCCATGGCCGGCGCGGGCGCCAGGGTCGCCGGCTGTGCCGCGGGGCGCGCCGGCGCGGCTTGCG
>JBJMWE010000189.1:0-7724 GCA_045810285.1 Vitreoscilla sp. | reverse complement strand
GCCAGCACGTAGTCGCCCAGCTGCTGCGTGGTGCGCAGGCCGGCGCAGTGGCCCAGCATGATCCATGCGTGCGGGCGCAGCACGGCGATGTGGTCGCTGATGTTCTTCGCGTTCGACGGTCCCACGCCGATGTTGACCATCGTGATGCCACTGCCGTCGGGACGGCGCAGGTGGTAGGCCGGCATCTGCGGCAGGCGCGGCGGGGCGAGGCCGGCGGGTCCGGGCAGGCCGGTGCGCGTCGTCACGACGTTGCCCGGCTCGACGAACGCCTCGTACACGGAATCGGCGCGCGCCATCTCGCGGTGGCCCAGCGCGATGAACTCGTCGATGTAGAACTGGTAGTTCGTGAACAGCACGAAGTTCTGGAAGTGGTCGGGCGCCGTGCCGGTGTAGTGGCGCAGGCGGTGCAGCGAGTAGTCGACCCGCGGTGCCGTGAACAGCGCGAGCGGCAGCGCCTCGTTGGGGCCGGGATCGTGCGTGCCGTTGGCGATGCCGTCGTCCATCGCCGCGAGGTTGGGCAGGTCGAACAGGTCGCGCAGCTGCAGGCGCTGCACCGCGGTGAGCGTGCCCTCGACGTGGTCGTGCTCGGCGAAGCTGAAGTGCAGCGGCATCGGCTCGCGGCTGACGCCCACCTCGATCTTCACGCCGTGGTGCTGGCGCAGCAGCTCGAACTGCGTACGGTAGTACTCGGCGAACAGCTCGGGCCGCGTGAGCGTCGTCTCGAAGCTGCCCGGGCCGGCGACGAAGCCGTAGCTCGACACCGAATCCGCGCGCGCCACCGTGTCCGTGTGCACGCGCACGCTCGGGTAGCAGGCGCGGACGTGCGCGGCGGGCACCTTGCCGGCCACGAAGTCGTGCAGGTGCTTGCGCAGGTGGTCGACGCCGGCCTGGTAGATCTCGCGCACGCGCGCCACGGCGGCATCGGGATCATCGAAGGATTCGCGGGGGACGAGCAGCGGTTCGATCATGCGTTCATTGTGGGGGAAACGCGTGACGCTGGCGCGGCGCGGGGGCTGTCCGTGCGCACTGCCTACACTGGCGGGCTCGAAAGGTGAAGAAATCGTGATCCAGGATCCCCGCGGCGAGACCGGCCCCCTGGCGGCCGCCGCTCCCGCCCGCCCCGACAACCGCTGGCCGATCGCCCTGATCGTGCTGGCCGGTGCGGCGCTGCTCGTGCCGGCGCTCGCCTCGATCCACGGCAGGCCGGTCGACGCCGCGAAGCCGGCCGCCACGGCCGCGCCGCCCCCGCCCGCGGCAGCGTCCCGCGTCGCCGCGCCCACCGCCGCGGCCATCGACCTCGCGCAATGGTGCGCGCGCCTGGCGCCGGCGGTGCCGGGCGTCGACCTGACCGCGTGCCGCGCTTCGGGCCTGCAGCCGGGCACGGGCCGCTCGGTGCACGGCATGCCGTTGTGGACGAACGACGTGCTGCCCACCGGCGCCCCGAAGTTCAGGGTGCTGCTGCTGGGCGGCATCCATGGCGACGAGCTCGCTTCCGTCACGCTGGCCTTCGACTGGATCGCCCGCTCGCACGGCGTCCAGGCGCAGGCGATGCCGCGCGCCACGAAGTCGGGCAAGCCGACGATCTCCGACGTCGCCTGGCGCTTCGTGCCGCTGCTCAACCCGGACGGCCTGCTGCACGCGCCGTCCACGCGCGTCAATGCACATGGCGTCGACCTGAACCGCAATTTCCCCACCGCCGACTGGGCGCGCGACGCGCAGCCGTACTGGATCCAGCGCACGAAGCGCGACCCGCGCCGCTTCCCCGGCCTGCAGCCGCTGTCGGAGCCCGAGTCGCGCTGGCTCCTCGAGCAGATCGACCAGTTCCACCCCGACCTCATCGTGTCGGTGCATGCGCCCTACGGCCTGCTCGACTTCGACGGACCGCCGCCCGCGCCGCGCCGACTCGGCAGCCTGCAGCTCGACCCGGTGGGCGTCTATCCGGGCTCGCTCGGCAACTACGGCGGGCTCGTGAAGAACGTGCCCGTGATGACGCTGGAGCTGAAGAACGCGCGCGCCGTCGCGCCGCAGGAGCTGGCCGCGATGTGGAACGACCTGCAGCGCTGGATCTACGAGCAGATGACCAACCCGGGCGTGCAGGCGAGCGCGCAACGCAGCCTGGTGCCGGGCACGCGCGTGATCGGTGCGCGCCGCGTCGACTGACGGTTTCCCCCGAATCGGGGGTGGCCGCAGGCGAGGGTGCGGCGCAGAATCCGCGCCACTCGTCACTCGCACACCTGAGGGATCCGCCATGAACGCTCGCCATCGCCTCCTCGTCGCCTGCGCCGTCTTGCTGCCCGCCGCCGCGGCCCATGCGCAGCAGCCGCACATCCGGCCGGGCCTGTGGGAACACACGGTCAGCGTCAAGAGCGACAACGCCCAGATGAACGCCGCGATGGAGCAGATGAAGCAGCGCATGGCGGCGATGACGCCCGAGCAGCGCGCCGCCATGGAGAAGGCGATGGGCGGACACGCGGCCATGAATCCGGGCGGGCCGGCCACGATGCGGGTCTGCGTCACCCGGGAGCAGATCGCCCGCGGCTTCCATCCCGAGGAACGCGGCCACTGCTCGCGCACGAACGTCAGCACGTCGGGCAACGTGACGAAGTTCGACTTCGCGTGCCAGTCCGAGCGCGGCGGCGGCGTCAGCGGCCACGGCGTCTACACGGAGCTCAGCGACACCGCATACACCGTGAGCACGTCCGCCGACATGGTCAACCCGAAGATGACCATGCACATCCAGAACGACATGTCGGGCAAGTGGCTCTCGAGCGACTGCGGCGACGTCAAGCCGATCGAGCCGCCGGCGAAGTAGGGCGACGAGCCGATGGCCCGCGGCCGTCCGGATGCACGCCCTGCAGAAAGAACTTCCTCAGCAGTCCTGGTACTTCCAGTTGCGCGTCTTGCCCTCGGCGATCCATTCGACCGCCTGCGCGATGCGCGAGGCCCGCGTCGCCTCGCGCCTGGCCTCCGTGATCCAGGCCACGTACTCGGCCTGCTGGCTGGGCGTGAAGGCGTCGTAGCGCGTGCGCGCGCCCGCGGCCGCGCGCAACGCCGCGGCGAGGTCGTCGGGCAGGGACGGCGCCTCGCGCCGGGCCTTGGGCGCCGGCGGCGCGCTCGCCTTGTCCTCGATCGCCGCGGCCCAGGCCGCGCGCGCCTCGACGATCAGCTTGCGCAGCGCGGCCGCCCTGGGCAGGTCGGCCACCGACGCCACGCGCCCGAACTGGCCCATCGCGCTCCCGCGATCCCCGGCCACCGCCTCGGCGACGGGCCGGCCGCCACGCCAGAACCCCAGCGAGCAGTGCGCCTTGAACGCGGCCATGTTCGCGAAGGGGCGACCCTCCAGCAGGAAGAACGGATGGCCCCACTTGATCGCCTCGGCCACGTCCGGCAGCGCGGCGTGCATCGCGTCGCGGATGTGGGCAAGCGGGGCGTGCGCGAAGGGCGCCGCCTTCGCGATGTAGTCATCCACGCGCGGGTCGCGCGTAGGGGGCGGGGCGGCGGCGGGCTTCGACGGGATGGGCATGCGCCACTGTAGGCGGCGCGTTCCGGGCCGGACAAGACCGGCTTTCCCGCATGGGCTCGACGGGCCTGCAGGCGAAGGTCGTCGCCGTACGCTGCGTCCAGCCGCGCGACGCTTCACCGGCGAGCGCCGGCCAGCCCGTCCCACCACTCGCGCGCACTCGATTTCACGATCTCCAGCGCCTGCGGATCGCCGTGCATCAGCGCCGACAGGTAGTGGCGCATCTGCTTGGCGGTGATGTGCGGCGGGGCGGGCGGCACCGTCGGGTCGGTGACCATCTCGAGCAGCGTGGGACGATCGGCGGACAGCGCCTCGTCCCACGCGGCGCCGATGTCCGCGGGCTGCTCGACGCGGATGCCGCCCAGGCCCAGCATGCGAGCGTACTGGGCGTAGGGGAACCCGGGCAGGTCCTGAGAGCCCTCGAATTTCGGGTCGCCCTCGGTGCTGCGCTGTTCCCACGTGACCATGTTCAGGTCGCCGTTGTTCAGCACCATCACCACGAGGCGCGGATCGGCCCAGCGCCGCCACTCGCGCGCGACGGTGACCAGGCCGTTGATGCCCAGCATCTGCATCGCGCCGTCGCCCAGCAGCGCGACGACCGGGCGCGCGGGATGCGCCATCTTGGCGGTCAACGCATACGGGACGGCCGGCCCCATGGTGGCGAGGCCGCCGGACAGCGAGCCCATCATGCGGTCGCCGCGCACCTTGACGTCGCGTGCGTACCAGGACGCGACGGTGCCGGAGTCGCCCGTGATGATCACGTCCTCGGGCAGGCGCGGCGACAGCTCCCAGAACACGCGCTGCGGGTTGATGGGCATGGCGTCGGTCATCGCGCGGGACTCGCACACGCGCCACCAGTCGCGCACGTTGCCCTCGATCTCGTCGCGCCAGGCGCGGTCCGCCTTCGGCTCCAGCAGCGGCAGCAGTCCCTGCAGGGTCAGCCTGGCGTCGCCGACGAGATTGATCTCCATCGGATAGCGCAGGCCCAGGCGGCCCGGCTCGATGTCGATCTGCACGCTGCGCGCCTGGCCCGGCTTGGGCAGGAACTCGGAGTAGGGGAAGCTCGAGCCCACCATCAGCAACGTGTCGCAGCCCTCCATCATCTTCCAGCTCGGCGCGGTTCCCAGCAGGCCGATCGCGCCGGTGACGTTGGGCAGGTCGTCGGGCACCGCCATCTTGCCCAGCAGCGCCTTGGCGATGCCGGCGCCGAGCCGATCGGCGACGGCCAGCAGCTCCGCGCCCGCGCCGAGCGCGCCGGCGCCCGCGAGGATCGCCACCTTCCTGCCCGCGTTGAGCACCGCGGCCGCGGCGGCGAGGTCCAGGTCGCGCGCGGCCTGCGGCGCGCTCGTGAAGCCGATGCCCGTGTGCAGCATCGCGTGCTCGCGCGGCGGCTCCACGGCCTTGAGCTCCTGCAAGTCGTTCGGCAGGATCAGGCAGGTGACCGCGCGGCGATCGCGCGCGATGCGCATCGCGCGGTCGACGAGGTGCAGGATCTGCTCGGGCACGCTGGCCATGTGCACGTACTCGTGGGCCACGTCCTTGAAGAGGCTGACGAGGTCGACCTCCTGCTGGTAGTCGCCGCCGAGCGCGCTGCGCGCCTGCTGGCCGACGATGGCCAGCACGGGCTGGTGGTCGGCCTTGGCGTCGTACAGGCCGTTGAGCAGGTGGATCGCGCCGGGGCCCGACGTGGCGATGCACACGCCCACCTCGCCGGTGAACTTCGGGTGCGCCGCGGCCATGAACGATGCGAGCTCCTCGTGCGGCACCTGCACGAACTCGAGCTTGTCCTGCGCGCGGCGCAGCGCGCCCATCACGCCGTTGATGCCGTCGCCGGGATAGCCGTACGCCCGGCGCACGCCCCACTCCAGCAGGCGCTCGATGATCTGGTCACTGACGGTCTTGGACATGGCCGGCTCCGCACGTTGATTCGAGACCGCACCGCGGCAATCGACGCTCCGGTGCGTCGACCGCCACCCCGCGACGCGGGGTATGCGCCTTGCCGTCCAAGGGTTCGACTCGCGCAAAGGAAGGCCATGACCTCAGCAGACAAGCACTACCCCAAGCCTCCGTTTCCGGAACAGCAGCAGTCCTGGCCCGCGCTCGCATGCCGCATGCAACCGCCGCCCGACCACGGCGAGACGAGCTACGTGGGCTCCGGCCGCCTCGCGGGGCGCAAGGCGCTGATCACGGGCGGCGACTCGGGCATCGGCCGCGCGGCGGCGATCGCGTTCGCGCGCGAGGGCGCGGACGTGGCCATCAATTACCTGGCCGACGAGGAGGAGGACGCCCGTGCCGTCGTCGCGCTCGTCGAGCAGGCCGGGCGCAAGGCCGTCGCGCTGCCGGGCGACCTGCGCGACGCGGCGTTCTGCCGCCGGCTCGTGGCGGACGCGGTGAAGGGCCTCGGCGGGCTCGACATCCTCGTCAACAACGCCGGCCGCCAGACCTCGTACGACTCCATCCTCGACATTCCCGACGAGCACTTCGACGACGTCTTCAAGACCAACGTCTACGCGCTGTTCCATGTCACCAAGGCGGCGTTGAAGCACCTGAAGCACGGCGCGGCCATCATCAACACCTCCTCGGTGCAGGCGTTCGACCCCTCGAAGGAGCTGCTGGACTACGCCGCCACCAAGTCCGCCATCCTGTCGATGACGCGCTCGCTCGCCAAGCAACTGGGCGAGAAGGGCATCCGCGTCAACGCGGTCGCGCCCGGCCCGTACTGGACGCCGCTGCAGCTCGGCGGCGGGCAGCCCATGGACAAGCTCGTGAAGTTCGGCGAGAAGACGCCGCTGGGCCGCCCGGGCCAGCCGGCCGAGATCGCCAGCCAGTTCGTGCTGCTGGCCTCGGCCGAGTCGACCTTCACCACCGGCAACGTCTGGGGCAGCACCGGCGGCGAGACGGGGCCCTGAGGCATGGGCAGGCGCGACGCCCTCGTGCGGCAGGTCCGCGCGCGCGGTCGCACCGCGGCCTGCGGCGCGCCCTGCGCGGTGACCCACGAACGCGCGAGCCGTGCGGCGCCGTGCCTGCGGGCGCTGCCGGGGAAGGGCTAGTCGCCGTGTCGGCGCTGCGCGACCTGTTCGGCGAAGGCACGGATCTCGATCCGCTGCAGATGGCCCTGCGCGCGCTGGCGGTGTTCGTGCTGGCGCTGGTGATGATCCGCGCGGCCGGGCGCCGCGCGATCGGCCAGCACCGCAGCTTCGATGCCTGCAACACCGTGCTGCTGGGCGCCGTGCTCAGCCGCGCCGTGGTCGGCGCGTCGCCGTTCTGGGCGACGATGGCCGCCGGTCTGACGATCGTCGTCCTGCACCGGATCGTGGCGATGGCGAGCGTGCGCTGGCCGTGGTTCGAAACGCTGGTCAGCGGCGACAAGCGCGTGCTGGTGCGCGATGGCCGGCGCGACGACACGGAGATGCGCAAGGCGCTGATCACGGCGCGCGACATGGACGAGGCCGTGCGCAGGCGCAGCGGCGACGAGACGGTGCCGGTCGAGGGCGCCGTTCTCGAGCGCGACGGCCGGATCACCGTCAAGCTCGCCGAGCGCCGGCCCTAGCGACGAGTCTGCGCGGCAGGCGCTAGTCGATGCGCACGCCCGCCCACACGCGGTCGCCGCCCACGGGCCAGCACGTCGATCCGGCGGGCGGGGCCTGCGGGCTGCTGCCGGTGAACGCGCCGAAGGCGGGCAGCACCAGCACGTCGTCGCCGTGGCCGGCGACGTGGCAGAAGCATGCGAGCCGCTCGACGTCGCGCGCCGGCCCGCGCAGGGTCACGGCCGGGTGCCAGTGGCCGGCCAGCACCGCGGCGCCGGGCACCTGGCGGGGATGGTGGCAGGCGGCGAGCCCCGGCGCGCCGTCCACGGGCCAGGGCTCGTCGACGATCTCGAAGCGCAGCGACGGCGGCGGGTCGCCGGCGTGCGTGTCGTGGTTGCCGCGCACGAGGACGCAGCGCAGCGCGGCATGCGCGTCGCGCCAGGCCTGCAGGGGCGCTATGGCCCGCGCGCGCTGCGCATGCCGCGAGTGCAGCAGGTCGCCCAGGAACACGATGCGGGCGGCGTCGTGCCGCTGCGCCAGCGCGGCAAGGCGACGGAGGTTGTCCTGCGTGGTGCCCGACGGCACCGGCAGCCCCTGCGCGCGAAAGCTCGCGGACTTGCCCAGGTGCAGGTCCGCGATGAACAGCGTGCGTGATGCCGCGTGCCAGGCGGCGCGCT
>JBJMWE010000188.1:0-14329 GCA_045810285.1 Vitreoscilla sp. | reverse complement strand
GCGATCAGGCGGACGTTCCGGTGCTCGGGGCTCTGGCGGATGCGGCGGGCGACTTCGTAGCCGTCCATGCCCGGCATGCCGATGTCCAACAGCACCACGTCGGCCGACTCCCGCCCGGCCAGTTCCAGCGCCTCCGGCCCAGTGTGCGCCACCTGGACCGCGTGCCCCTCGTGCCGCAGCACCAGCGCCAGGCCGATGCCCAGCCCGCTGGCGCGGTCGCCGGTGCCGCGCAGCTGCGTGAACATGTCGAACACCTCGGGCAGCGACTCCGGCGCGATGCCGATGCCGTTGTCGCTGACCTCGATGACGATGTCGTCGGCGTCGAGCGCGGCGAGCAGCCGGATGCGCCCGTTGGGATCGGTGTACTTGGCGGCGTTGGTGAGCAGGTTGGCGACGATCTGCGAGACGCGCAGCGGGTCGGCCTGCATCACGATCGGGGCCTGCGGCAGCACCACCTCCAGCGCGTGGTGACGCGAGTCGATCAGCGGGCGCGCGGTCTCGACCGCCGCCTCGAGCATCTCGTGCAGCGCATTGCTGCCGCGCCGCAGCGCGAGGCGCCCGCGCGTGATGCGCGAGACGTCCAGCAGGTCGTCCAGCAGCAGCGCCATGTGGCGCACCTGGCGCTCGATGACGTCGTGGCTCCAGAGCTTCTGCGCCTCGGTGGCCTGCGGCAGGCGCGAGATCATCGCGGCCTGGCGGATGGGCGCGAGCGGATTGCGCAGCTCGTGCGCCAGCGTGGCGAGGAACTCGTCCTTGCGGCGGTCGGCCTCCTGCAACGAGCGCTCGTCGTTCTTGCGCGTGGTGATGTCGTTGAACCAGACCGCGACGCCTCCGCGCAGGGGCGAGGCCACGCAGCGGAACCACTGCTCGTGGTGCTCGAAGAACACGCGCGTCTCGAAGTCGAGCGTCTGCTGCTGCTCGATGACCTGCACGTAGCGCGCGAACGATTCGCTGGTGGCCCAGCGCGAGGGCAGCACCTCCTGCACGCGCCGGCCCTCGAACACCCCGGCGGGCCGGTGCAGCGCGTCGGCGGCGGCGGCGTTGACGTAGGTCCACTCGAAATCGACGACGCGGCCGCTGGCGTCCTCGCGCACCGGCGACAGGATGACGAACGGCACCGCCGAGGCGTCGAGCACCGCCTGGAAGCGGCCCTGCGATTCCTCGTAGGCGGCGTGGGCCTGCGCGCGCTCGATGAAGTTGGCGCCCTTGCGCGCGCAGATGTCGGCCAGCGCGCGCTCGCGCTCCGTGGGCACGTGCGGTGCGTCCAGGTGCACGGAGATGGCGCCGATGACGTCGCCGTCCTGCCCGATCAGCGGGATCGCGTGCACGGCGCGGAAGCCCTCCTCGCTCGCCAGCGTGCGCAGCGCGGGGTCGACGCCGTCGACGTCGATGTCGTCCACCACGATGCGTTCGCGCTGCGCGCAGCAGATCGCGCAGGCGCCGTCGATGCCGCGCGTCTGCATCAGGCGCGCGACGGCGTCCGGCGTGAAGCCGATGCTGGTGGCCAGGCCCAGGGTGCCCGAGCCGGCGTCGAACAGCGTGAGCAGGCCGCGGCGCGCATTGTGGAAGTCGGCCACCGCCACCAGGATCATGTGCAGCTGGTCGGTGAGGGTGCGCGTGTCCAGCAGCCGGCTGGTGAGCTCGTGCAGGCGGTGCAGGTCGGCCACCTGCTGGCCCAGTTCGGCCTGGGTGCGGCCCAGCAGGTCGTCGACGGCGCGCCGCTCGGTGATGTCGATGCACGCGCCGCGCAGGTGCGTCGCGCGGTCGCCCGACCACACGATGTGCACACGCAGCATCAGCCAGCGCTCGCGGCCGTCCGGCAGGTTCAGGCGCACCTCGCGCTCGTAGCCCGCGGCGCGCTCGGAGAGCTTGCGCACCACCATCGCCCGGGCCTCGCGCGCGACCTCGGGCGGCATGCGCCCCATCACGTCGTCGAGGGCCACGGCGCCGTCCGTCGTGTCGACGCGGGCCAGCAGCGCCAGCGCCGGCGAGAGGTAGACGGTGCGGGTGGCCAGGTCGAGGTCGAAGATGCCGATGCCGGTGTCCTCGCCGGCCAGCACGAGGCGCTGTTCCGCGGCCGACGCGCGTGCGCTGGTCATGCGCAGGCGCGCGCCGACGGCAGCCAGCAGCGCGCCCAGGACAAGGTAGATCAGCAGCGACAGTTCGTCGGTGGCGCCCACCACCCACCAGCGCCCGGGCGGCGCGAGCCAGACCACCGCGCTGGCGAAGCCCACGCCCGTCGCGAAGAAACCCGCCAGCCGCCCGCAGCGGGCGGCGATGGCGACGATCGCCGGCAGGAAGAACAGGAACGGGATCTTGTTACCGACCCAGGGCCGGACCGACCATTGCATCGCCAGCGCCAGGCCCGCCAGGAGCACGGCGATCGTCCAGCGCTTGATGCGCTCGGGGTCGATGTCGAGGGAGGGACGCATGGGAACGGGAAAGGGACGGGCAGGCCGGAGCGGCCGCGGCGGGCAAGCTGCAAGCGTACAAAAAAACACGGCGCCCAACGCCGATGCGATGTAACTCGGGGTTAGCCCGGATGGGGCGCCTACCTTAGCACTCCTGCTCGGCTGTTTTAGTCAATCCCCACGAAATCCCCCTCCGGGGGGAGTGCCCCGGCCCGGGCCGGACGGCACAATTTCGGGCACCGTTCAGGACGCCGCAAGCGCGTGTCCGCCCACTGGAGGAAAGTTTCAATGAGAAGAATCGCCCCGGCCTCGGCCGCCGTGTCCGCCGTCCTGCTGCTTTGCGCGGGTGCCGCGCATGCTGCCGACTCCAGCGTCGAGAAGTGCAGCCGCAAGCTGGGCGTGATGGCCGTCGCCGAGCCGCATGGCGGGTGGAGCTACCTCTCCGCGTACCAGCTCGGCTCGCCCGAGCAGCTGCTGCGCATGATGGTGCAGCAATCGGGCTGCTTCGACGTCGTCGAGCGCGGCGTGGCCATGCAGAACATCCAGCAGGAGCGCTCGCTCGCCGAGGGCGGTGAGCTGCGCGGCGAATCCAACATCGGCAAGGGCCAGATGCAGGCGGCCGACTTCGTGATGACGCCCGCGGTGCAGATCGCCGCCAACAACACGGGCGGTGTCGGCGGCGCGCTGGCGGGCGGCCTCCTGAGCAAGTTCGGCCTGGGCGGCGTCGCCGGCGGGCTGAAGTTCAAGGAGGCGTCCACCAGCCTGGTGGTCGCCGACGTGCGTTCCAGCATCCAGGTGGCCTCGGCCGAGGGCAAGGCCACCAAGACCGACTTCGACATCGGCGGCTGGGGCTGGACGGGCGCCGCCTTCGGGGCGGCCAACGGCTACACGAACACGCCCGAGGGCAAGGTCATCGCGGCCAGCCTGCTCGACAACTGGAACCACATCGTCGTGGCGATCCGCGACAACCCGTCGCTGATCAAGACGCACAGCGACGCGGGCGACGTCAACGCCGGCAATTCCACGCGCGCCGGCGCCCCGGCCAAGGCCGGCGAGATCCTGATGGCGCGCATCGCCAACGTGAAGGTCTATGCCGGTCCGTCCAAGGACAGCAAGGTGCTGGGCAGCCTGTCGAAGACGGACGAGCTCATCGCCAGCGGCGACCAGAAGAACGGCTTCGTGCAGGTCGATTCCTCCAACTTCAGCGGCTGGGTCCAGCGCTCGCTGGTCGGCCCGGCGCACTGAGGCGGGTGCGCGCGGCCTTGGCCGCGGTCGCTGTCGTTTCGCACGCCCGTGCGTGACGCGCGGCGCGCGCCGGGGCGCGGATGACGGAAAATCGGCGTTTCGCCCTTGACCGCCGTGCCCCGGCCCTGCAATGACCTCTTCGCGAAGCGAACCATCCAAGCCTTCGGGAAGCGAGGAGCGCGCCCGACCCGAACCGGACGCCCCCTCGGGAGGCAGCGACGGGCGGAGCGTGGGCGCGATCCGTTCTCGCCTGCGCGCGCTCGGCGCCGCGCCCGGGCACGAGGCGCGCGTGCTGCGCCAGTGGGTCAACGCGCAGCCGCAGGACGCCGGCAAGCGGCGCCTGTCCGACTTCATGCCCCTGGCCGTGCGCGATGCGCTGCCCGCCCTCACGGCCGAACTCGCCGGCCTGGCCACCCTGCGCTCCGAGCATCCGGGCGAGGACGGCTCGGCGCGCCTGCTGGTGGGCCTGGCCGACGGCCAGACGGTCGAGAGCGTGCTGCTGCCGCGCGACGGCCTGTGCGTGTCCACGCAGGTGGGCTGCGCCGTCGGCTGCCTGTTCTGCATGACCGGACGCGACGGCCTGCTGCGCCAGGTGGGCAGCGCCGAGATCGTCGCGCAGGTGGCGCTGGCCCGCTCGAAGCGCTTCGTCAAGAAGGTCGTCTTCATGGGCATGGGCGAGCCCGCGCATAACCTCGACAACGTGATGGAGGCGATCGACGTCCTCGGCACGCTGGGCGGCATCGGACACAAGAACCTGGTCTTCTCCACCGTCGGCGACCCGCGCGTGTTCGAGCGCCTGCCGCGAGGGCCGGTCAAGCCGGCGCTGGCGCTGTCGCTGCATTCCACCAAGGACGCGCTGCGCCGCGAGCTCCTCCCGCGCGCGCCGCGCATCACGCCCGAGGAACTGGTGGAGGCCGGCGAGCGCTACGCCCGGGCCACCGGATACCCGATCCAGTACCAGTGGACGCTGCTGGACGGCGTCAACGACGGCGACGACGAGATCGACGGCATCGTGCGCCTGCTCAAGGGCAAGTACGCGCTCATGAACATGATCCCGTACAACACCAACGAGGGCCTGGGCTTCGCGCGCCCGGCGCCCGAAAAGGCCGCCGCCATCGCGCGCACGCTGCACGCGCGCGGCGTGCTGACCAAGCTGCGCCAGTCGGCCGGGCAGGACGTGGAAGGCGGCTGCGGCCAGCTGCGGGCGCGCGCGCTCGATGGCGGCGCGGTGGTGCGCATGCCCGCGCCGCGCGCCCGCCGCGACGTCCCGGCCACGCGCCCCGACTGAGCGCGCGGCCGGCTCGGAGTCGCTCATCTGGTGGGCTTCTGCCGAGTTGGAATGAGGGCACGGCGGACGTCGGAGAACGGCGCCGCCGCCATTCCAACTTCAGGGAGTTCCCAATGAACGTCATCCAGCGTGCCGCGCTCGCCGCGGCCTTGTCCGTCGTCGCCTCGGCCACCTTCGCCCAGTCCGCCAACCCCGCGCAGGTCGCGCTGCTGCGGTGGTATCCGTCCACCGGCTCGCAAGCGGTGGTGCCCGTCACCAATGCGCTGGGCATCGCCTTCGACGGCGAGCACATGTGGGTGACCTCGCAGTCCGCCAACGCCGTCACCAAGATCCGCGCGGCCGACGGGGCGGTGCTGGGCAGCTATCCGACGGGCGGCCTGCCGACCCAGGTCGCGTTCGACGGCGCCAATGTGTGGGTGACCAACCAGTCGGCCAAGACCGTGTCGAAGATCCGGGCCAGCGACGGCGCCCTGCAGGGCACCTACGCCACCGGCGCGGCACCCACGGGCATCGCCTACGACGGCAACTTCCTGTGGATCGCCAACTACTACGGCGCCAGCGTCAGCAGGATCCGCGCGTCGAACGGCACGCTGGCGGGCACCTACGCCGTGGGTGCCAACCCGCTGAGCGTCGCCTTCGACGGCACGTGCATCTGGGTCGCGAACTCGGGTTCGGGCACGGTCTCGCGGCTGTCGGCCGCCACGGGCGCCACGATCGGCACGTACAGCGTCGGTGCCGTCAACGGCGTCGCCTTCGACGGCAGCAACATCTGGGCCGTCGGCGGCAGCACGGCCACGCGCCTGCGCGCCAGCGACGGCGTGGTGCTGGGCACGACGCCCGTGGGCAACGGCGCCTACGCCGCCGCCTTCGACGGCGCCCATGTCTGGACTGCCAACGGCACCGACCACACCGTGACCAAGATCCTGGCGTCCACGGGCGCCGTCGTCGGCACCTTCGTGCCGCCGGGCACCGGCCCGAACTACCTGGCGTTCGACGGGGCCAACATGTGGGCGACCGTCAACACGGGCGCGGCCAAGCTCTGAGCGAGCGCGGCGCGGCGGGCGGCACAATGCCGCCATGCCCATCGCCATCGCCCCCGACGAAGTCGAGATCACGGCGATCCGCGCCCAGGGCGCCGGCGGCCAGAACGTCAACAAGGTGTCCTCGGCCGTTCACCTGCGCTTCGACGTCCACGCGTCGTCGCTGCCCGCGGACGTGAAGGCGCGGCTGCTGGCGCTGCGCGACCACCGCATCACCGACGAAGGCGTGGTCGTCATCAAGGCGCAGGCGCACCGCAGCCAGGACATGAACCGCAGCGAGGCGCTGCAGCGGCTGGCCGAGCTCGTCGCCTCGGTCGAGAAGCCGCCCGTCAAGCGCCGCCCGACCCGCCCGACGCTCGGGTCCAAGCGCCGCCGGCTCGAGGCCAAGAGCGTGCGCTCGGCCGTGAAGGCAGGGCGGGGCAAGGTGGACGCCTGAAGAACCCGTGAACGAATCCGACACGCCCGCTCGCCACGTCAAAACGGGCCCGCTCTGCGTTGCAAATGCTCGCCGTAGCCCGGGCTACGGCTGTGCTGTGCGCCTTGATCGGCCCCGTTTTGACGCGTCGCTCGAGCGCGCCGGATTCATTCACAGGTTCTGAGGCTGTCGAGCTGACGGAACGAGACGCCGCCGGGCGCGAACCCGAGTAAAAGCCGCAGGCACTCACCCGTGGTCATGGATCGGATATGTCGAATGGGGCAACATGTCCGGTTCAGGATCCCCGTCGCCCCATTCACCGGTCCCCCGACCGCGAGGAGAACACATGGCCCTGGCCGCCAACGCGCCGTTCGCGCACACCCTGCAGACGTTCAAGATGCCCTCGGGCGCCGCCTTCCGCTTCCACTCGCTGCCCGCGCTGGCGGCCGAGCTGCCGCAGGTCTCGAGGCTCCCGGTGTCGATCCGCATCGTGCTGGAGGCGGTGCTGCGCCATTGCGACGGCCGGCTCGTCACGCCCGAGCACGTGCGCCAGCTCGCCAGCTGGGCGCCCAACGGCGAGCGCAGCGAGGAGATCCCGTTCGTCGTCGCCCGCGTGGTGCTGCAGGATTTCACCGGCGTGCCGCTGCTGTGCGACCTCGCCGCCATGCGCACCGAGGCCGCCAACCAGGGCAAGAACCCCAAGACCATCGAGCCGCTCGTGCCGGTGGATCTCGTCGTCGACCACAGCGTGATGATCGACGACTACGCGCACAAGAACTCGCTCGACATCAACATGAAGATCGAGTTCCAGCGCAACAACGAGCGCTACAAGTTCATGAAGTGGGGCATGCAGGCGTTCGACACCTTCGGCGTCGTGCCCCCCGGCTTCGGCATCGTCCACCAGGTCAACCTCGAGTACCTGGCGCGCGGCGTGCACAAGGCGGACAGCGGCGACGGCAAGCCGCCGGTCTACTACCCCGACACCCTGGTGGGCACCGACAGCCACACCACGATGATCAACGGCCTGGGCGTGGTCGGCTGGGGCGTGGGCGGCATCGAGGCCGAGGCCGCGATGCTGGGCCAGCCGGTCTACTTCCTCACGCCCGACGTGGTGGGCTTCGAGTTCACGGGCCAGCTGCGCGAGGGCGTCACCGCCACCGACCTGGTGCTCACCGTCACCGAGCAGCTGCGCAAGGCCAAGGTGGTGGGCAAGTTCGTGGAGTTCCACGGGGCCGGCGTGGCCTCGCTGTCGGTGCCCGACCGCGCGACGCTGGCCAACATGGCGCCCGAGTACGGCGCCACCATGGGCTTCTTCGCGGTGGACGACAAGACGGTCGACTACCTGCGCGGCACCGGCCGCACGGCCGCGGAGATCGAGGCCTTCGAGGCGTACTTCCGCGCCCAGGGGCTGTTCGGCACGCCGGCCAGCGGCTCGATCGACTACAGCGAGGTGCTCACGCTCGACCTCGGCACCGTCGCGCCCAGCCTGGCCGGCCCGAAGCGGCCGCAGGATCGCATCGAGATCGGCGCCCTGTCCAGGAAGTTCGACGAGCTGCTGGCCACCCCCGCTGCCGACAACGGCTACAACCTGCCGCCCGAGGCCGTCTCGCGGCGCGCGGTCACGTCCGGCGGCGTGGAGATCGGGCACGGCGACGTGCTGATCGCCGCCATCACCAGCTGCACCAACACCAGCAACCCGAGCGTGATGCTGGCCGCGGGCCTGCTCGCGAAGAAGGCCGTCGCGGCGGGGCTGCGCGTCAAGCCGCACATCAAGACCTCGCTGGCGCCCGGCTCGCGCATCGTCACCGAGTACCTGCAGAAGGCCGGCCTGCTGCCGGCGCTCGAGCAGCTCGGCTTCGACGTGGCCGCCTACGGCTGCACCACCTGCATCGGCAACGCCGGCGACCTGACGCCCGAGATCAACCAGGCCATCGTCGAGAACGACCTCGTGGCCGTGGCGGTGCTCTCGGGCAACCGCAACTTCGAGGCGCGCATCCACCCGAACCTGAAGGCCAACTTCCTCGCCAGCCCGCCGCTGGTGCTGGCCTACGCCATCGCCGGCAACGTCAAGGTCGACCTGATGACGCAGCCGGTGGGCCAGGGCACGGGCGGCAAGGATGTCTGGCTGGGCGACATCTGGCCGACCTCGCAGGAGGTCTACGACCTGATGAAGTTCGCGATGGACGCCGACGCCTTCCGCGCCAACTACGCGCAGGTCAAGAGCAACCCGGGCCCGCTGTGGAACGACATCACGGGCGTCACGGGACAGGTCTACGACTGGCCCAGGAGCACCTACATCGCGCGTCCGCCGTTCTTCGACGGCTTCACGCAGGTTCCAAAGGCGGCCGCGACGTCGGTCAAGGGCGCGCGCATCATGGCGCTGTTCGGCGACTCGATCACCACCGACCACATCTCGCCGGCCGGCTCCATCAAGTCGGACTCGCCCGCGGGCCGCTACCTGCAGGCCAACGGCGTGCTGCCGGCCGACTTCAACTCGTACGGCTCGCGCCGCGGCAACCACGAGGTGATGATGCGCGGCACCTTCGCCAACGTGCGCATCAAGAACCTGATGCTGCCCGCGCGCCCCGACGGCGGCCGCGTCGAGGGCGGCTACACGATCTACCAGGGTCCGGCCACCGCCGAGCTGCCGGCCGACAGCTCCAAGCCCGTGTCGATCTACGACGCCGCGATGGGCTACCAGGCGCACGGCATCCCGACGGTCGTCTTCGCCGGCGAGGAATACGGCACCGGCTCCAGCCGCGACTGGGCGGCCAAGGGCACGCAGCTGCTGGGCATCAAGGCGGTCGTCGCGCGCAGCTTCGAGCGCATCCACCGCAACAACCTGGTGGGCATGGGCGTGCTGCCGCTGCAGTTCAAGGCGGGCGTCACCTGGTCCAGCCTCGACGTGACCGGCAACGAGACGATCGACATCGACCTGCCGACCCCGATCACGCCGCAGTCCGAGGCCACGCTGACGATCCACCGCGCCGACGGCAAGAGCCAGAAGGTGCCGCTGGTGCTGCGCATCGACACGCCCATCGAGGTGGACTACTACGCGCACGGCGGCATCCTGCCGTACGTGTTGCGCCAGTTGCTGGCCGATTGATCGGCGGCGGTGCAATGGCGGGTTACGCCTGCGGCTAACCCGCCCTACGGCTCACGCGCCGCCATGTCCTGCATTCGTGGGGCGGCTCAGCCCCGCCCTACGGCTCACGCGCCGCCATGTCCCGCATTCGTGGGGCGGGTCAGCCCCGCCCTACGGTTCATGCGCCGCCATGTCCTGCATTCGTAGGGCGGGTTAGCCGAAGGCGTAACCCGCCGTTCGCCACGCATGCCGTCGAACGACCCGCGCTACGCTTTCATGCGGGGTAGTCGGTGCCGATGCCCAACTCGCGCCAGCGATCGAGCTCCGTCTTCATGGCCACGACCTTGGCGTCCATCGCCTGCACGGCCATGGCGCCGGCGGCGAAGCGCAGCGGCGGGGCGGCCTCGTTGGCCAGGGTCACGATGGCGGCGGCCAGACGGACCGGGTCGCCGGCCTGCTTGCCGTTGCGTTGCTCGAAACTCGCACGCATCTCGGCGCGGCGGGCGTCGTAGTCGGCCACTTCGGTGGCGGCGAACTTCAGCGACTCGGGCGTCAGGAAGTCGGTGCGGAACGGCCCCGGCTCGACGATCGTCACGTGGATGCCGAACGGGGCCAGTTCGTGCGCCAGGGACTCCGAGAAGCCCTCGACGGCGAACTTGGTCGCGCAGTACAGGGAGCCCGCCGCGATGCCGCGGATGCCGGCCGTCGACGACAGGTTGAAGACGTGCCCGCGCCGCGCCGCGCGCATCGCCGGCAACGCCGCGCGCGTGACGTTGAGCAGGCCGAACACGTTGGTGGCGAACTGGGCCTCGACGTCCGCGGCCGTCGATTCCTCGAAGAAGCCGATGTGGCCGTAGCCCGCGTTGTTGACGAGCACGTCGATCGCGCCGAAGCGCTCGACGGCGGCGGCGACCGCGGCCTGCGCCTGCGCGGCATCGCCCACGTCGAGCGACAGCGACAGCAGGCGATCGGTGTCCGGCCCGAGCCGGTCGCTGACGGCGGCGCGCTGGCGCCCGGTGGCGACGACGCGGTCGCCCGCCTTCAGCGCGGCGGCGGCGATGTCGGCGCCGAGGCCGCGGGTGGCACCCGTGATGAACCAGGTCTTGCTCATGTTGGATCCTTTCGTTGCGAAGGCCTCCATGTTGCGTCCGGCACCCCGCCGGGCGGTAGCACCAGGCTGCCAATTGATTGCACGATCCTGCCAAGCGTGCGGATTCCATGCACCCGTGGGTTGCGCTGGCCGTGTCGCCGCGCTCCAATGGCGTCATGGCCGAACCGCTGTCCGAACTGAACGCACTGGTCGCGCGTCACGCGCGCCCGGGCGTACCCGCCACCGTGCTCGCGGGCGTGCGCGCGACGATCTCGCGCGTGCCCACCGAGGCCATCCACTGCGTGACCGAACCCAGCCTCGGGCTGGTCGTGCAGGGCGCCAAGCGCACGATCGTGGGCGACCGCGTCTTCGAGTACAGCGAGGGCGACTTCGTCGTCACGTCCGTCGACCTGCCGATCGCCAGCCGCATCGTGCGCGCCAGCGCGGACGTGCCCTACCTGGCCTGCGGGCTGTCGCTGAACCCGGGCACGATCGCGTCGCTGCTGCTGGACACGCCCGGCATCGACGAGCTCGCGGTCCCGCCCTGCGGCATGGGCGTGCACGCCGCACCGCTGGCGCTGGTGGAGGCGATGGTGCGGCTGCTGCGCCTGCTCGACGCCCCGCGCGACGCGCCCGTGCTGCGGCCGCTGGTCGAGCGCGAGATCCTGTGGCGCCTGCTGTGCGGGCCGCAGGGCGGACGGGTGCGCCAGATCGGCCTGGCCGACAGCCGGCTCGCGCAGGTGAGCCATGCCATCCGCCACATCCGCCAGCACTACGCGCAGGCGCTGAGCGTCGAGCAGCTGGCGCAGGTCGCGACGATGAGCGAATCGTCCTTCCATCGCCACTTCCGGGCCGTGACGGCGATGACGCCGATCCAGTACCAGAAGCAGATCCGGCTGCAGGAGGCGCGCGCCCGCCTGATGGCCGACGCGGGCGACGTGGCGGCGGTCGGCTACGCCGTCGGCTACGACAGCGCGTCGCAGTTCAGCCGCGAGTACAGCCGGATGTTCGGCGCGCCGCCGGGCCGCGACGTCTCGCGCCTGCGGCTGGTGGCGCCGCTGGAGCGCAGCGCGGCCTGAGGAGTCGGCGCGGCAGACGCCTGGTCAGCGCGCGACCGTCTCCAGCGCCCGCGAGAAGTCGTCGATCAGGTCGGCGATGTCCTCGATGCCCACCGACAGGCGGATCAGCCCCTCGCCGATGCCCATCTCGGCGCGGCGCTCGGGGCCCATTTCGAAGTAGATCGTCTGCGCGACCGGGATCGCGAGGGTGCGGTTGTCGGCCAGGTGGCTGGAGACGATGACCAGCTGCAGCGCGTCGAGGAAGGCGAGCGTGTCGATGCCCTCGCGCAGCTCGAAGCTCATGAGCAGGCCGAAGTCGCCCTTGAACAGCCGCGCCGCGCGCTCGTGCTGCGCGTGGCTGGCGAGGCCGGGGTAGTGCACGCGGCCGATCGCCGGCTGGGCCTCCAGCCACTGCGCCAGTGCCAGCGCGTTGTCGCAGACGCGGCGCAGGCGCAGCTGCAGCGTCTCGGCGCCGACGGCGATGCGGTGTGCGTCCTCGGCGCGCAGCGTGCCGCCCATGTCGCGCAGGCCCTTCTTCCTGATCTGCAGCAGGCCCCACTTGTCGGCCGGGCCCTTCCGGTAGGGCGGCAGGATGTTGGCGTAGGTCGTCCAGTCGAACAGGCCGGTGTCGACGACCGCGCCGCCGAGGGCGTTGCCGTGGCCGCCGATGCTCTTGCTCAGCGAGTGCACGACCAGGCCGGCGCCGACCTCGCGGCCCCGCAGCAGCAGCGGCGTGGTGAGCGTGCCGTCGACGACATACAGGAGGCCGGCGTCCTTGCAGGCCTGCCCGATGCCTTCGAGGTCGGCCACCTGCGTCACCGGGTTCGCGATGGTCTCGACGAACACCATGCGCGTGGCCGGCGTGATCGCGGCGCGCACGTTGTCGGCCGCCGTCGCGTCGACGAACGTGACGGCCACGCCGAGCGCCTGCAGCGTCTGCGCCAGGCTGTTGGTGTTGCCGAACAGGAAGCGCGTGCAGACGAGGTGGTCGCCCGCGCGCAGCAGCGCCAGGAACACCGCCGAGATGGCCGCCATGCCGGTGGCGAACGTGGCCGTGCCCTTGGCGTCCTCCAGCAGGCTCACCTTGGCCTCGAGGGCGTTGACGGTCGGATTGCCCTGGCGGGCGTAGACGTGGCCCGGCTGGTTGCCCTGGAACACCTCGACCAGGTCGCGTGCCGTCGGATAGTTGAAGGCCGCCGATACATGCAGCGGCTTGTGGATCGCGCCGTGCTCGACGCCGCCGAGGCGGTCGGCGTGGAGCAGGCGGGTGTTGGCGCCGTAGGCGCGCTTCGGAGGCGTGGTCATGCGAGGGGCCTGGTGGGTTCGAGCACCATTCTCATGCAGACGGCGCGCCCCCGTCTTCTTCTCGGATCAAGCCAGCGGATCGGGCGCGCGAACGGAAGCGTCCGCTCCCGCGCGGACGCGCCCGGCGCGCCCTCAGGGCTTGAGGTCGAACACGAGGACTTCGGCGCCGTCGCCTCCTTCGAGCACCAGCACCGCCTCGTCGCGGATCTTGGCCGCGTCGCCGGCGCCCAGCGGCTGGCCGTTGACGCGCAGGCTGCCGCGCGCCACGTGCACGTAGGTCAGCCGGCCCGCGGGCAGCGGCAGCTCCTGGCGCTCGGCGCCGTCGAACAGGCCGGCATACAGGCGCGCGTCGGCATTGAGCGTGACGGCCCCCGGCACCTTGTCGGGCGAGCCGACGAGTGCCAGCCGGCCGCGCTTGCTCGCCTCGGGCACGCTGACCTGCTCGTAGCCCGGCGCCAGCCCGCCGCGCTCGGGCAGGATCCACAGCTGCAGGAAGTGCGTGGGCGTGTCCTTCGAGTGGTTGAACTCGCTGTGGCGCACGCCGGTGCCGGCGGTCATGCGCTGCACGTCGCCGGGCCGGATCACGCCGGCGTTGGCGCCGCCGGCCGTCCCGTTGCCCATGGAATCCTGGTGGGCGAGGGCGCCGTCCAGCACGTAGCTGATGATCTCCATGTCGCGATGGCCGTGCGTGCCGAAGCCGCTGCCCGGGGCGACGGTGTCGTCGTTGACCACGCGCAGGTTGCCGAAGCCCATGTGCGCGGGGTCGTGGTAGTCGGCGAACGAGAAGCTGTGGAAGCTGTTGAGCCAGCCGTGGTCGGCGTGACCGCGATCCTGGGCCTTGCGAAGCGTGAGCATGAAGCGTTTCTCCGGTTTTCAGTCAGCGATGCCGCTGACGGCGTGAGGAGAAGTGTGGACCGCGCGGGCGTCGCGATGATCCAAACGATTCGAATGCTGTGTTGCGCTGCCTGTCATCGACCGCCTCCGGATCGGGCCTCTGGAAGGCGTTGGAGAAACGAGGCGTTGGAGAGACGAGGCGTCCGCGACACGAGGCGTCACCGCGCCGCGCTCTCCCGTGTCATCCTGCGCGGAGTCGCAGGATCCATTTTGGGCTGGGAAGTGGCATGGCGGAGGTGGATCCTGCGACTGCGCGCAGGATGACCGTCTTGGCCGGATGACTGTCCTGGGCTGCGCATGATGACTGTCTTGGGCTGCGCATGATGACCGTCCTGGGCTGCGCATGATGACCGTCTCGGGCTGCGCCTGATTGCAGCCTGCGTCGACGTCGAGCGTCAGTGCGGCGCCGCGTGCCACTCGCGCGGATCGACGCGGTAGTAGTCCCGCAGCAGCGCGAACAGCTCGGGATGGCGTGCGCCCAGCGCGTGCGGCTGCTCG
>JBJMWE010000187.1:0-9506 GCA_045810285.1 Vitreoscilla sp. | reverse complement strand
GCGCTCGTCAACCTCGATCCGGAGAGGCCGGCGTATGTCCGCACGAACCTCAAGGGCGAGTTCCGCGGAAGCATCCTGACCGCCGCAGCGATGGATGCGCACAACACGTTCGACCGGCCGCACGCCATCGAGCCCGCGCCGTTCTCGGCCCGCAGCGGTCCCGAAGGATTGACGCTGGAACTGCCGCCCAGGGCCGTGCTCGTCGTCAGCGCACCGGCCCGCCCGTGAGTCCCCGATGGCAATAGCGCTGACCCGACAGGCCTGCGCGACGGGCCGCTCCCGAGCGCTCGTCGCCATCGTGATCGCGCTGCTGGCCGGCTGCGCCGCCACGCCGGAGATCGCCCGCCCCCTCGTGACGCAGCCGCCGCCATCGAGCATCGCCGAGCTCTGCGCACGCATGACCCCCGGCATCAACCTGGGCAACACGCTGGAGGCCCTGCCCGACGAGACGGCGTGGGGCAATCCGAAGCCGTCGCAAGCCTTGATGGACGGCTACAAGGCCGCCGGGTTTCGCAGCGTTCGAATCCCCGTGGCCTGGCGGCCCTACGAAGATCCGCAACACCACATCGATGCCGCGTGGATGGCCCACGTGAAGGAGGTCGTCGACCAGGCGCGGCGCGCCGGCCTCTACGTGATGATCAATACGCATTGGGACGGCGGCTGGATGAACCATCCCACCGAGGACCGCCAGGCGGCCATCGAGGCGCAGCTGGCTGCCTACTGGCGCCAGATCGCGACGGCCTTCAAGGACGATGACGATCAGCTGCTGTTCGCCGGCAGCAACGAGGTCGGCGTGGAGAACTCCGTGGCACCGCCGACGCCCGAGCAGGCCGCCGTGCAGAACGCCTTCAACCAGACCTTCGTCGATACCGTGCGCGCCACCGGTGGCCGCAACGCCACGCGCTATCTCGTCGTCCAGAGCTTCAGCACGAACATCGACAACGCGCTCCGGTTCTCGACGGTTCCACGAGACAGCGTGCCTGGACGACTGCTGATGGAAGTCCACTACTACGATCCTTACAACTTCACCATCAACGCCAAGAGCGCCGTGTGGCAATGGGGCAAGCGGGCGACCGATCGGGCCGCCTCGGATCCCTGGGCCGACGAACCCTGGGTCGACAGGCAATTCGACCAGATGAAGCGCCACTACGTCGACCACGGCGTGGGCGTGATCGTCGGCGAATATGGTGCCTACGCCAAGCCCGGATATCCGGGTTCCGAGCCGTACATCAGGGACTGGGCCCGCTATGTGACAGGCGCCATCCGCAGCAATGGCCTGGTGCCGATGTGGTGGGACGTCGGCGCGCTCGTCGACCGCCGCACCGGCGCCCGGAAGGATCCGGAGCTCATCCAGGCGATCGTCGGCACGTCGCGATGAGCAGGACGGCTGGAAGGGGGAAAGCCGCCTCAGGCGGCCATTTCGACGGACGCCTCGCCGTCGATCGTGCCCATGAGCGGCCGGGTGAGACGGTAGCGCACGAGCGCAGCGGCGCCCACGGCGACCGCGTCCCGGCCGAAGCGCGAGCTCCGGACGTTCGGTGGCGGCAGGTTGGCGGCTGCGGCGTACGCGGTGAGCGTGCGCAGGGCAGGCTGGAGGAAGACGTCGCCGAGTTCCGCCATCTGTCCACCGATCACGATCGAGCCGGGGTCGTACGCCGAGGCGAGGTTCTGCAGCAGCACGCCCAGGTACCCGCCCGCCTTCTTGATGGCCCGCAGGGTTTCCGGATGCCGCTCCTGCATCAGCCGCCGGATCTCGCGCAGCGGATGCGGATGTTCGTCCTCCGAACCGAGGATGGCGCGCGGGCCGATCAGCGCTTCCGCGCACCCCCGGCGTCCGCACGAGCACATCGGCCCGTTGATGTGGAGCACCATGTGGCCGACCTCGCCCGCGAACCCGCGCCGGCCGGTCAGCAAGCGATCGCTGAAGATCACGCCGGCGCCGACACCCTGGTTCATGCTCAGGTACAGCAGCGGATCGGAGGCGATCGACGGATTGAATTCGACCTCGCCCAGCGCGGCGACGTCGGCCTCGTTCTGCAGGAAGGTCGGCACACCCGACAGCGCCGAGCCGGCGAGCTTGTCCCGCAACATGGATCCGACCGCCACGTCGCGCCAGCCCAGGTTCGGCGCGAAATGCAGGAAGCCGGTGTCCTCGTCCACCCCGCCGGGGAGGCCCACGCCGATGCCGACGACGCGCTGCCTGCTCGAATCGAGCTGTGCCCGGACGGTCAGCATGGCATTGGCCAATCCGCCGATGCAGGCCTTGGCCGCCTTGCCGGCACCGAAGTTCGCCGTCGCGCTTGCCACGACTTCGCCGGTCAGGCTCGTCGCGACGACGCGCGCGGACTCGATGTCGACTTCGGCTCCGATCAGCAGCAACCGCTCCTGGTCGATGAACATCGGTGTCGGCCGCCTGCCCAGGTCGCCCGTGGCGACGACCTCGCGTTCGCACATCCAGCCTTCCTCGATGAGTTCGCGCACGATGGTGCTGACCGTGGACTTGGTCAATCCGACCGCGGCAGCCAGGTCCGCCCTCGACATGCCCGGATGCGCGAACAGCTGGCGCACCAGCGACATGCGATTGATGTCCTTGAGCAGTTGCTGGTGGCCAGCGGAGTCGGCTGTCACGGCTTGTTCCCTTGGTTTGTTCTTGGGCCCGACGATCGACGACCCGACCCGCCGGGACGGACGAATCAAGCCGGAGCTTTTCGATTTATGTTAGTTCGGTCGCTGCACGAATGAAACGGAGTTTACACCTAGCGACGAACCGCCCGGTTCGTCGGGGTGTCCGCGCCGCGGCCCAAGGTTCAGGCGCCGCTGCCGCGCCTGCAGGATCCGACGTGCAGGCGCATCCGCTTCACGTGGCCGCCGGGCCATCGACGGGCGATCCGCCGCTCCCTGCGTGCGCGGCTTGAAATGAGCCCGCGGCGGGGCGCCGCCTGGCCGGGCGCCGCTTCCGCCGGGATGCCAAGCCTGCAGGCCGGCACCTGCACCGCGTCGGCGTCCGCCAGTTTCGCAGTGTAGCGGCCGCCGTCGACCCGCAGGCGATGCCGGCCTGCGCCGCTGCGCGCCGTCCCCAGGCCACCGACTCGCCCGGGAGATCGCGCAGCGGCAGCATGCGCCGCGGCATCGCCGGCAGCGCCGGTTCGGCCCGACATCGGCCGGGAGGTCGCCGTGGCGAACCACGGCATCCATCCGCAGGGCAACGACCTCGCCGGCGCTCATCACGCGCAGCTCGCGCGCGTCCTCAGAACTCGTATCGAGCGCTCACGCGGTAGCTGCGGCCCGGCTCGAACCACGCCCGGCCCATCGCACCGATGTGTTGCTCCTGGGTCTGCCGGATCACGATGTCCGTCAGGTTCGTCGCGCTCAGCGAGAACATGAGCTTGTCGGTGGCCTTGTAGTCCAGCCCCGCATCCCATTGGCCCGTCGCCTCCTGCCACGTCGGCAGGCCCCAGCCGACATCCTGGGCGCCCTGGCGCGCCGGATCGGCGCTCGTGCCATCGGTGCCTTGCGTGCCGTTGACGTTCACGCCCTGGAGGAAGCGCGACCGCCAGCTGTAGGCGAGCCGCGCGGAGAGCGGGCCGGCATCGTAGAGGAAGGCGAAGTTGAAGGCGTTCCTGGACAGGTACTGGATGGGCAGCGACTGGAACGGCAGGCCGTTGGTGTCGCAGCCGTAGACGCTGAGGTTGCCGTTGTTGAACGCGTTGGACGAAGGGCAATAAGGAAGGCCGAACGGATGGTAGAGCTTCTGCGTGCTGTGCAGATGCGTGTAGTTCGTGGACACCCCGAAGCCCTTCAGCCAGTCGGGCAGCATGCCTTCCATGCCGGGCAGGCGGTCGAAGTAGGTCGTGGCGCCGATCTCCACGCCGCCGACGCTGCCCTTGGCCACGTTGTCCTGCGAGGTGACCAGGAAACCTTGCGAATTGCCCGCCGCGTCGCGATAGCTCTCCACGTGGGCCGACGGCAGGATGATGTCCTTCAGCTGCTTGTAGAACACGTCGGCCGTGAGCGTCGAGCCGGCGCGCGGATACCATTCCAGGCTCACGTCGTAGTTGTTGGCCCGGATGGGCTTGAGCCTCGGATTGCCGTTGTTCTTCGTGTTTCCGGTGTACGTGATGCTGGAAATCGCGTTGTTCTCGTTCTTGACGTTCTGGCTGAGGGTCTCGTAGTCCTGCAGGTCGCCGAACCCGGGCCGGTACATGGCTTGCGACATGGCCAGGCGCGCCTGCAGCTTCTCCGTGAGATCCGTCTTCAGGTTCAGGCTGGGCAGGAAATTGAAATACGACCGCACGGTCACGCGCGGATCGTGGATCGCATCGAACACCGGCACCTCGGGCGGCGGGTTCGAGCTCGGCGTGAGAACGGTATACCCGTGCACCGCCGTCCGCGTGTGGATCACCCGCAGGCCGAGATTGCCTTCGATCGGGAACCTGAGCTCGTCGTCGCTGAATCGCAAGGTGCTGTAGAGCGCCTGGGTCTGTTCCTTGACCTTGCTGGTGTTGGACGGATCGCCGTCGAAGCTCATCGCCTTCCAGTCCGCGCCCGCCTGCGAGCAGTCGTTGCTGGTGCCATAGAGCGCATTGCCGTCCTGGCATTCCATCTGCAGGATCTGCGGGAAGGCCTGGTAGGTGCCGGGGTATCCCTTGACCAGGTCCAGGCTCGGCGCAACCAGGTTCGGAGCCGCACCGGCCTTGCCGTTGAAGAAGTTGTTGAAGGCGATCGTCTGCGTCGGCACCAGCGCCGCATAGCGCGGGTCGCTGAAGTAGCCGAACGTGCCGCGGCTCTGCCAGCTCAGCGGGTCGTTCACGCCGGGCAGCTGGCCCGGAACGGAGGTCTGCTTGACGCCCCAGGGCTGGGCGAAGCTGTACCAGCCGCTGCCGCTGCCGCTGACGTTGGTCGACGACCGATTGGTCACGCGCATGCCGAAGCGCACGTTGCGCAGGAAGCGGCCGTCGATCTTGTACTCCGCATCGGCCCGCCAGGCGGCCAGATCCGCCGTGTCCTTGCCGATGGACGGCATCGCGGTGTTCAGGTAGTAGTTCTTGGGATCGGCCAGGAAGTCGACCGCCGTCTTGTCGAAGGCCAACTGGGGCACCGACCCGCGGGTGTCGAGCGACATGCTCGGCACGTAGGTCTGCAGCGCCACCACGCTGTTCTGGTTGCGGTCGGTGGCGTGAACCCACTGGAGATCGTTCTGGAAAGCCCAGCGATCATCGACGTCCCACTTGAAGTTCCACGAGATGTCCCGCGTCTGGGAGTGGTTCGTCGAATAGCCGGTATCGACGTTGAAGCCGAGGCCGCCCGCGACGAAGTTGTTCGCGCCGAGGCCGCCGAACGGGTAGGTGTACGTGCCGGCCTGCAGCACGCCGTTGCTGTCGTACACCGGGTTGCTGATCTGCGACTTGTAGGAATTCTCGACTGCCGTGAACAGCGCATGCTCGAGATTGATGTCGCGATACACCGAGTCGAAGACCGTCAGCGACGACTGCTTGTCGTTCTTCTTCCATTGCAGGGCCGCATAGACGCCCGCACGATCCGTCTGGCTGATGTTGGTGCGCCAGGAAGCGGACTTCGGCACCCAGACCGTCTGGCCCGCGACGAGGTCGGTGCGCGGGAAGAACGCGTCCTGCTGGATCGTGTCGTTGTGCGTGTTGTTGCGATTCAGGGACAGGTCCAGCAGGACCCCCCACTCGCCGCCGTCGTTGCTCCAGCGCGTGCTGTAGAGGCCCGACACGGCAGGGGAATGCTTTCGACCCAGCGCGCTGTAGTTGTCGGACAGCGTGATGACCGACTTGCTGCCCTTGTAGTCGAAGGGCAGCGCCGTGCGCAGGTCGACCTGTGCACTGATGCCGCCCTCGACGAGCTCCGCGGGCGGATTCTTGTGCACGATGACGGCCGCCATGAGTTCCGAAGGAACGTCGCCCCAGCTCAGTTCCCGGCCCGGCCAGCCGGCCGAGAACGATTCGCGTCCATTGAGGGTGGACGAGCCCCACGACAGGCCGCGCACCTGGATGCCGGAGCCTTCCACCGAGAAATGCTCCGGATCGCCGCGCGACCGGTTGCGGTCCATCGTCACGCCGACCACGCGCTGCAGCACCTCGGTGATCGACTTGTCCGGCAGCTTGCCGGCTTCCTCGGCGACGACGCCGTCGACGATGTCCTCGGAATTGCGCTTGATCGTCTGCGCCGACTGGAGCGCGGCGCGCTGGCCGGAAACGACGACGCTCTGCACCTCGCCGACGTTGTCCGCCTGGCTGGCCGCGGATGCCGGCGCCGAGGCCGCCTTGGCGGCGGGCGCGGCCGACGTCTGGGCGGCGGCCCCGCCGGCGCAGAGCAGCAGGGCCTGCGCCGCTGCGACCGACAACGCGGACTTGCTGAAGTGTCTCCTCATTTTCATCTACCTTTTGGAAATTGACCTGGAGGCCGGCCTCTCGACGAGGCTGGAAGGGGACGGTGCCGGCACACGTCCAGCAAAGGCCGATCGCGTCATCGATCGCCGTCGATCGCGGACGGGCGTGGGGGTTGGCCTGGAGCGAAGTCGACCCGGCGCGCGGGGCGACGGACGTCGCTCCCCGCGGGCCCATCGACGGCCGTCACTGGAACGTGATCGGGCCGCTGAGGGTGATCGCCGTCGGATAGCTCGGATCGGTGGGGGACGTGGTGGACACCGAGGTGTTGGCCGTGGCCGCCTCGAACTTCATCTGCACGACCGGATAGGTCGCCAGCTCGGTGGCCGGGGTCAACCCTGCCAGCCCGCAGCTCTCGGAGACCGCCGAGAAGGCGCCCAGTTGAAGTTCGTAGCCCTGCACGCTCGCGGCCGTCGGGGTGATGACCGCCTGCAGCGCGACGTTGCACGCGCTGTTGTTGTTCGATGCCTTGAGCGCGAAGTGTCCGAGCACCAGCGTCACCTTCACATCCGCGTTGTGGGCGTTGCTGCTGGTGGTGCCGAACCAGACCGGATCTTCGGCCAGCTGGAACCTGAGCGTCGACTGCTTGACGATCTGCACCCCCGTCGTGGTGTCGCCGGTGGTGCTGAGTCCGGTGAGACCGGGCGCGAGGACCTGGAAGCCGAAGTAGGCGCCCATCCAGGTATCCGCGTTGGGGTGGTTGGGGTCGCTGGGCTGGATCGAATACGCGAACGTGAAGCTGCTGCCGTCGCTGCTGATGCTGCTGGAGCACCAGTTCGGATCGCTGCACCACCAGCCGTCCTTGTTGCTGCCGGCGAACGTGCCGACGCCGCCGCCTTCGAGGGTGGAGGTGGTCGACTGGTAGCCCGACGCGAAGGTCAGCACGGGAGGCGGTGCGTCGTCCACGGTGAAGACGACGGTCACGGGAGTGGCCGCCACGTAGTTGCCGTCTCCGGCCTGCAAGGCCGTGATCGAACACTGCCCGCGCGAGACCAGCGTCAGCGTGGTGCCGCTGACCGTGCAGACATCCGGCGTGCCGGACGCGAATGAAACCGCCAGGCCCGAATCGGATGTCGCCGTGAGCGGGGGCGGCGTGCCGTCGATCGCCTGGAAGCCCGGCGACGCGAAGGTGATCGCCTGGGCGTGCGGCAGGATCTTGAACAGCTGCTGGGCCGGCAGCGCGCTGGCGAACTCCGCGTTGCCCTCCTGCGTCGCGGTGATCGAGCACTCGCCGACGGACACCGGCACCAGGGTGCCGTCGCTGACGGTGCAGGTCGACGGCGTGTTCGAGGTGAACGTGACGGCGAGTCCGGACGTCGAGGTCGCGGACAGCGGCGCCGCCGCGGTGGCCAGGTAGCGGGTTCCCGGATAGGGGAAGTCGATGGACTGGGTCGTGGTGCCGGAGGATCCGCCATCGCCGCCGCACGCGGACAGCAGTGCGCTGCACGCGACGACGAGGGTCGCAGCCGGGGTGAGGATGGTCGCTTGTCTCATGTCGTTTTTTCCTGTTTTCCTGGCGGCGATTGCCCGCATTTCAAATGCCCGCGTCGCCTGCCCGCGGCAGCGTCGACACGCTCGATCGCGCCGAAGGCGCGGAGCTCGCGGGCAACCGAAGGATCGGCCTCGGCCCGGGAGATCTCGCCCCGACGTCGCACGGACGCGTGGGGAACCGGCGCCGCTTGCCCGGCTTGCCAGGCCCGCGACGAAGCGCCCCGTCGCACCGTGGCCGCGATCTGCGGCCGGGTGCGCCACCGACATGACCTTGGCATCGTTTGCCGGTCAACCGTGTCCGCCCGGAAATACTAGTTCGGGCGATGACCGAACAAATACGGTGAAAACACCTATCGCTGCTGCTTCGTCGGACGGGCCCGTCGCAGAGTGAAAGAGCGCAATGGCGAGGGTCGTTTCATTAGTATTTTTATCGCACTAATGATGGTGGTCGGCACGGGAACGTGCGCCATCGAGTGCCCGGTGGTACCGGGGCCCGTGGACGCAGCAAGCCCACCCGTGACCTGCGACGCTCCGCCTTCCCGCCGCAAAAAAGGAGCCGGACACGGCTTCCTGCCGGCCGGGCCGCAGGATGGCGTGCGTCCGGCACCACACATGCAGGAGACGCGTCGATCGTATTGACCGACACGGGAACTGTCATAACGAAGATATGACGTACGCGGCAGGAGGCGACGGGGCGGTGTGACGCGATCGCACCGCCCGCACGCAGCACGCGCCGCACGGCCCACGGGTAAGCACTACGGCTGTTCGTTCGAGAACCAAATTAATATCCGACGCAATGTCTCCGTCAACCACCGCGTCCGGCCACAGTTGATTTAGCGCTATATCACCTTCCGGGACGATGTCGATGGCCACATCGTCCCGGCCGGGAAGACCGCTCCCGGACACCGCCATGACAGTCGCGTGCGGCGCTGTCGTCAGCCGATCCACCGAGGTTCTCATGCTCCAGATTTCCCAAGGCGACTTCTCCAGCGACCATCGGCTTCCGGTCGCCGTCCCTTCCGCGATGCCGACCCGCAAGGTCGCCGTGACGGGGCTGCGCTTCGGACGCTGCGAGCTCCGACCGGCTTCGCGCGAGCTGCGCGTGGACGGGCAATGCCAGCAGATCCAGCCGCGGCCGTTCGACCTCCTCGTCTACCTGATCGAACATCGCGATCGCGTGCTGTCGATGGATGAACTCCTCGACGCCGTCTGGTGCGAGCGCATCGTGCAGCCGAGCTCGCTGACCGTTGCCATCAACCGGATCCGCAGGGTGCTCGGGGATGAGCGCGGCGAGATCATCCGCACCCACCATCGCGTGGGCTATCGCTTCGTGGCGGAGCTGGAGGGCTGCGACCTGCCCTTCGGGTCAGGGCAGGCCTGACCGGCGCCGCCGGCGTGCTCGTCCGTCGTCCATGGATCTGGCTGCTGGCACTGGCGTCCGCTGCCTGTGCGCCGGTGCGCAGCAGCGAGTCCGCCAGCCCTGCGCAAGCTCGCGCCGATTTCGCACGGCCCATCCTGCTGGCGGCCGATGACGTGCGTGCGTTTCCGGAGCCGCCGCGGGGCTTCGCCGACCCTCGGCCGGGCGTGCCGTCCGGTCGCATCGAG
>JBJMWE010000186.1:0-12257 GCA_045810285.1 Vitreoscilla sp. | reverse complement strand
GGGTGGATCCTGCGACTCCGCTTTGCTGCGCGCAGGATGACGGCTTGACGGCATGCCGTACAGGTGCACTGGCGGACCGGCAAACAGCCAAGTGTCATCGCGCGCGCGGCCAGGTGTCACCCTGCACGCAGCCAAGTGTCATTCTGCGCAGCCAGGCGTCATCCTGCGCAGCCCAGTGTCATCCTGCGCGCAGTCGCAGGATCCACGCATCACGCAGCGCTGCCTCCGGTGTGGATCCGGCTCGCCTGCGCTGCGCGAAGGGCGACGCCCTCTTGCCCGGCGACCCGGCCGATCACCAGGATCGCCGGGCTGCCGATCCGCTCGTCGCGCAGCGTGTCCACCAGCCCGCCCAGCGTCGTGCGAGCGATCACTTCGTCGGTTGCCGACGCGCGCTGGACGATCGCCACGGGCAGCCCGGCCGGCAGCGCCCCGCGCAGCCGGGCGACGATCGCCTCCGCCCGCGCGACGCCCATGTAGACGACCAGCGTGACGCCGCTGGCCGCCACGCGGGCGATCGCGTCCCAGTCCGGCTCGGCACAACCGTGGCCGGCATGGCCGGTGACCAGCAGCACGCCCTGGGCGCCGGCGCGCCGATCCGTCCAGCCGATGCCCGCCGACCCGGCCGCGGCCAGGCCGGACGTGATGCCGTTGACGATCTCCACCTCGACGCCGGCCGCCTGCAGCGCCGCGATCTCCTCGCCGGCGCGGCCGAACACCAGCGGGTCGCCGCCCTTGAGCCGCACCACGCGCTCGCCGGCCAGCGCCTCGCGCACCATCAGCTTCTCGATGAACTCCTGCGGCGTCGACACGCAGCCGCCGCGCTTGCCCACGCGCACGACGCGCGGCGGCGCGGCCATGCCCTCCAGCGCCGCCGCGAGCACCTGCTCGCCGACGAGGTCGTCGACCAGGATCACGCTCGCCTGGCGCAGCACGCGCAGCGCCTTCAGCGTGAGCAGCTCGGGGTCGCCCGGGCCGGCGCCGACGAGGTGGACCGGGTGCGGTGCGTGAGTCGTGGCGGCGGTCATGGCGTGGCGATGGAGGCGGCGTCGTGTTGGCAGGCCTGCTGTGCCAGGCCGCGCAGCCTGGGCAGGCACGAGCCGCAGTTGGTGCCGCAGCGCAGCCTGTCCTGCGCCTGCGCGAGGCGCGCGCCGGCGTCGCCCGAGGCTGCGGCGAGCGCGTCGGTGACCTGGGCGACGCTGACATTGAAGCAGGTGCACAGCTGCGGGCTGGCCGGCGCGGCGTCGGCGCGGCCCTCGCGCGCGCCGGGCGCGAGCAGGCGGTGCGCGGGCATCGACAGCGGCGCATCGCCCTGCAGCGTCTCGCGCCACCAGGCCGCCAGCGCCGCGTCGGCCGCGTCGCCGCCGGCCACCCAGAAGCCCTGCAGCCACTGTGCGCCGGCGGCGTCGCGCGCCACGCGCAGCGCGCGCTGCACGCCGGTGCGCGGGTCGCGGTAGTCGAGCACGGCCGCGGCCTCCAGGCCCAGCTCGGCGCGCAGCGCGTTCAGCGCGATGTCGTCGGGAACGTCCTTGTCCGCGATGTCCAGCCACAGGCCGGCGCGGCCCTGGGCGTCGGGCTCGCGGCCGAACGGCAGGCAGGCGGCGTAGCCGAACTGCGCCAGTTGCGGCCGCAGGCGCTCGCGCCGCGCCAGTGCTTCGTCCTGCGGCAGCCAGGCCATCGCGCGCAGGCGCCAGGGCAGGGCCGCCCGCGCGATGCGCACGGCACAGTGCTTGAGCTCGGGCTGGCGCGACGTGGGGCAGTACGCCGGCGTCGTCAGCGCGTTGATGCCGGCGAACGGGTCGGCCTCGTCGCCGCGGCCGGTCAGCACCTCGCTGCCCCAGTGCATCGCGATGAAGGCCTGGGCCGAGATCTGGCTGGCGCTGCGGCGCGCCGGCAGCACGAGTTCGCCGCGGCGCGAGGTGACGCGCACCAGGTCGCCGTCGCCCAGGTTCAGGCGCGCCATGTCCTGTGCGCACAGGTCGACCGACGGCTCGCCGACGTGGCCGAACAGCCGCCCCAGCGTGCCGGTGCGGCTCATGCCGTGCCACTGGTCGCGCAGGCGGCCGGTGGTCAGCGAGAACGGGAAGCGTGCGTCGCGCGGCTCGGCCGGCAGTTTCGCCTCGGCGTCGAAGAAGCGCGCGCGGCCGTCGGCCGTGGCGAAGCGGCCGTCGGTGTACAGGCGCGCGGCGCCGGTGCCGGCGCCTTCGGGGAACGGCCACTGCTGCGGGCCGTCGCGCTCGATGCGCGCCCAGCTCAGGCCGGTGATGTCGAGGTCGCGGCCGCGCGTCGACTCGCGGTGCTCGTTCCACACCGACTCGGCATCGTCGTAGGGGAACAGCGAACGGCTCGCGGGCCGCAGCCGCTGCTCGACGCGGCGCGCGACGTCCACCACGATGCGCCAGTCGGCCCGCGCCTGTCCGGGCGCGGGAATGGCCGGGCGCACGCGGCTGATGCGCCGCTCGCTGTTGGTGACCGTGCCTTCCTTCTCGCCCCAGGTCGACGCGGGCAGCAGCAGGTCGGCGTAGGCGGCGGTGGCGGTGGTCGCGAAGGCCTCCTGCAGCACGACGAACTCGGCGCGCTCGAGCGCGCGCCGCACGGTGGCCTGGTCGGGCAGCGACTGCGCCGGGTTCGTGCATGCGATCCACAACAGCTTGACCTGGCCGTCGGCCGCCGCCTCGAACATCTCGACAGCCGTCTTGCCGGGCGTGCCGGGCACGTCGTCGACGCCCCACAGCGCGGCGACCTCGGCGCGGTGCGCGGGGTTGGCCATGTCGCGGTGCGCGGACATCAGGTTCGCGAGCCCGCCCACCTCGCGCCCGCCCATCGCGTTGGGCTGGCCGGTGAGCGAGAACGGCCCTGCGCCGGGCCGGCCGACCTGGCCGGTGGCCAGGTGCAGGTTGATCAGCGCGCCGTTGTTGGCGGTGCCCTGCGCGCTCTGGTTCAGGCCCATGCAGTACATCGACAGCACCGCCGCCGACTCGCCCCACCAGCGCGCGGCGGTGATGATGTCCTCCTCGCGCAGTCCCGTCACGCGCGCCGTCTCGCGCACGGTGCACTCGCGCACGCGGTCGCGCAGCGCCTCGAAGCCGGTGGTGTGCGCGCGGATGAACGCCTGGTCGGCGTGGCCCTCCCACAGCATGAGGTGCAGCAGGCCGTGCGACAGCGCGATGTCGCTGCCCGGCAGGATCTGCAGGTGCAGGTCGGCCATCGCGGCCGTCTCGGTCCGGCGCGGGTCGACGACGATCCACTTCTGCTGCGGCCGCGCGGCCTTGGCGTCCTCCAGGCGGCGGCACAGGATCGGGTGCGCCCACGCGAGGTTGCTGCCGGTGATGTAGACGAGGTCGGCGTGCGCCAGGTCCTCGTAGCACGCGGGCGGCGCGTCGGCGCCGAGCGTCGCCTTGTAGCCGGACACCGCGCTGGACATGCACAGGCGCGAGTTGGTGTCGACGTTGTTGGTGCCCAGCAGGCCCTTGGCCAGCTTGTTGAAGACGTAGTAGTCCTCGGTCAGCAGCTGGCCCGAGATGTACAGGCCGATCGCGTCGGGGCCGTGCTTGTCCACGGTCTCGACGATGCGATCGGCCAGCAGCGCGTTCGCCTCGTCCCACGCGATGGCGCGCGGCGCGGCACCGCGGCGGTCGCGCCGCATCGGGTGCAGCAGGCGGGCCTGGGCGTTCACGTGCGGCGCGGCGGTCAGGTGCAGCGTGCTGCCCTTGCTGCACAGGCGGCCGAAGTTGGCCGGGTGGTCGGGGTCGCCGCGCACGTCGACGATCGCGGTGCCTTCGGCACGGATGATCACGCCGCAGCCCGTGCCGCAGTACGGGCACGTCGAGCGCGTCTCGCCGGCTTGCAGCGAGGCGATCGGGATGATCCGCGGCGCGCCCATGGCGTTCAGGCGCTGGCGATGGCGATCACCTTGCGCGCGACGGCGAGCGCGGCCGCCGCGTCGGCGTCGTCGATCGCCAGCGTGGCCAGCTCGCTGGCCAGCAGGCTCACCACGTCGCCCTCGATGCGCACGGCAAAGCGCGTGGTGCAGCCGATGTCCGGCGCGCGCGCCTGGCCGTCCTCCAGGGAGATCGCCCAATTGTGCAGCGGACACGCCACGTGCTCGCCGAACACGATGCCCTGGCTCAGCGGGCCGCCCTTGTGCGGGCAGCGATCGAGCAGCGCGAAGATGCGGTTGCTCTCGGTGCGGAAGATCGCGACGTCCGTGCCCGCCGGGCGCCGCACGCGGCGCGCGCCCAGCACGGGGATGTCGTCGATGCGGCAGATGTCGATCCAGTCGTTCATGTCGTTTCGTCTCCTCACACCGGCACCAGCGGGATGAACTGCCGCGTGTCCACCGCTGCCTTGTCATGCTCGAACCACGGGTCGGGCTCGCCGTCGAGCGCGAACTGCAGGCGCTCCCACAGCGCCTTGCGGTTGGCCACGTCGTCGAGCACGCGCTGCTTGATGGAGTCCAGGCCGACGCGCGCGATCCAGTGCACGGTGCGCTCCAGGTACCAGCCTTCCTCGCGGTACAGCTGCAGGAACGCGCCGCTGACCTCCATCACCTCGCCTCCCGTGCGCACCTTGCAGAAGAACTGCCCGGCCTCGGTCTTGATGCCGCCGTTGCCGCCGACATAGAGCTCCCAGCCCGAGTCGACGCCGATGATCCCGACGTCCTTGATGCCCGACTCGGCGCAGTTGCGCGGGCAGCCGGAAACGGCCAGCTTGACCTTGTGCGGCGCGTACATGCGCCACAGGCCGCGCTCGAGGTCCTTGCCCATCTGCGTGGAATCCTGCGTGCCGAAGCGGCACCATTCGCTGCCCACGCAGGTCTTGACCGTGCGCAGCGCCTTCGCGTACGCGTGGCCGGACGGCATGCCGATGTCCTTCCACACGTCGACCAGGTCTTCCTTCTTCACGCCCAGCAGGTCGATGCGCTGGCCGCCCGTCACCTTGACGGTGGGGATCTTGTACTTGTCGACGACGTCGGCGATGCGGCGCAGCTCGGCCGCGGTCGTCTCGCCGCCCCACATGCGCGGGATCACCGAGTAGGTGCCGTCCTTCTGGATGTTGGCGTGCGAGCGCTCGTTGATGTAGCGGCTCTGCGGATCGTCCCTGGCCTCCTTGGGCCAGGTGCTGATCAGGTAGTAGTTCAACGCCGGACGGCACGACGAGCAGCCGTTGGGGGTGCGCCAGGACAGCGCGCGCTGCGTGTCGGCGATGGTCAGCAGCTTCAGCTTGCGGATGGCCTCGCGCACGTCCTGGTGCGAGTGCTCGGTGCAGCCGCACATCGCCTTCTTGCGCGGCGCGGTCGAATAGTCGCCGCCGGCCGTGGCCATGATGATCTGCTCGACGAGGCCCGTGCACGAGCCGCAGGAGGCGCTGGCCTTGGTGTGCTTGCGCACGTCGTCCAGCGTGAACAGGCCCTTGTCCTTGATGGCCTTGCAGATCGTGCCCTTGGTCACGCCGTTGCAGCCGCACACCTCGTCGGCGTCGGCCATGGCGGCGGCCTTGTTCTGGCCCTGGTGGCCGGCGTCGCCGAGGCTGGATTCGCCGAACATCAGGCGGTCGCGGATGTCCGAGACCGAGCGGCCCTCGCGCAGCAGCTTGAAGTACCAGCTGCCGTCCACCGTGTCGCCGTACAGGCAGGCGCCCACGAGCTTGTCGTCCTTGATGACCAGCTTCTTGTAGACGCCGCCCTGCGGGTCGGACAGCACGATGGCGTCGCAGCCCTCGCCGCCCATGAAGTCGCCGGCGGAGAACAGGTCGATGCCCGTCACCTTGAGCTTGGTCGACACCTGGCTGCCGAGGTAGCGGCCGATCCCGAATTCGGCCAGGTGCGTCGCGCACACCTTGGCCTGCTCGAACAGCGGCGCCACGAGGCCGTAGGCGGTGCCGCGGTGCGCGGCGCATTCGCCCACCGCCCAGATGCGCGCGTCGGTCACCGTCTGCAGCGTGTCGGTGACGACGATGCCGCGCTGCACCAGCAGGCCCGTGGACTCGGCCAGCGCCGTGTTGGGGCGGATGCCCGCGGCCATCACGACGAGGTCGGCCGGCACCTCCGTGCCGTCCTTGAAGCGCACCGCCTTGACGCGGCCCGTCGCGCCGTCGGGGCCGTCGCCCAGCAGCGCCTCGGTCTGCGCGCCGATCAGGAAGTCCAGCCCGCGGTCGACCAGCGACTGGCGCAGCAGGCCGCCGGCGACGTCGTCGAGCTGGCGCTCCATCAGCCACGGCGCGATGTGCACCACGGTCACCTTCATGCCGCGCAGCATCAGGCCGTTGGCGGCCTCCAGGCCCAGCAGGCCGCCACCGATCACGACCGCGTGCCTGTACTTCGTGGCGGCGTCGATCATCGCCTCGGTGTCGGCGATGTCGCGGTAGCCGATCACGCCTTCCAGCTGCTTGCCGGGCACCGGCAGGATGAAGGGCGTCGAGCCGGTGGCGATCAGCAGGCGGTCGTACGGCGCCTGCGTGCCGTCGGCCGCGTGCACGACCCGGCGCACGCGGTCGATGCGCGTCACCGCCTTGCCCAGGTGCAGCGTGATGCCGTGGTCCTGGTACCAGGCCAGCGGGTTCAGCACGATCTCGGCGATCGTCTGCTCGCCCGCCAGCACCGGCGACAGCAGGATGCGGTTGTAGTTCGGATGCGGCTCGGCGCCGAATACCGTGATGTCGTACAGGTCGGGCGCGATCTTCAGCAGTTCCTCGAGCGTGCGCACGCCCGCCATGCCGTTGCCGATCATCACCAGTTTGAGCTTCTTCATCGCGGAGCCTTTTTCCATGCTTGGTTCGCGGGAGGCGGATCAGGCCGCCTCGGCCAGGCCGGGCGTCATGCCGGGGTGCTGCTCGACGGGCGCGTGGGCGCCCACGCGCGCGCGGCCGCCAGCGCCGACCCAGCGGCTCGTCCAGTCGGACTGCAGGCTGCGCAGGAGCACCAGCGTGCCGAGCGCGAGCACCGCGAAGAAGCCGAAGCCCCAGGCATACGTGCCCAGGTACTGGCGCGCCAGGCCCATCGCGTTGGGCACCAGGCCGCCGCCGAGCGCGCCCAGCTCGCCGATCATCGAACCGGCCACCGCGGTGGTGAGCGGCCAGCGCAGGGGCACCAGCTGGTAGACGGCGCCGTTGCCCGCGCCCAGCGCGGCGAAGCAGGCCAGCAGCAGCACGGTGGTCAGCACCAGCGAGCCGGTGGCCAGGCCGCAACCGCCCAGGCCGAGCGCCACGGCGGCCAGCACCACGGTCAGCGTGTTGATGCCGCCGAAGCGGTCGGACAGCCAGCCGCCGCCGATGCGCATCGCCGCGCCCATGAAAGCGACGAGCGTGGTCAGCTGGCCGGCCTGCACCTTGGAGACGCCGAACTGGTCGTGGTAGTAGGAAGGCAGGAAGCTGATGAAGCCGATGAAGCCGCCGAAGGTCACGGCGTAGATCAGGCTGAAGGCCCAGCCGTCGCGCTCGACGAGGCAGGCGATCTGCGCGCGCAGGCCGGCGTGCGGGTCGACGTCCGTCGGCTCCTTGGCCAGGAAGATCACGGCCGCCATCGGGACGACCATCGCGACCGCGGCCACGGCGTAGACCGTCTGCCAGCCCAGCCACTGCGCCAGCGGCGGCGCGATCAGCACGGCCACCGCCGTGCCGACGTTGCCCGCGCCGACGATGCCCATCGCCAGGCCCTTGTGTCGGGCCGGGAACGAGCCCGAGCCCAGCGACATCGCGACGCCGAAGCTCGCGCCGGCCACGCCCAGCAGCACGCCCATCGCCAGCAGCGCGTCGAAGCTGTGCACGAAGAAGAAGGCCAGCAGCATCGCCACCGAGATCAGGCTCATCTCCACCAGCGTCGCGTTCTTGCGGCCGATGTACTGCGACAGCACGCCCAGCGGGAAGCGGAACAGCGCGCCCGCGATGATGGGCACCGACAGCATCAGGCCCTTCTGGGCCGGGCTGAGGTGGAACGTCTCGCTGATGAAGGGGGCCATCGCGCCGTTCAGCACCCAGGTGCAGCACGAGAACGCGAAATACAGGAACGCGGCGAACAGCGTCGGCGCGTGGCCCGTCGCAAGGAATTTCCTGAAGTGAGTCATGGCGGCGACATCCGGAGAAGAGGGTTGCGAAGACAGCGGCCACGCCGGCGCGAGAACGCCTGCGGGACGATGGACGAAAGGGGAGAGTCGTTGGGCTGGCGGGCGCGCCTCGGGGAGGGCGGTCGGCAGCGGTGGAACCGTGGCGGGCAGGGAGGGTTCGAGCGCTCTCGCGCCTCGACAGCCGGCCTGGCGGCCGCGCCCTTCACGGGTGGTGCGCCGTTGCACCACGGGCATCCCAATGCAAGGCCCGTGCCGGAATTCGAATGGCACGGCACGTGCAAGTGGACAGGGGCCCGAACACGCCACCGCCGACCCCGGCAGCGCCCCGCGACACCATGGATTCCGCCGCCCTCCTCGATCTCACCACCCCGCGCGAGGCGGCCTGGCGGAACGCGCTCGAGCGCAGCGGCGTGCACCTGGGTGCGGCGTCGGATCGCAACAAGTTGGTGCATTGCACCATCGGCGAGGGGCCCGGGCTGCTCGTCTGCCTGGCGCCAGGCGCGGGCAGCGAGCTGCTGGCCGTGCTGTCGTGCTGGAACGGTGAACCGCCGCTGGCCGTCCTGCTGCTGACGCCGGCCGGCGCCGTCGACGCCGCGTCGCTGCCGGCCCTGGTGGCCGCGGGCGTGCATCACTGGCAGGCGCTGCAGCCGGACGCCGAGGGCGCGATCGCGGCGCCGCAGGTCGAGGCCGCCCTGGCGATGGCACGCGCCCGCCACGCACACGACCGCGCGCTGCGCCTGGCGGCCGTCCGCGCGCAGGAGCAGCTGGACGAACGCAAATGGGTCGACCGCGCCAAGGGCGTGCTGATGACCGCACGCGGACTCGACGAGGACGAGGCGTTCCGCCTGCTGCGCGGGGCCGCGATGAGCGTGAACCTGCGCATCGGCGAGGTCTCGCGCGCCGTGTTCGAGGCCGCGCGCTGGGCCGACGCGATGAACCGCGCGGGCCAGCTGCGCATGCTGTCGCAGCGCCTCGTGCGCCTGGCCGCGCAGCGCCTGCTGCGCATCGACACCCGCGACGCCGCCACCCAGGCGGCGCTCTCGCGCCAGCGCGCGCGCGACAACCTCGACATGCTCGCCACCCAGTGCGCCGGCTCCGTCGCGGCGCCGGCGTCCGCGCGCGCCGCGACATGCTGGGACATGCTCTCCCAGGCCCTGCAGGCCCCGCGCATGGACGGCGCCGCCCTGCGCCGCATCGACGCCGCCGCCGGGCGCATGCTCGACTCGGCCGAGGCGCTCACCGACGCGCTGCAGGAAGCCGCCGGCCGGCGCGCGCTGCACATCGTCAACCAGTGCGGCCGGCAGCGCATGCGCGTCCAGCGCATCGCCAAGCGATGCCTGCTCGACGCCGCGCACCCGGAAGGCGCCGCGCCCCCGGACCCGCGCGACGGCGCGCTCGACGCCTTCGAGGCGGCGCTCGCCGAACTCGAACAGGCCCCGCTCAGCACGCCGGAGATCCGCGCCACCCTCGCCAGCGTGCGCGACGAATGGCTGCGCCTGCTGGGCGGCCTGCGCAGCGCCGAGACGGCCGATGGCCGCCGCGCGCTGGTGCAGGCCAGCGAGGCGATCCTCGAGCGCCTGGACACGCTCACCGCGGCGTACGAGCACAGCCTGCAGGTGATCATGGCCTGACGCCCGCGAACTGCGCGGCAATTGCGGCGCTGATGGGCGGTTCGCAAGGATCCGGGCGGCCGCAAGATCGACACATCCCGGACGCGACAAGCGTTCCGCCCGATGGTTCGACTTGCCCGCAAACGACGACCGTGCACTTCCTCGCCACCCCTGCCCGCCTCCTCGCCGCCGCGCTGCTGGCCGCGGGCGCGTGCATGGCCGCGCACGGCCAGCCGGCCGCTCCGCGCGTCGACTTCCTCGATTCGCCTGCCGTCGTCGGCCTGGGCCGCTGGCAGTACGCCCCGGTCTTCCCGCTGCTGCCCGCGCCGGACGCGCCGGCGGCCTCCCGCTTCGGGTCGCGCTTCGCGGCCCTCGACGTGCTGCTGCCCGGGCAGGCGATGCAGCTGCGCGCCGCCGCGGTCAACACCCGCATCGAGCAACCGCTCGAGTCCGCGAACGACCGCCTGCGCCGCCTGCACGGCTTCACCGACGTGTCGCTGGGCGCGCAGTGGCGCGTGCACGGCGGCGACGCCGGCTGGTTGCCGCACGTGGCCTGGCTGGCCGACGTCGAGACGACGGGCACGCCCGCGTTCCGCGACCGCAACGTGCGGCCGTCGCTGCGCGCGACCGCGCAATGGGAACTGCCGCACCAGCTCTCGCTGGGCGTGATGCCCGGCGTGTACCGCGACCGCGGCGACGACGGCAGGCACTATGCGGCCGGGGTGCTGGCGGTGACCCTGGGCAAGTCCTGGACGCCGCGGCTGCAGAGCTTCGTGGAACTGGCGGGGCAGTGCCTGTCGCGCGCGCAGGACGACGCGTCGCTGCTCAACGTCGACACGGGCGTGGCATTCGCGGCGTCGCGGACGCTGCATGTGGACCTCGTCGTGTCGCGCAGCCTGTCGGGCAGCGCCTCGCAGCAGTTGCGGGGTGGCTTGAGCGTGTCGTCCCGGTTCTGACGCGAGGCTTCGTTCGCGGCCGGCACCGCGGCGCCCGGCCCGACCCGCTGACGCAACAAGATGCAGCGCGCGTGGCGGCGTCCGCGGAGCGCCTGAAGCAGCCGGCGGCGCTGCGGCCGAGGCGGTCGCGGCATTTCGTCTGGCCCGGCGGCGTGAACTAGTGCGCGCGGATCGAGCCGATCCGGCGCCCAAGGCCAGACCGGCGACTGCAGCGCACGACGCGCCGTCGCCGGCGGCCGGGCAAGCGAGCAGGCGCCCTGGCGCCCCGGCCGTCACGCGGCGTAACGTTACAAGACGAACAGGGCCCGGATCGACCGCCTCCTGCGTTGACGCGTTTCGCGGCGGTCCCGCAAGATGCTCCCACTCCCGCAGGACGCCGCGACCGGTGCAAGCAGCCGTCGATCGCCAGGCGTCCCGTGTCGTCCCGGAACCCTCGTCCATGCGCCCCGTCCGCCTCCTCGCCGCCTTCGCGTTCGCCTCGGCCTCGACCGCCTTCGCGGCCGTCGACGACCAGTCCGCGCCGCCCACGCCGGCGGCCACGTCCCCCGGCTTCAAGGCCACCGCGCGCAAGCTGATCGACGACACGATGGAGAAGCAGCGCGCCGTCGTCGCGGTGCTGCGCGACAACGTCGTCTCGCCGGTGATGGCCGGCTCGTGGCGCCTCAGCATGGGCCAGCCCTACGTGCCGCGCGCCACGGCGCCGGTCACGCGCCCGGTGCCCAACGACTTCGCGGACGGCTCGATGTCCGGCGGCACCGACGCCGACGCGCTGGACCAGGCCCTCGGCGCGCGCTGGCGCGTCCTGCACGGCGACGCCAGCTCGCACGTGCCGATGGCCGCCTGGATGCCCGACATGCAGGCCGCCGACGCGCGCACCGCCGCGCTGCGCCCCACCATGAACCTGAGCGGCGAATGGGCGCTGCCCAACGACTTCTCGCTGGGCGTCATGCCCGGCATGGCGGTCGACTACTCGGCCCTCGGCCGGCGCCAGTCGAACGGCACCTTCGCGGTGACGCTGGGCAAGACATGGTCGCCGCAATGGCGCACCTTCGTCGACATGGCGCGCGACCGCGTCGCCTCCCTGCAGGTGGCGGGCGTGTCCACCAGCGTCGACGCCGGCATCACCTTCGTCGCCACCCGCAGCACGCAGATCGACTTCGCCGTCACGCGCGGCGTGAGCGACACCGCCCCGCCGTTCCAGGCCGGCGTGGGACTGTCCTCCAGCTTCTGACGCGCAGCCCTGCGCTGTCATCCTGCGCGCAGTCGGAGGATCCACGCGCACCGAAGCGCATCCCCCGCCTTGTCATCCTGCGCGCAGTCGCAGGATCCACGCGCACCGAAGCGCATCCCCAGGGGTGGATCCTGCGACTCCGCTTCGCTTCGCGCAGGATGACAGGCAGAGGGCTCGGCGCAGGCCGCACCCCGCCGCCGGCGCGCATGGACGCCCTTCGGAAGCGCATCCCCAGAAGTGGATCCTGCGACTCCGCTTCGCTTCGCGCAGCATGACAAGCAGAGGGCTCGGCGCAGGAAGCACCCCGCCGCCGGCGCGCATGGACGCCCCTCGGAAGCGCATCCCCAGGGGTGGATCCTGCGACTCCGCTTCGCTTCGCGCAGGATGACAGGCAGAGGGCTCG
>JBJMWE010000185.1:0-3083 GCA_045810285.1 Vitreoscilla sp. | reverse complement strand
TGGTGAAATCGGTGCCGCCGGCGGTGACGTTGACGACCTTGTAGTAGTGGCCGTCGGGCACGTAGCGCACGACGTCGCCGAGCGCGTACTGCGCGCTGCCGCTCCAGTCGGTGGCCTTGCAGGCGACGGCGACCTTCAGCGACGACATGAGGTCGTTGAAGCCCAGCGAGACGAGGTTGGGCGTGTCGCCTGCCAGCACCAGCGCGCGGCCACCGTAGTTGATGTCGTTGAACAGCCGTGCCTGGAGGCCGGCGCGCAGCCGCACCGACGACGCGCGGTCGTTCCACTCGGAGCCGATCCATGGCGTGTCGGCGTCCACGCAGGTGTGCGCACCGCCGTAGTTGACGTCGGCGTAGACGCAGACGGCGCCGGTGTCGGCCGCGTGCGCCGAGGCGCCGCCCAGCAGCGCGAGCGCGACGACACAGGATTTCGCGAGCCAGGCGCGAGGGTGCGGGAGGAGGCGCATGATCGTCTTCGCAGTGGAGGGAGCGCCCATTGGAGCGGCTGCGCGCCGCCACGTCTCGTTACGAGATGCGCTCATCTGAAAGACGAAGTTTGAAAGCGCTGCCAGACACGCCGGGAATCGGCGGTGCGCAGCGTCCGGCGGCCGCCGCGCGGAGAATTCCTCGCTGTCGGCCGGCGCCGCCATACGCCACCGGGTATTGTTCGGCGCGGCACGGAACGAGCCGCCCGCACGCGGGACAGGTTCAGTGCACCGCGCCGCCTTCGACGGGCCCGAGCGCGCCGGGGATCGTCTCGTCGATCGGCGCGAAGACGGAATCGGGCACCGAGTCGGGCTTCGGCGCGCGCTGCATCGCCCAGCTTTCCAGCATCTCGACGGCCTGCTCGATCACCATCGGCCGCGCGATCAGGAAGCCCTGCACGCCGGCGCATCCGGCGCGGCGCAGCAGCTCGTACTGCGCGGGCTCCTCCACGCCCTCGGCCACCGTGCTCATGCCGAGCGCCGCCGCCAGCTCGACGATGCTGCGCACGATGGCGCGGGCGTCGTGCTGCGTGACGAGCTCGCGCACGAAGGCGCGGTCGATCTTGAGCGTGTCGAACGGGAACTGGCGCAGGTAGGCCAGCGACGAATAGCCGGTGCCGAAGTCGTCGAGCGCCACGCGGATGCCCATCTGGCGCAGCGTCTCGAGGTTGCGCAGCGCCTTGGGCGAGGCGTCGATGAACAGCGATTCGGTGATCTCGATCTCGAGCCGCTGCGGCGGCAGGCCGCCGGCCGAGAGCGCCTTGCGCACGACGTTGACGAAGTCGTCGCGCACCACCTGGATCGGCGACACGTTGACCGCCACCATCAGCCCGGGCAGCTTGTGCGCGCCGACGCGGCAGGCCTCGTTGAGCACCCATTGCCCGAGCTCGACGATCAGGCCCGTCTCCTCGGCCAGCGGGATGAAGCTGGCCGGCGGGATCAGGCCCTGCTCGGCGTGCTGCCAGCGCAGCAGCGCCTCGCAGCCGCTGATGCGCCATTGCGCGGTGTCGACCTGCGGCTGCCAGTGCAGGCGCAGCTCCTTGCGCGCGACGGCTTGGCGCAGGTCGCGCTCCAGCGTCATGCGCAGGCGCAGGCGCTCGCCCATGTCCGCGTGGAAGATCTCGGCACGCGCGCGGCCGCCGGCCTTCGCGCTGCCGAGCGCAAGGTCGGCGTTGGCCAGCAGCTCGTCGACGGTCGTGCCGTGGCCCGGGATCGTCACCACGCCCACGCTGGCGCTCGCGTTGATCGCGCCGGCCTCGCAGGAGAACACGCGGTTGAGCTCGTCCACCACGCGCTGGCCGAAGCGCAGCGCATCCTCGCCGCCGGCGATGTCGTCCAGCAGCACGGCGAACTCGTCGCCGCCGGCCCGGGCCACGATGTCGGACGCGCGCACCAGCTTGCGCAGGCGGCGCGCGGTCTCGCGCAGCACGACGTCGCCGGTCGCGTGGCCGAACGAATCGTTGATGCGCTTGAAGTGGTCCATGTCCAGGCACAGCAGCGCGGCCGGCTTGTGCATGGCCGACGCGATCTTGAGCTGCAGCTTGTCGCGCAGTTGTCCGCGGTTGGCCAGGCCCGTGAGCGAATCGACGAGCGCCAGCTGCTGCATGCGCGACTGCGCGTCGTGTTCCATCGTGATGTCGGTGATGACGCCGCGCCAGCCCTGGTCGGCCCCGCCCTCGTCGACCAGCGGCCGCGCGGTGATCGACCAGCGCCGGCGCGCACCGGCCACCGTCACCGGGATGCCGCGCTGGCGAAACGCCTGGCCGGCGTCGAACGCCTGGCGCAGCTTGGCGATGGCGGCCCGGCCCTCGGCATCGGCCGCCTGCTGCTCGAACCAGCCGAGCAGCGCGCGCCTGCCCGCGTCGTCGGCGTCCAGCCGCATCAGCGCGGACAGCTTGGGCGTGACGCGCACGAGGCGGCCACCGGCGTCCGTCTCCCACATCACGTCGGCCGACTGCGATTCGAAGTCCTTGAGCAGCAGCGCGACGAGCTGGCCCTGGCGCTCGGCCTCGCGCTCGGCGCGCAGTGCGCCGGCGGAGCGGCGCGCGCCCAGGACGATGGCCGCGATGGTGACGACCGTGTAGCCCGCCATCAGCGCGGAGAGCAGCAGCGCGAGCGGATCGTGCATGCGCACCACGGCGGCGCTGGTGGACAGGCCGATGATGGCGGTGAAGACGATCGCGGCCGGCGCCAGGGGCGTGAGCACGAAGCCGCCGCCGGCGACCAGGCCCAGCATCATGCCGGCGATCAGGATCTGCGCGGAGGCGGCGCCGCCGGCGAACACGGGCCACGGCAGCACGGCCCACAGCGCGGCCAGGGCGCCGGCCTGAAGCGTCGCCTTGCGCACCACCGTCGGGCCGACCCGCGTGGGCACCTTGCTGCGATGGCGCCACCAGCCGGCCAGGCCGAACAGGCACAGCGCGCAGATGGCGCCGCACCAGCTCCAGCGCAGCCACGGGGCGACGGCCACCGGCAGCGTCCAGGCGAGCAGCACGGCGCTGAGCATGTTGCAACCCATCAACCACGGCGACACGAAGGTCACCCACTGCACGAGGCGCGCGCGGATCTCGGCGGATTCGGTGTCGCGATCCTGGTAGAC
>JBJMWE010000184.1:0-8208 GCA_045810285.1 Vitreoscilla sp. | reverse complement strand
ATGGCCTCGTCGCGGCCCGGCACCTGCGCCGCGTCACTCATGGTGGCTGAAGGTCTGGAAGCCCGCCATGCTCACCAGCGCGTCGCGGCGCGCGGTGTTGTAGTCGGCGTCGATCATCTCGGCGACCAGCTCGGGCAGCGTGGTGGTGGGCGTCCAGCCCAGCCTGGCCTTGGCCTTGCTCGGGTCGCCCAGCAGCGTCTCCACTTCCGTGGGACGGTAGTAGCGCGGGTCGACGCGCACGATGACCTGGCCCGGCTTGCACCTGGCCTTGTCCCCCGTGACGGCGTCGACGATGCCCACCTCGGCCTCGCCCTGGCCCTCGAAGCGCACCGTGATGCCCAGGCGCTCGGCGGACATGCGCACGAAATCGCGCACGCTGTACTGCACGCCGGTGGCGATGACGAAGTCCTCGGCCTGCTGCTGCTGCAGCATCAGCCACTGCATCTGCACGTAGTCGCGCGCGTGGCCCCAATCGCGCAGCGCGCTCATGTTGCCCAGGTACAGCGCGTCCTGCAGGCCGAGCGCGATGCGCGCCATCGCGCGGGTGATCTTGCGCGTGACGAAGGTCTCGCCGCGCAGCGGGCTCTCGTGGTTGAACAGCACGCCGTTGCAGGCGTACATGCCGTAGGCCTCGCGGTAGTTGACCGTGATCCAGTAGGCGTAGAGCTTGGCCACCGCGTACGGGCTGCGCGGGTAGAAGGGCGTGGTCTCCTTCTGCGGGATCTCCTGCACCAGGCCGTACAGCTCGGAGGTGGAGGCCTGGTAGAAGCGCGTCTTCTTCTCGAGGCCCAGGATGCGGATGGCCTCCAGCAGGCGCAGCGCGCCGATGCCGTCGGCGTTGGCCGTGTACTCGGGCTCCTCGAAGCTGACCGCCACGTGGCTCTGCGCCGCGAGGTTGTAGATCTCGTCGGGCTGCACCTTCTGCACGATGCGCGTGAGGTTCGTCGAATCCGTCAGGTCGCCGTAGTGCAGGACGAAGTCCCGGTTGTTGACGTGCGGATCCTGGTACAGGTGGTCGATGCGATCGGTATTGAAGGACGACGCCCGCCGCTTGATGCCGTGGACCTCGTAGCCCTTCTTCAGCAGGAACTCGGCCAGATAGGCGCCGTCCTGGCCCGTGACGCCGGTGATGAGCGCTACTTTTTTATCGGTCATGCAGCCTATTATGCGCCGCGGGATGCGGTTCCATCTGCTGAAAAAGCCGGGGAAGACGCCTCTGAGAACAGCGCTTTCAGCTGCCTGGCCGAGGCCGCGATGTCATGCCGCGCGACCGCGCGGGCGCGGGCCTCCTCGCCCATCCGGACCAGGCGGTCGGGCGCGGCCGAGAGCGCGTCGCGCATGGCCGCGGCCAGGCCGTCGACGTCGCCCGCCGGCGCCAGCCAGCCGCAGCTGGCATCCACCAGCTCGGGGATGCCGGCGATGTAGGTCGAGATCACCGGCCGGCCCAGCGCGAACGCCTCCATGATGACGACCGGCAGGCCCTCCGCGAAGCTGGGCAGCAGCAACGCGCGTGCGGCCTCCAGCGCCCGGCGCACCTCGGCGTTGGGCTGCCACCCGCGCAGCTCGATGTGCCCGGCCACCCCGTGGCGGGCGATCTCCGCCTCGAGCGCCGGCCGCTCCTCGCCGTCGCCGATCAGCACCACCTTGAGGCCCGGGAATTCGCCCTTGACCGCGGCCACGGCGGCCGGGATGAGCAGGAGCCCCTTCTGCGAGTTGAAGCGGGCGATGTTGACCAGCACCTGGCTGGCCGGGTTGGGCGTGGGCGTGAAGTCGGGCAGCGCGAGGCCGCAGTGCACGATCTCGATCTTGGGCCAGTGCGCCCACCGGCTCGCGCGGATCAGCTGCACGCGGCCGAAGGCCGAGATCGCCGCGATGAACCGCGCGTGGCGCATCTTCAGGTCGAAGCTGAGCCGGTCCGTGTTCTCGAATTCGTCGGGCCCATGCGCGGTGAAGCTGTAGCCCGGGCCGCCGAGCACGTGGCTCAGCAAGGCGATGGCCGTGGCGTTGGTGGCGAAGTGCGTGTGCACGTGGGCGGCGCCGCTGCGCGCGGCCTGCTGCTTGAAGTAGACGCCCTGCAGCAGGTAGGCGGCGTGGCGCCCGAAGCCCTCGCGCGCGCTGCGCCAGAGCCGGAAGGCGACGCCGGCCGCGCGCGCCAACCGCACCGGGTTGGCCACCAGCTCGCGCAGGAAGGCCGCGAACAGGTTGGGCACGTTGCCGGCCAGCAGGTAGCGCGTGCGCTGCTGCTCCGCGATGTCCAGCGGGTCGACCAGCTTCTCGCCCCAGGGCCGCGCCGCGAAGCGCTCGACCTCGACGCCGTCGGCGACCAGCGCCTCGATCTCGCGACGGATGAACGTCGTGCTGGTCATCGGATAGGAGTTCAGGAGGTACGCGATCTTCACGGGGTCACTTCCACGGCGGTGGGGCTGCATCGGCGTGCCGCTTCGACGACGCGCAGCACGGCCAGCGAGGTGGCATGCGGCATCAGGTCGCTTTCCAGTGCGCCGGCATCGAGCAGGGCGACGAAGTGCGACAGCTGCGGCGCATAGCGGTTCGCGCCGAACGGGTGCTCGCTCGCGCCGCCGCCCAGCGACGCCTTGAGGCGGCGCAGCCAGCGCTGACGGCGCAGCGCGGCGACCAGCGACTGCCTTGCGCCGCCCGCGGCGGCGTGCACCGGCCCTGCGGGGGCGACGCGGCGCACGCCCAGCGTCTCGGCGCCCATCACCGGCGAATCGAGGACGACGTGGCCGCCGGCACAGCTCAGGCTGCTGCGGTTCGGGAGCGTCGCCACCAGGGAGGCGGCCAGCTGCGAATGGCCGCCGAGCGCGTGCGTCAGTTGCAGCGTCGCATGCACGTCGACGCCTGCGGCGTTGCAGCGCACGGCGGCATCCACCGAGCGCACGGGGCCGAACGCCTGCAGCGCCAGCACGATCGGGTACACCCCGAAATCGAGCAGCACGCCCGCGCCGGGCCCCTCGAACAGCCGCGGATGCGCCGCCGGGTCGTGCGCGATGCCGAATTCGGAGTGCAGCAGCACCGGCTCGCCCAGCGAGCGCTCGCGTACCAGGCGCAGCACTTCCCGGTAGGCGGGCAGCGCGGTCGTCCACTGCGCCTCCATGAACAGGCGGCCGGTGCGCTGCGCGGCCTCCAGGACGCGCTGGCCCTGCTCCACGCCGATCGCGAACGGCTTCTCGCACAGCACGGCCTTGCCGGCCTCCAGTGCCGCGATCGCATGCGCCGCGTGGTCGCGCGTGGCGGTGGCGATGTAGACGGCATCGACGTCGTCGCGGGCCAGCAGCGCGTCAAGCCCGGCGTGCGCATGCGCGACCTGGAAACGCTGCGCGAACGCCTGCGCGCGCGCCGCGTCCGCGGAGGCGACGGCCACCACGTCGACCCGCCGCTCGGCGCGCAGGCAGTCCATCATCGTGGCCGACATCGCCCCCGTGCCGACGACGCCGAAGCGCCAGGTGCGCGCGCCGTTCACGGATGCGGCTTCCACGGCGCGGCATCGAGCGTCCAGGGCAGCGGCCGGACCGGCTCGCAACGCGTCGTCATGTGCTGGACGCCGCTTTCGGCGCGCGCATTCTGGATCGCAAGCGTCACCTCGTTGAAGTGCAGCGCGAAGTCGGCCCCGAGCAGGCACGGACGCTTCTCCCGCATCGAGGCCAGCATCTCGGCCGGCCCCAGGGCGAAGTTCATCGACGCCGCGCCGCGCCGGCCCACCTTCGGGTCGGTGGCCGTGCCCACGCGCACGCGGCGCGCGAACGGGCTGTTGATCTGGCGCCGCCGCACCACGTGGCGATGCCGCACGCGCACCGGCGCGCCGTTGGCCCAGCACTCGTCGATCTCGATCGTGCCGCGCTCGCCCACCACGCGCAGCGCGTGGTCGTGCGGGGCGACGATGCTGCAGGTGAGCCGCCCCACGACGCCGGACTCGAAGAACAGCGTGGCGCAGGAATAGTCCGGCGCGGCCTTCGCACCTTCGGGCAGCTTGTCGGGGATGAGGTCCGCCGACGCGGCCACCACCGTCTCGACGTTGCCGAACATCGCGATCAGCCACGACAGGTAGTAGCCGGCATGTTCGACGGTGCAGCCCACCTCGAACTCGTCGCGCCACGGCCACGGGGCGCCCGACTCGCTGATCCACTTGCGGTACGGCGCCGTCGGCACGTAGTCGTCGTCGAGCTCCGCGTAGACCAGCAGCGGCTTGCCCGCGTCGTGGCGCCGCACGCTGGCCCACAGCGTCTGCGCCGCCTCGCCCAGCAGGCTGCAGGGCGCCGATGTGATCAGCAGGCCGCGCTCGCGGGCCAGGTCGACGAGCGTGCGCGCCTCGTCCATGTCGGTGGCCAGCGGCTTCTCGGAATAGACGTGGCGGCCGGCGGCCAGGCACGCCCGGCTCACCTCGAAGTGCGAGCCGGGGTTGGTCAGGTTCAGCACCAGCTCGAGACCGGGGGCGGCCAGCAGGTCGTCCATCGAGGCCACCGCGGGCACGCCCCAGTGGCGGCAGAACGCCTGCAGGCGGCCGGCGTCGCGGTCGTAGGCCGCGACCACCGCGATGTGCGGAAAGGTCTTCAACGAGCGCATGTACAGGTCGGCGACGAAGCCGGTGCCGACGATGCCGATGCGCGCGTCGGCTTGAAAGGTTGATTCGTTCATCGACTCGAGGGGATGGTCTGCCGTTCAGCCGTGCCGGCGCGCACCGCACGATGGAGCGGCGGCCCGGACCCGAGGCGCGACTTGGCAAATGGCGAGCCCGGCCATGGCGAACCGGCACGCCGCGGCCGTCGGCGCAGGTGCGGCGCAGTATGCCCCAGGCAAACGGCCAGCTGTCCTGCCACGCGAAGGCCGACGGCGCGGCGCGGTGCGTCAACCGCCCGGCAGGCCGCGCCGGTACTGCACGGCCTCGGCCATGTGCGCCGCTTCGACGTCGTCTGAGGCCGCGAGGTCGGCCACGGTGCGCGCCACCTTGGCCACGCGGTGCAGGCTGCGCGCCGACCATCCGAGCCGCTCGGCCACCTGTTCGAGCAGCGCGCGCGCCGGCTCCGCCAGGCGCAGGCCCGTCTCGACCTGGCCCGCCGCCAGCAGCCCGTTGGGCGTGCCCTGGCGCGCCAGCTGGCGCTCGCGCGCGGCGCGCACGCGCCCGGCCACGGGTGCGGAGGGTTCGGAGACGTCCGCGGCCGCCGCGCGGCCCGCCGCCGACGGCAGCAGTTCGGACGGCCGCAGCGCGGGCACCTCGATCTGCATGTCGATGCGATCGAGCAGCGGTCCCGACAGCCGCGCCTGGTAGCGCCGCACCGCCTCGCCGTGGCAGGTGCACTGGCGGCCGCTGGTGGCGAACGCGCCGAGCCAGCCGCACGGACACGGGTTCATCGCGGCCACCAGCTGGAAGCGCGCCGGGTACTGCGCCTGGGCCGCGGCGCGCGAGATCGTGATGTGGCCGGTCTCCAGCGGCTCGCGCAATGCCTCCAGCGCGCCGCGCGGGAATTCGGGCAGTTCGTCGAGGAACAGCACGCCCGCGTGCGCCAGCGAGATCTCGCCGGGGCGCGGCGGCGAGCCGCCTCCGACCAGCGCCACCGCGCTGGCGCTGTGGTGCGGTGCGCGCACCGGACGCTGGCCGAAGCGGCGCGCGTCCAGCCCCTGGCTCGACACGCTCAGGAGCGCCGCGCTGGACAACGCCTCGGCCGCCGTCATCGGCGGCAGCAGCCCGGCCAGGCGGTCGGCCAGCATCGACTTGCCCGCGCCCGGCGGGCCGATCAGCAGCAGCCCGTGCGCCCCGGCCGCCGCCACTTCCAGCGCACGGCGGGCGCCGGCCTGTCCCTTGACGTCGGCGAGATCGGGCAGCGGCGGCGGCGCGAGCTCGCCTTCGCTGGACGGGCCGGGCAGCTCGCGCGCGCCCACGGCATCGCCGTCGCCCGGCAGGAAGGCCTGCACCACCTCGCCGAGGGTGCGCGCGGCGCGCACGTCGACGCCCTCGACGCGCGCCGCCTCCGCCGCGCTCGCCGCCGGCAGCACCAGCCGGCGCGCGCAACCGCTCTCGCGCACGGCCAGCGCCAGCGCGAGCGCGCCGCGCACCGGCCGCAGCTCGCCGGCCAGCGACAGCTCGCCCGCGAACTCGCAGCGCGCGAGCCGCGCCGCATCGAGCAGCCCCTGCGCGGCGAGCACGCCCAGCGCGATGGGCAGGTCGAAGCGGCCGGACTCCTTGGGCAGGTCGGCGGGCGCCAGGTTCACGGTGATGCGCTTGTTGTGCGGGAACGCAAACCCGCTCTGCGCCAGCGCGGCGCGCACGCGCTCGCGGGCCTCCTTGACTTCGGTGTCGGCCAGCCCCACCAGCGTGAAGCTGGGCAGGCCGTTGGCGAGATGGACCTCGACGACGACGTCGGGCGCGTGCAGGCCGACCAGGGCCCGGGTGTGGATGACGGCGAGGGTCATGCGTGGAGGGGTTGGGCCCGAAAAGAAGGGCCAGGGAAGAGGAACGAAGGAATGCGCCGGCGCTGGCGCACAAATTGCATGGCCCCATTTCGAAATCCGACGGCGGCAGGCCGGCGGGCGGCGCAAACGGGCCCGCTCGTCATTCTGCGAGCCCGCGGCGCGCACCACCGGCGCCCGCGCCGCGATTTCCCCGCATTTGCGCGCGCCATCAGGGTGCGACGAATGCGTGCGCGCGACGCGGACAGGCACCAGGATGGTGCGGCCCCGACCCGGTGCATGCGCACGAACGGGTCGGGCCGCGCATGTCCGTCTCCGCTCGCAGCCCGAGCGTGCCGCCGCCTCCGCGCGGACATCGGACGGCGCGCACGACGCCTGCGGACCCGAACTCGCGCGGCCGTCCCGCACTCCGCATGCGCGCGCGCCGCACCCTTCGGCGGGCTTGCGAACTCGACCGCGTGGCACGGAACCTGCGTCAGCGGTGTCCGACAAGAGATCCAACCCACCACCTCAATCCACCCATCGGAGTTCCCAGATGAAGAAAAGCGCGCTTGCCACCGCCGCCGTCCTCGCCGCCATCGCCGGCCCCGTGACCGCTTTCGCCGACGACGCGCCCGCGGGCACCCCGCCGGCGGCGGACGCCAGCCCCCTGTCGTTCAACGTGGGCGCGGTGTCGGACTACCGCTATCGCGGGATCTCGCAGACCAAGATGAAGCCCGCGCTGCAAGGCGGCGCCGACTACGCCGCCGGCCCGGTCTACTTCGGCACCTGGCTGTCGACCATCAAGTGGGTCAAGGACTCGGGCGGCGGCAACGGCGGCAACGCCCCGGTCGAATGGGACCTGTACGGCGGCACCAAGGGCGACATCATCAAGGACACGCTGACGTACGACGTGGGCGTACTGGCCTATGTCTATCTCGGCGAGAAGTTCCACGACATCGGCCTGTCCAACCCGGACACCGGCGAGGTCTACGGCGCGCTGACGTACGGCGTGTTCACCGCCAAGGTCTCGGTCAGCGCCACGCCGCTGTTCGGCGTGCCGGACAGCAAGGGCAGCCAGTACTACGACCTGAGCGCCAACTTCGACCTGGGCGCGGGCTTCACGCTCACGCCGCACGTCGGCCACCAGGCCGTGCGCGGCTCGTACGCGAAGACGGTCGACGCCTCCTACACCGACTACTCGCTCACGCTGGGCAAGGACTTCGGCAAGGGCCTGTCGGCCTCGCTGCAGGTGGTGGGCACCGACGCCAACAAGTCCTGGTACGCGACGTCGACCGGCAAGTTCACCGGCCGCACCGGCGTCGTCGCCGGCGTGAAGTACACGTTCTGACATCCCGCGGCCCGGGCCATCCCGGGCCGCGTGCCAGTTTCACAAGAACCGGACGCGAGGGCGTCCGCCAGCCTGGAGATAGACCATGAAGATGGTGACCGCCGTCGTGAAGCCGTTCAAGCTCGACGAAGTGCGTGAGGCCCTGAGCGCCATCGGCGTGCAGGGCATCACGGTGACCGAAGTCAAGGGCTTCGGCCGCCAGAAGGGCCACACGGAGCTGTACCGCGGCGCGGAATACGTCGTGGACTTCCTGCCCAAGGTGAAGATCGAAGCCGCCGTCGACGACACGCTCGTCGACCAGGTCATCGAGGCCATCGAGACCTCGGCTCGCACCGGAAAGATCGGCGACGGGAAGATCTTCGTCTCGACGCTCGAGCAGGTCGTTCGCATCCGCACCGGCGAGACCGGCAAGGACGCGCTCTGACGCGCCTCGCTCCAGACGATTCCCGCACGTT
>JBJMWE010000183.1:0-7606 GCA_045810285.1 Vitreoscilla sp. | reverse complement strand
CGCGTCGCGTGCGCCGCCCGGCTCCGCCGCGGCGGCGGCCGCCGTCGCGCCCGTCGAGGACTTGGCCATCCCGTCGGGGCGCCCCGCCGTGCGCGGCGACGGCAGCGGGCGCAGCGGCGGCGGGACGGGCCGCGTCTCCGACATCTCGATCTGCGGCGCCTCGCGGAATACCGCCACGCCGATCACGCCGACGTCCTGCGGCCGGCCCGTGCGCGCCGCGTACGAGTCGGACAGCGCCGTGAACTCGAACGCCGCCACCTCGTTGTCGCTCTTGCGCCAGCCGGTGATCTCCGTGCGCTGCCACGGCTCCAGCACGTAGCCGCGCTGGCCCGTGCCGGCCGTCTCGCCGGAGATGACGTTGACGCCGTCGATGGCCACCACCGCCAGCACGCGGGCGCCGGTGTTGTTGACCAGGCGCACCGAATAGCGGGCGCCGGGACGTCCGGCCACCACCGGGCGGCCATGGTCGCGCCACACGCGCAGCGCGCTGCCGTCGTCGCGGTCGATCACGTCGACCTGCACGAGGCGCGCGTCGGCCCGGGCCGCGGGCGCGCAGGCGAGGTTCAGCAGGGCCGCCAGCGCGCAGGTGGCCAGCAGGCCGCGGCGGCGGAGGTGGGAATGCGGGGTCGGGTTCATCGCCGCTCCTTTTGACGAGGCAGATGGCGATTGAACGGACGCCGGCGCGAAACGGGGTGATCCGGCCGGAAAAGCCTTTCAGCGGCGGCGCGGACGGGGCGGATCCGGCAGCTGGAGCAGGCCGGCCACCATGCGGCGCACGAGGGCGCCGGCGTCCAGGCGCGCAAGCTGGCGCGCCTGCGCGGGGGCGATCGGCAGCCCGCCGAACGCGCCGTCGATGGCCAGGTTGGCGGCACCGTGCGACAGGCTCCAGCCGGCGAGCGCGATCTCCAGGCCGCGTTCCGGCGCGAAGCGCGCCGCGGCCCCCAGCAGCACGGTGAACGCGCGCTCCGCCGCGCGCCGCAGGCCTGCGTGCTCGGCCTTGCGCGCCAGCAACGGGCCGAACATCAGGCGGAACTGCGCGGGATGCGCGAGCGCCTCGCGCACATAGGCCTCGCCGATGTCCAGCAGCGCGTGCGTGGCGTCGGGCGCGCCGGCGGCGGCGGCCAGGGCGTCGGCGAGCCGGTCGAAGGCGCGCTCGGCGACGCCGGCCAGGAGCTCGTCGCGGCTCGCGAAGTGGTGGTACGGCGCGGCATGGGACACCCCCGCCGCCCGCGCCAGCTCGCGCAGCGTCAGCGTCTCGGCGCCCTGCGCATCGAGCCAGCCGGCGGCGGCGGCCAGCAGCGCGGCGCGCAGGTCGCCGTGGTGGTAAGGGCGCGGCGCGGCGCGGCGGCGCGGGCGGGCGGGTGTCCGGGTCGAGGTCGGGGTCGACGGCATGGCTCCATCTTGACACGAGCAGGATTGCGTCGCACCATGGGTCAATCCTGACAGTGTCAAGATTGGATGCCCGCCATGTACCACGCCATCGTCCGCCACAAGCTGCGCCGCGCCTTCGCCGACATCAATGCCGGCCGCTACGACGGCATCGTCACCCAGTTCGCGCCACGCCACCGCCACGCGATGCCCGGCGAGCACGCGCTGGCAGGCGAGCGCCACACGCCGGGCTCCACCGCGCGCTGGTACGAGCGGCTGCAGCGCCTGCTGCCGGGGCTGGCGTTCGACGTCCGCGCCATCGTCGTGGGCGGCATGCCCTGGCGCACCGTCGCCGCCGTGGCCTGGGACGACCGCTTCACGCTGCCGGACGGCACCGCCGGCTCCAACACCGGCGTGCACGAGTTCGAGCTGCGCTGGGGCCGGGTGCGCTCGCTGGTCATCCACTGCGACTCGCAACGCCTGCAGCGCTATTGCGAACGCCTGGTGGCCTGCGGGGTGGCCGAGGCCGGCGCCGCACCGATCACCGACGCGGCCTGAGCGCAGCGGCGCGAAGGCCCGGCTGCCCAGCCGCGAAGGCTGGCGCCGCGCGGCGCGTGGGGTCGGGACGACAGGGTTTCCATGGGGTTACATCAAGCTGGCAAGATGCCTTCCCCGGTGAGCGCACCGGTCAGAAGGAACCATCATGGAAATCAACTCCGCCGCCCTGTCACCCGCCGAACAGGCCCTGCGCGACGCCGCCCTCGAGTACCACCGCAGCCCGGTGCGCGGCAAGATCGCCGTCACGCCCACCAAGCCGTTGTCCAACCAGCGCGACCTGTCGCTGGCCTACTCGCCGGGCGTCGCCTACGCGTGCCTCGCGATCGAGCAGGACCCGACGCTGGCGCACGACTACACCGCGCGCGGCAACCTCGTCGGCGTGGTCACCAACGGCACGGCGGTGCTGGGGCTGGGCGACATCGGCCCGCTGGCCGGCAAGCCGGTGATGGGGGGCAAGGGCTGCCTGTTCCAGAAGTTCGCCGGCATCGACGTGTTCGACATCGAGCTGGCCGAGCGCGACCCCGACAAGCTGGTCGACATCATCGCCGCGCTGGAGCCCACGCTGGGCGGCGTGAACCTGGAGGACATCAAGGCGCCCGAGTGCTTCTACATCGAGAAGAAGCTGCGCGAGCGCATGAACATCCCCGTCTTCCACGACGACCAGCACGGCACGGCCATCATCTCCACGGCGGCGCTGATCAACGGGCTGGAGCTGGTGGGCAAGAAGATCGGCGAGGTGAAGATCGCGGTGTCGGGCGCGGGCGCGGCGGCCATCGCGTGCCTGGACCTGATGGTGGAGCTCGGCGTGAACCGCGCCAACGTCACCGTGTGCGATTCGAAGGGCGTGATCCACGACAAGCGCGAGGATCGCCTGGACGACTCGAAGAAGCGCTACCAGCGCGTGACGCCGATGCGCACGCTGGCCGACGCGATGGCCGGCGCCGACGTGGTGCTCGGTTGCTCGGCGGCCGGCGCGATCAGCGCCGACATGGTCCGGTCCATGGCCGACAAGCCCATCATCCTGGCGCTCGCCAACCCCGAGCCGGAGATCCGCCCCGAGCTAGCGAAGTCGGTGCGCCCGGACTGCATCATCGCCACCGGCCGCTCGGACTATCCGAACCAGGTCAACAACGTCCTGTGCTTCCCGTACATCTTCCGCGGCGCGCTCGATTGCGGGGCCACGCGCATCACGGAAGCGATGAAGATCGCGTGCGTCAAGGAGATCGCCGACCTGGCGAAGGCGGAGATCTCGGGCGAGGTCGCCGCCGCCTACCCGGGCCGCGAATTGCGCTTCGGCCCCGATTACCTGATCCCGACGCCGTTCGACTCGCGCCTGATCCTGCGCATCGCGCCGGCCGTGGCCAAGGCGGCCGAGGCCTCGGGCGTGGCCACGCGCCCGATCAAGGACGTCGAGGGCTACGTGCAGTCGCTGGGCCGCTTCGTGTCGCACACGGGCATGCTGATGCGCCCGCTGTTCTCCGCCGCGCGCGCGGCGCCCCGGCGCGTGGTCTACGCCGAGGGCGAGGACGAGCGCGTGCTGCGCGCCGTCCAGATCGCGCTCGACGAACGCCTGGTCAAGCCGATCCTCGTCGGCCGCCCTGCCGTCATCGCGGCGCGCATCGAGCGCGCAGGCCTGCGCCTGCAGCCGGGCCGCGACTTCGAGATCGTCAACCCCGAGGACGACACGCGCTTTCGCCAGTACTGGGAGACGTACCACCGCCTCAACGCCCGTGACGGCGTCACCACCGAGATGGCCAAGGCCACGGTGCGGCGCTCCGCCACCACGATCGCGGCGCTGATGGTGCACCTCGGCGACGCGGACGCCCTGCTGTGCGGCCTGGTCGGCCGCTTCGACCGCCACTTCGGCCACCTGCGCGAGGTGATCAAGCAGCGCCCCGACACCCACGGCTTCGCCACCGTCAACGCGCTGCTCCTGGACAAGCACACCCTGTTCATCGCCGACACCTCGGTCAACGACGACCCGACGGCCGAACAGCTGGCCGACATCGCCGCGATGGCCGTGGAGGAAGTGCGCGGGTTCGGCCTCGTGCCGCAGGTGGCCTTCCTGTCGCACTCGATGTTCGGCAGCAGCCAGCGGCCGTCCGCAAGGAAGATGCGCGCGGCGCGCGACCTGTTCGTCCAGCGCATGCCCGACGTGTCGGCCGACGGCGAACTGCAGGGCGACGCCGCCCTCAGCCCGGAGCTGCGCGAGGCGCTGCTGCCCGACTCCACGCTCCAGGGCGCCGCCAACGTCCTGATCTGCCCGAATCTCGACGCCGCCAACATCCTGTTCAACGTACTGAAGATGACCGGCGGCCACGGCGTGACGATCGGCCCGATCCTGCTGGGGGCCGAGGCGCCCGTGCACGTGCTCACGCCGTCGTCGACGGTGCGCCGCATCGTCAACATGACGGCCCTGGCCGTCGCTCGCGCGGGGAGCGCCGGAGCCTGACGACAACGCGCGTCGCGAGATACCCGAAACAGGGTATTGCGACACGACGCATACCCGAAACGGGGTATCGACGCGGCCTTCAAGGCCGCGTTTTTCGTTGTGCGCCCCGAGTATTTGCATATTTGGATTGGACAACCTCGCCTAATCCCGAACAGGGATTTCCCGAACTGCCGGATCGATTTGATTTAAGACTCAAGCGATTCATGCGAGGCGTGTGCAATTAATCCATCGTTAATCGCGGTGGTGACAATTTCGCACCCTCGGAAACACATCTTTCCCGAGGCTGAACACCTCAGGGAGTACGCACCAACTTCGACTGTCTGCACGGTCGAGGTGCAGGGTATGCACCGCATACCCGTCGGGGTTCGACCTGATTCCGCTGATATTCGCGCGGCACAGAATCAGCGCCTGCATCGACGACCTCCCCCCGAACTGGATAACCCAATCGGTGATCGCGATGCTTCCACGAGCGACACCGACAAAATCGTTTTGCCGCTCACATAGCAAAAAAATCACGTCATCAATTTGCGTGAATCCATCGACTAGGAGAAGAGTTCCATGAAGAAACAAGGACAAGCCAAGAGCCGGCAGGCGCCTTCGGGACGCGCCGACAAGCTGAAGGTCCTGTCGGCCCTGACGGCCAGCGTGTTCGCGCTGTCTGCCCAGGCCGCCACCACCGAAGCATGGGTTGCCACGAGCACCAGGGCCCACGACCCCCGCGCCGCCGTCCACGTGGCTCCCCTGAAGGCCGGTGAGCAGGTCGACATCGTCGTCTCGCTGAAGCTGCGCAACAAGGCCGAACTGGACTCCCTGACCTCCAAGCTGATGAGCGGCGCCGCCGGCGCGCATCCGCTGACCTCGGCCGAATTCCTGGCCAGGCATGCCCCGACGGCGGCCGACGCCCAGGCCGTCGTCGCCTACCTGCGCGCGCAGGGCTTCACCAACATCGAAGTCGCCCCGAACCGCCTGCTCGTCAGCGCCACGGGCACGGCCCAGGCCATCCGCGGCGCGTTCAAGGCCGACCTGCACGAGTACAACGTCAACGGCCGCCGCGCGTACGCGAACGTCACCGACGCGCTGATCCCGTCGCACCTGTCCAGCTCCGTGCTGGGCGTCATCGGCCTGCAGAACGTGCACATGATGCACACGAACGCCCAGCGCCTGGACGCGCATCCGGAAGCGGTCACCCCGCAGGCCATCACCGGGGTCAGCATCCCCAACTTCGCGTCCATCTACGGCGCGTCGAGCCTGCCGAGCGCCACCAGCGGCACCATCGGCATCATCACCGCCGGCTCGCTGACCCAGACCATCAGCGACCTGAAGAGCTTCGCGTCGAGCGCCGGCTATCCGGTTCCCAACGTCACGAAGACGGTGGTCGGCACCGCGGGCACCAGCACGTCGGGCACGGACGAGTGGAACATGGACTCGCAGAGCTCGCTCGCCGCCGCCGGTGGCTCGATCTCGCAGATGATCCTGTACAACGTGACCAACCTGAGCGACTCCGCGCTCAGCGCCGGCTACAACAAGGCCGTCACGGACAACAAGGCGCGTGCGATCAACGTCTCGCTGGGCGGTTGCGAAACCGACGAAGGCTCGGTCGAGGCCTCGCAGGACCAGATCTTCCAGTCCGCCGTGGCGCAGGGCCAGATGTTCTCGGTGTCGTCGGGCGACTCCGGCGCCTACGAGTGCGGCGCCTCCGCCGGCAAGGCGCAGAGCTACCCGGCCGTCTCGCCTTACGTCATGGCCATCGGCGGCACGACGCTGTCGAGCTCGGGCGGCACCTGGCAAGGCGAGACGGTGTGGTCCTGCACCAGCGCCTCCAGCTGCCAGCAGTCGTCTTCCGGCGGTGCCGGCGGCGGCCCGTCGCTGACGGAGAACGCACCCAGCTGGCAGACCGCCGCGGGCGTGCTCGGCTCGTCCACCAAGCGCGGCGTGCCGGACATCTCGTTCGACGCCTCGCCCAGCTCCGGCGCGCTCGTGCTGGTCAACGGCAGCAACGCGCAGATCGGCGGCACCTCGCTGTCCGCTCCGCTGTGGGCCGGCTTCTGGACGCGTATCCAGGCCGCACACGGCAACTCGCTGGCCTTCCCGGCGCAAGCGATCTACAGCGGCGCCGCCTCGCATCCGAACTGGTTCCACGACGTGACCTCGGGCAACCAGGGCTACGCCGCGGCCACCGGCTGGGACTACGCGTCGGGCTACGGCTCGGTGATCATCAGCGCCCTGTCGGCCGACCTGGGCGGCACCCCGCCGCCCCCGCCGCCGGCCGGCCCGAGCGCCAACTTCACCGACACGGTCTCCGGCCTGACGGTGTCCTTCGTCGACACGTCGACCGACACGGGTGGAACGATCACCTCGCGTTCGTGGACCTTCGGCGACGGCGGCACCTCGACCGCGCAGAACCCCAGCCACACGTATGCGGCCGCCGGCACCTACTCGGTGACGGAAACGGTGACGGACAGCAACAGCAAGACCTCGTCCAAGACGGCGTCCGTGACCGTCTCGGTGACGCCGCCGCCCCCGCCGCCGCCGTCCAACCTGTTCACCAACGGTGGACTGGAAACGTCGGTGTCCCCGTGGACGGCCACCTCGGGCGTGTACTGCTCCAACTCGAGCTGCTCGGGCGAAACCGCCCACGGCGGCACGGGCTTCGCCTGGCTCGACGGCTACGGCTCGGCGCACACCGACTCGCTGTCGCAGACGATCACGATCCCGGCCGGCAAGACGTCCGCCTCGCTGACGTTCTACCTGCACATCGACACCAAGGAGACGGGCTCCACGGCGTACGACAAGCTGACCGTCACGGCCACCCCGTCGGGCGGCTCGGCGGCGACGCTGGCGACGTACTCCAACGTCAACGCCGCTTCCGGCTACGTGCTGCGCACGATCAGCCTGAACAGCTACATCGGCAAGACGGTCACGATCAAGTTCACGGGCACGGAAGACTCCTCGCTCGCGACCTCGTTCGTCCTGGACGACCTGACCGCCAGCGCGAACTGAGCGTGACGCGCGCGGCGCGGCCTCCGGCCGCGCTCGCCGCCAAGCAAGGGCCGATCGGGCAACCGATCGGCCCTTTTCTTTGGTTGATCGCCGAGGTGCGGCGACGCTGTCGGCGGGGCCGGGGCATCGCCTCACGGACAGGCTCATCCCTCGACCCTGTCATCCTGCGCGCAGTCGCAGGATCCACCCCTGCCGGGCCGCCGCGTCCGTCATGGACCCCGCTGATCG
>JBJMWE010000182.1:0-24490 GCA_045810285.1 Vitreoscilla sp. | reverse complement strand
CGAGGGCGCGTTCAGCGGCCAGCGTGGCCACCAGCGCGGTGATTGCAAGCGTCAGAGTGTTGTGGTTCGATCTTGTCCGGGTCATGTCGTTGTCGCCCTACCGTGAGTTGTCCATCCGGTCGGCGGCCGTTCGTCGAGAACGTCCGCGCCGGCTCCGAGGGGTGCGTCGGCCTGCTGATGCGGCCGGCGTCTGCCGGGCGCCGGACCTGTCTGCCTTTCCGGCGCCTGGAACCAATGTAGAGAGCCCGTCGCATCGCAGGATGTTGTTCTTGAAGACCGCGCGAAAACTTGATTTCAATTCGGCGGTGCGCGTGAAACGGATGAAACATGGCCGCTGCGCGCGGGCCTCAGCGCGCGAGCGCGGCGTCGTGCCGGGCGCTCGCGGCCGGCGGCAGGCGCCGCGCGAACGCGGCGTCGTCGGCGCCGAACACGTGCACGTGCGCCGCGGGGAACGACACGCCCACCTGGTCGCCCGGCGCGAGCCGGTCGTCGACCGACTTGGCCACGAGCGCAGCGCCATCGGGCAGGCGCAGGTAGACCCACGCGTGCTCGCCCAGGCGCTCGACGTGCGTGACGGCGGCGCGCAGCGCGGCGGCGTCGTCCAGGCGCACGTGCTCGGGCCGGATGCCCGCGGTGACATCGGCCGACGGCGCGAGCGGCGGCGCATCGACCAGCGCGCGCACGCCCGCGCCGGCCACGCGCAGCGCCAGGCCGTCGCCGGCCCTGCCCACGGCCACGGCCGGCAGGAAGTTCATCGCGGGCGAACCGATGAAGCCGGCGACGAAGCGGTTGGCGGGCCGGTGGTAGAGATCCATCGGCGTGCCGACCTGCGCGATGCTGGCCGCGCCGGGCGCACCGGCCAGCGGCCGCAGCAGCACGATGCGATCGGCCAGCGTCATCGCCTCGACCTGGTCGTGCGTGACGTAGACCATGGCCGCCGTGCCGAGCGCGCGATGCAGGCGCGCGATCTCGACGCGGGTCTGCACGCGCAGCGCCGCGTCGAGGTTGGACAGCGGCTCGTCGAACAGGAACACCGAAGGCTGGCGCACCAGCGCCCGTCCGATGGCCACGCGCTGGCGCTGGCCGCCCGAGAGATCGCGCGGCTTGCGATCGAGCAAGGCGTCGAGCTGCAGCATCGCGCTGGCCGCGCCGACGCGGCGCCGCACCTCGGCAGCGTCCACGCGCCGATATTCGAGCCCGAAGGCCATGTTCTGGCGCACCGTCATGTGCGGATAGAGCGCGTAGCTCTGGAACACCATCGCGATGTCGCGCTCGGCCGGCGGCAGCGGGTCGACGCGGCGGCCGCGCATGTGGATCTCGCCTTCGCAGGGATCCTCCAGGCCGGCGATCAACCGCAGCAGCGTCGACTTGCCGCAGCCCGACGGCCCCACGAAGACGCAGAATTCGCCGGCGGCGATGCGCAGGTCGATCGCGCGCAGCACGTCGACCGCGCCGAAGCGCATGCCGATGCGACGCAGGTCGATGGCGGACGTGTCGGGCGCGGTCATGGCAGGGCCTCCGTCAGGGTCTCGGGCACGCGCAGGCGGCCGAACCAGGCGCCGTTGGGCGGCATCACGCAGGCCGTCGACAGGCCGTCGGCGTCGCGCTCCATCTCGGCGTCGAAGCCGTGGCCGTCGAGCGCGACGACGTCGCACGGCTGCAGCGGATAGCGCGCCGCGTGCGCGGACAGGTTGAAGATGCACAGCACCGCGTCGTCGCCGTCCTGGCGCACCCAGGCCACCACCTGCTCGTGCTCCGGCAGCAGCCGCATCGATCCGCGCAGCAACGCGGCCTGGCCGCGCCGGAACGCGAGGAAGCCGCGGTAGCGCGCCAGCACCGAATACGGCTCGCGCTCCTGGTCGTCGACCGCGCGCGCGCGATGCTCGGGCGCCATCGGCAGCCACGGCGCGGCGTCGCTGAAGCCGGCGTGCACCTGGCGCGTGGACCACGGCATCGGCGTGCGGCAGCCGTCGCGGCCCTTGAAGCGCGGCCACATCTCCTTGCCGTACGGATCCTGCAGGTCCTCGAAGGCGATGTCGGCCTCCGACAGCCCCAGCTCCTCGCCCTGGTACAGGCAGGCCGAGCCGCGCAGCGAGCCCATGAACGCGAGCAGCAACGGCGCGAGCGACTGCGGCTCGCCGAGCGCGCGCCAGCGCGTGGCCACGCGCACGACGTCGTGGTTGTTGAGCGCCCAGCAGCACCAGGCATCGCGCGTCTCCCGCAGGAACTCGTCGAGCACCCCGTGGATGAACAGCGGCGTGCAGTCGGTGCCCATCAGGTTGAACGTGTAGGCCATGTGCAGCCGGCCTTCGCGCGTGTACTCGCCCAGCGTGTGGTACTCGCGGTCGTCGCCGATCTCGCCGATCGTCGTGCGGCCCGGCACCTCGTCCATCAACGCGCGCAGCTCGTGCATGAACTCGAGGTTCTCGGGCTGTGTCTTGTCGTGCAGATGGCTCTGGAACGCGTAGGGATTGCTGGGCGGCACGGCCGCGGCGAACCGGCCCAGCGGCTGCGGCGGGTTCGAGCGCAGCTGCCGGTCGTGGAAATAGAAGTTGACGACGTCGAGCCGGAACCCGTCGATGCCGCGCGCCAGCCAGAAGCGCGCGACGTCCAGCGCGGCCGCGCGCACCGCGGGGCAGTGGTAGTTCAGGTCGGGCTGCGACGCGAGGAAGTTGTGCAGGTAGTACTGCCCGCGCTCGGTGTCCCACTGCCACGCACTGCCGCCGAACAGCGACAGCCAGTTGTTGGGCGGCGTGCCGTCGGGCGACGCGTTGGCCCACACGTACCAGTCGGCCTTCGCGTTGTCGCGGCTGGACCGGCTCTCGGCGAACCACGGATGCGCCGACGAGGTATGGCTCAGCACCAGGTCGATCAGCACCTTCAGGCCCAGCGCGTGCGCCGCTTCGACGAGCCGGTCGAGGTCGGCCAGCGTGCCGAAGCGCGGGTCGACGTCGCAGTAGTCGGAGATGTCGTAGCCGAAGTCGCGCATCGGCGACGGGAAGAACGGCGCCACCCAGATCGCGTCGACGCCCAGCGCCGCCACGTAGGGCAGGCGGCGCACGATGCCGGCCAGGTCGCCGATGCCGTCGCCGTTGCTGTCCTGGAAGCTGCGCGGGTAGATCTGGTAGATGACGGCGCCGCGCCACCAGGAGGCGTCGGCGGGGGAGAAGGTCGTGCTCATTGCGTGGACGGAGTGCGGGAAGGGACGGCGCGGCGGCGACGGGCGTCAGCCCTTGACCGCGCCCTGGGTGAGGCCGGAGACGATGTGGCGCTGCAGCAGCAGCACGAGGCCCACGAGGGGCAGCGTGACGATGACCGACGCGGCCATGATCCCGCCCCACGGCAGCTCGAAGGCGGACGACGCGCTGATCAGCGCGATGGCCACCGGCACCGTGCGCGACGAGGCCGACAGTGTGAACGTGAGCGCGAACAGGAACTCGTTCCACGCCGCGATGAACGCCAGCAGGCCGGTGGCCACCAGCGCGGGCCACAGCAGCGGCAGGAAGATGCGGAACACGAGGGTCAGCGGGCCCAGGCCGTCCATCGCCGCGGCCTCCTCCAGCTCGCGCGGCAGCTGGCGCATGAAGGTCACCAGCACCCACACGGTGAACGGCAGCGTGAGCATGAGGTCGGACACCACCAGCGCGCCGAGGCTGTCGTACAGCCCCAGCGTGCGCACGAGCTCGAACATGCCGGACAGCACCGCCACCTGCGGGAACATCGACGACGCCAGGATGCACATCATCAGCGCACCGCGCCCGCGAAAGCGCACCCGCCCCAGCGACCACGCCGCCATGAGGCTCAGCACGAGGCTGATCGCGACGACCACCGTCGAGACGATCGCCGAGTTCAGCAGGTTGCGCCCGAACGGGTGCTCCGCGAACAGGTGGCGGTAGTTCTCCAGCGTCGGCGCGGCCGGCACGAGGCGCGGGTCGAACAGGCCGTCGCCGGTCTTGAGCGAGCTGGACACGGCCACCAGCAGCGGGAACACGGACACCGCCATCACGGCCAGCGCCGCGGCCAGGTAGGCGATGCGGCCCGCCAGCGAGCCGCGCGCGCGGAAAGGTACGGCGCTCATGAGGAGACCTCCGCCCTGCGGGCTGCGGCGCATTCGCCCCTCATGCGGCGTCCTCCGCGGACGAGCGCAGCACGCGCAGCGTGGCGAGGGTGCTCAGGGCGATGACCAGGAACAGCACGGTGGCCGCGGCGGAGCCGTAGCCGACCTGCTGGAAATCGATCAGCTGCTCGCGCACGTACACGGACATCGTGCGCGTGGCGCGGCTGTTGGCCGTCATCACGTAGACGAGGTCGAACACGCGCAGGGCGTCGAGCAGCCGGAACACCACCGCCACCGCGACGCCCGGCGCGATCAGCGGCAGCGTGATGCGCAGGAACACGGCGCGCGGCGGCACGCCGTCGACCGCCGCGGCCTCGTAGCAGTCGCCGGGCACCGTCTGCAGCGCGGCCAGGATCAGCAGCGCCATGAACGGCGTCGTCTTCCAGACGTCGACCACCACCACCGACAGCAGCGACAGCGTCGGATCGGCCGTCCACGCCACCGGGCCGTGGATCAGGTGCAGCGCCGCGAGCCCATGGTTCACGACGCCGAACTGGTCGTGCAGCATCCAGCCCCACATCTTGGCCGACACCACCGTCGGGATCGCCCACGGCACGAGCACGCACGCGCGCAGCGCCGTGCGCAGGCGCGACGGATGGTTCAGCAGCAGCGCGACGCCCAGCCCGAGCAGCGTCTCCAGCGTCACCGACACGAGCGCGAAGCCGAGGGTGTTGGCTACCGCGTGCCACCACGACGGATCGGCCAGCAGGCCGTACCGTCCCAGGTAGTTGTCCAGGCCGACGAAGCGCGCGGCGCGCGGGTCCGACAGCTGCATGTCGGTCAAGCTGATCCACACGGTGCGCGCGAGCGGCCAGCCGGCCACCGCCACGAGCAGCAGCAGCATGGGCGCGAGCATCCACAGCGCCTGGCGCACGCGCGCGGCGGCGAGCGTGCGCGGGCGTGCCCTGCCCGCGAGAAGTCCTGGAGACGCGGTCGACGACATGGCTTCAGTTCCACTTGCCGCCGCGGCTGATGCGCTCGAGCGTGGCCGCCAGCCCGGCCAGCGCGTCCTCGGCCTTGGCGCGATGCGACAGCACGTCGTGCGCGGCGTTCCAGAACTCGTTGCTGACCTGGTTGTAGCGGGTGCCCGCGCTCGTGGCGGGCCGCGACACGGCGTGCGTGAACACCGGATAGAGCTCGCCCATGAACGGGTTGGCGGCCAGCACGTCGGCGTCCTTGTACAGCGCGAGCAGGCTCGGGTTGAACGAATTGCCGATCGCGCGCTGCTTCTGCACCGGCGCGCTGGTCATGTACATCACGAGGTCCGCGGCGAGCGCCGGGTAGCGCGAGTACTTCGACACCGCCAGCGATTCGCCGCCCAGCGTCGCCGAATGCGGCCCCGTGGCGGTGGCGGGCAGCACGGCCACGCCGACCTTGCCGCGGATGCTGCTCTGCGGCGCCTGCGCCAGCGACCACGCATAGGGCCAGTTGCGCATGAACACCGCGTTGCCGGCCTGGAACACGCCGCGCGACTCCTCCTCGGCGTAGTTCAGGACGGCGGCCGGCGAGATGTCGCCGACCCAGCTCGCGGCGTTGCGCAGCGCGGCGGCCGCGCGCGGGTTGTTCACGGAAATGCGGCCGTCGCGCTCGACGACGGCGCCGCCGCCGTAGCTCGCGAGCCACTCGATCGCATCGCAGGTCAGGCCCTCGTAGGCGCGACCCTGCCAGACGTAGCCCCACATCTTGTCGTTGCCGGCGGCGCGCTCGGCATCCTGGATGCGGCGCGCATCGAGCGCGAGCGCGGCCCAGGTCTCGGGCACCGACAGGCCGTACCTGGCGAGCAGGTCCTTGCGATAGAACAGCAGGCCCGCGTTGATGAACCACGGCATCGCCACGAGCCGGCCGTCCTTGGTGTCCGCGGCCACGAAGTCCGGGAACATCTGCTGCTCCGCGCCGTGCGCGTAGGGCCGCAGGTCGATGAAATGCGAGCCCAGCAGCCCGGGCCAGACGACGTCCACCTGGAACACGTCGATCTTGTCGGAACCCGAGCTGAGCACCTGCTCGTACAGCGCCAGGCGCTCGCTCGAATCGTTGGGCGTGGCCACGACCTGCACCTGGTTGCCCGTCTTCTTCGCCCACGCCTGCGCGGCCTCGCGGCACTGCTCCAGCTCGCGCCCGACCGCGCCGCACGAGATCTTGATCGACTCGGCGCGGGCGGCCGGCGCGAGGCAGGCGGCCACCAGCGCCAGCAGCGCCACCGCCTGCCGTCCCGACGACGCCTTCCGATCCCTGCGCTTGTTCCTGATGGTGCTCATTGCGGTCTCCAACGTCCTGGTCCTCGACGAGCCGCCCTGCGCACCCTTGGAACATCGTTGACGTCGGAAACGATTTGAACGCCGCCGGGTGCGCCGAAGATTTCGAATGTTTCGGGTCGCGGCCTACGCGTCTGTAACCTGCAGCATGCGGACCCAGGCGGCGAGCTGGCTGAGCGGGAACGGTTTCTGCAGGAAGTGCGGCGCGCCGGCATCCGAGTCGCGCAGGCCCTCGATGCCGGTCCCGGGGCCGTCGGCGCCGTCCCGCGCCGCGTCCACGGCCAGCTCGGGCACCTCGCCGGACATCAGCAGCACCGGCAGGCCCGGCCAGCGCGCGCGCACCATGCGCACCAGCGCGATGCCGTTGGCGCCCTGCCCGAGGCGGATGTCGCTGACGAGGCCGTGCACGTGCAGGCCGCCGGCCAGCGCGGCCATCGCGTCTTCGGCGTTCGTCGCCGCGTGCACCTGCACGCCGAGCTGGCGCAGCTGCTCGGCCAGCGTCGCGGCGAAGGCCTCGTCGTTCTCGACGATGAGCAGCGCGCGCCCTGCCAGCGGTTCGAGCGCGGCCAGCGACGTCGCGAGCGAGGGCACGCCGCGCGCCGCCGGCGCCGCGGTGGGAAAGCGCAGCGCGACGCGCGTGCCGTGCCCGGGCTGCGTGTGCAGCGCGATGTCGCCGCCCGACTGGCGCACGAAGCCATAGACGATGGACAGGCCCAGCCCGCTGCCCTCGCCGGTGGGCCGCGTGGAGAAGAAGGGCTCGAAGGCGCGCGCGGCCTGCGCCTCCGTCATGCCGATGCCGGTGTCGGCGACGGCGAGCTCGATCCACGGCCGGCCGTCGCGGCCGGGCACGCGGGTGGTCGACACGGTCAGCGTGCCGCCGCGCGGCATCGCGGCGGCGCTGTTCATCACGAGATTGAGCAGCGCGTTCTCGAGCTGGCCGCGGTCGATGTGCACGGGCGCCTCGCCACCGTCGAGCTCCAGCACCAGTTCGACCGCGTCGCTGGCGCTGTACTCGACGAGGTCGCGCATCTCCTCGACCATCTCGTCGAGCAGCACGTCCTCGGCCTCCAGCGGCTGGCGGCGCGCGAACGCGAGCAGGCGCCGCGTGAGGCCCGCCGCGCTGGTGGCCGCCCGCCGCACGCGGCCCCATTGCACGCGGGCGCGTTCGCCCTCGGGGCCGACCGTGGCTTCCAGCAGCGCGAGGTTGCCGAGGATGGTGCCCAGGTAGTTGTTGAAGTCGTGCGCGACGCCGCCCGTCAGCTGGCCCAGCGTCTCGAGCTTCTGCGCCTGCTGCAGCTGCGTCTCGATGGCGCGGCGCGCGCTGAGGTCGGTCACCAGCGACACGGTGCCGCCGCCGGGCATCGAACAGCTGCGCAGGTCCAGCACCTGGCCGTCGGGCGCGTGCAGCTCCAGGTGCTCGGCGCGCAGCCAGGCCTCGGGCGCGAGCTCGCCGAGCGGCACCTGGCGCTGCGACTCCGGGCTACTCCAGGTGGTGTCGGCGGGCATCGCCGCCAGGAGCTCGGACGGCCGCGCGCCGGCCGCGGGCGCCACGCCCTGGCGGCCCAGCATTTCCACGAGGCGGTTGTTCCACAGCAGCAGGCGGCCGTCGCGGTCGAACACGGCCAGGCCGTCGGTGAGGTTGTCGTGCACGGCCTCCAGCAGCTCGCGCTGCGCATGCAGGTCGCGCAGCAGCTGCTGCTTGGCCAGCAGGTTGTCGCGGAACACCTCGAAGCTGCGCGCGAGTGCACCGAGCTCGTCGGGCCGCGCGGTGGCCGGCGTGGACAGCGCCGTGTCGCCCGCGGCCAGGCGCGACATCACGTGGGTGATCTTCTCGATCTCGCCGACCAGGCGCCGCACGTAGCGCGTGGCAAAGGCGCCGATCACCACGCACAGCGCGGTGAGCACGAGCATCAGCGCCTCGCTGGCACGCACGGCCACGCGCATGCGCTCGCTGCGGTCGGCCGCGGCCAGGCGCAGCTGCGCGACGTAGCGCGAGGTCTCGTCGCTCAGGTCGTCGGCGTTCGCGCGCGTGAGGGTGACGAGGTAGTCGATCTGCGCGTCGTAGTTCACCAGCGCCTGCCGGCAGCCGAGCACGGAGTCCGGACCTTCGGTGAGCGCGACGAGCTCGCGCGCGTCCTCGGGCGCGAGCGACTTCGTCGCACCATGCTGGCGCGCGGACAGCAGCAGCGCCTCGGCGTCGGCCTCGAGCCGGCCGATGGTCGCCGTGTCCGACACCGCCGCCCCGAGCACGAGCGTCGACCACAGGCTGGAGATGCGCGGGTCCGCCGGCTCGCCGTGCGCAGGGTGCAGCACCTGGCCGAGGCGGTCCAGGCGCTTGAGCTGCGCATCGAGGCGTTCCTGCTCGCGGAGCTTGCGTTGCGACAGCTGGATCAGCGCGGGCAGGTCCTGGTGCAGGCTCTGCTGGAGGCGGTCGATGACCGAGCGCAGGCGCGGCGTCGTCTCCCCGATCTCCGACGTGCTGCGGCCGACCTGGGCGAGCAGGGATTCGACGACCTGGCGATGCGTGTCCAGTTCCGCGGCCGACAGCGAGTCGCCCAGCTTGGGCGCGGTGCTCGCCAGCTGCGTGGCGCGCTCGGACAGCTCGAGCGCGTGCGAGATCCGCGGCAGCAGGTCGCCCTCGACGCCGGCGAGCGTGGACTGCATGCGCCGCAGGCCCACCCAGCCCACCGCGGTCAGCAGCACGGTCGCGCCCAGCAGCAGCAGGAAGGCCGCGAGCAGGCGCGTGCGCACCCGCCCGAGTCGCCGCACCGGGCGCTCGCCCGCGGCCGCGGCCACGGGCTCGACGCCGCCGGCCACGGGCATCAGCATGGCGATACGTCGACCGCGAAGACGTAGCCCATCCCGCGCTCGGTGCAGATGAAGGCGGGATGCTTGGGGTTGGATTCGATCTTGCGGCGCAGGCGCAGGATCAGCACGTCGATGGTGCGGTCGAACACCTCGGTGTCGAGGCTGCGCGTGTGCTCCAGCAGCTGGTCGCGCGTCCAGATGCGGCGCGGCTGGCGCACGAACGCCTCCAGCAGCCGGAACTCGGCCTGCGTCAGCGCGCACAGGCTGCCGTCCGCGCGATGCAGTTCGCGCTCGGTGAGGTCCAGCGTCCAGTGGCCGAAGCGCAGGCGCTCGTTGTTGCCGGCCGCGGCAGGCGGGCGCGCGGGCACGGGCGCCTGCGGGGCCGGGTCGTAGCGGCGCAGCACGGCGCGCACGCGGGCGATGAGCTCGCGCGGGCTGAACGGCTTGACGAGGAAATCGTCGGCCGCGAGCTCCAGCAGCAGCACGCGATCCGTCTCGTCGCTGCTGCCGCTGATCATGATGATCGGGATCGCCGAGGCCTGGCGCATCTGGCGCGCCAGCGTCAGGCCGTCCTCGGCCTTGAGCCGCAGGTCCAGCAGCATCAGCGCGTACTGGCGGCTGGCCATGGCGCGCCGCGCGTCGTCGCCGTTGCTGGCGCCGTCCGCCTCGAAGCCGGCGCGCCGCAACACGTCCTGCAGCGAGGCCACCATGTCCGGCTCGTCGTCGACCACCAGCACGCTGGGCCGCGACGTCTCGATCGCCTCCAAGACTGTCTCCAATTTGAATGACGCCATTGTTGTTCCCGCTCGGCGCCCGCCCCTCGACGGGGGCTTGCCGAGTTGACCATGCGGCGCCGGGCGCGCGTGTTTCAACTATTTCAATATCGCTCAGCGGCGGCGGCGACGCAATGCGCCGCCCAGCGTCGCACGGACGCCACCCGCCAGCGGGGCCAGGAATACCCTGATGTGCAAGTCACACATTCAATGGAGGATCAAGCTGCGGCTCCGGACCGGAATCCGGGCGCCGTGCCCCGCCGGGGCGGGCACTCGAGCGCCCGTCCCGACGCGACGATCCAGGACTCTCCCGTCGTTGTTCATGCGCCCGCCCCTGCGGGCGCCTTTCTTGGCGCTCGGCGCCCGGGCGGCAGCCTCGAAGGCCGATGCGCTAAGCTGCGCGCCGTGCACAAATACCTCCTCGTCTTCATCGGCGGCGGCCTCGGCGCCGCGCTGCGGCACTTCGTCAACGGCGCCTCGCTGCGGCTGGCGGGCACCGACTGGCCGCTGGGCACGCTGTTCATCAACGTGACCGGCTCGATCCTGATGGGCGTCGTCGCGGCGCTGTTCGCCTTCAAGCTCTCGCTGCCGCCGACGCTGCGCCTGTTCGTGGCCACCGGCATCCTCGGCGGCTACACGACGTTCTCGACGTTCTCCCTCGAGACCGCGCTGCTGGTGGAACGCGGCCAGGCGGGCGCGGCGCTGCTGTACGCCGTCGGTTCCGTGCTGCTGGGCGTGGGCGGCCTGTTCGCGGGCATGTGGGCCGTGCGCGCGCTCGGCTGAGCGCCACCGTCCAGAGCTGCGCCCGCGGGCGAGGCGTGTAGGGAGATCTGGAAGCGCGCTTCCTTGCGCGCGGAAACCAACGCGTCCAGCGGACGTTTCGCACACTCGGCGCGCGGACGTGCCTGCTCGACCAGAACTCCCGACGCCCGCCGGGGTACAGCCCGGGCGCACCATCACCGAAAAGGCGGACAACCCCGCCTGGAAAGTCGCCCACCATGTCCCATCCCCTGCTGCGCAAGATGCTGCGAGCCCGCCGCTGGCTCGTGCCCAAGAGCCTCGCCACGCGCGCCTCCCTGGCGACCTCCATCGTCTTCCTGGCGGGCCTGGCGGCGATGGCCTCGGTGTCGCTCAAGACCTTCGACAAGCAGCTGACCGCCGTGCTCTCCAGCGAGCAGGACCTGCTCGTCGGCCGCATCGCCGAGAACGTCGACTACCGCATCGAGCTGCTGCAGAACGCGTTGCGCGACAGCGCCGCACGCATCGACGAGCACGACCTGTCGGACGTCCGCACCGCGCGCGACGCGCTCGAGCGCAACGACGGCCTCGCGTCCGTGTTCGACCGCTCCGTCTTCCTGTTCTCGGCCAAGGGCGTGCTGCAGGCCGAACGCCCGTACCGCCCCGACCGCATCGGCCAGGACGCCACCTGGCGCCCGTACATCCGCCAGACGATCCAGACCGCGCGGCCCGTGATCTCCGAGCCGTTCAAGACCAATGCGGGCGACGGCAACTACGTCATCGTGCTGACGATGCCGATCCTGTCGCGCGACGGCAAGCTGATCGGCCTGCTCTCCGGCAGCCTGGGCCTGACGCGCCCCGAGATGCTGGGCAGCGTCGCCAAGACCCGCATCGGGCAGACCGGCTACGTCGCGATCGTGACCGCGGACGGCAAGCTCATCATCGATCCGGATGCGCGCCGCCTGTCCAAGCCGATGTACGCGCCCGGCACGAACGCGCTGTTCGACGAGGCGCTGAAGGGCGTCGAGGGCACCAGCTCGGGCGTCGACGAGACCGGGCGGCCCGCGTTCATCAGCTACCACCGCATCAAGACCGCGGGCTGGATCGTGTCGGCGGTCTATCCGAAGGACGAGGCCTACGCGTACATCGGCCACCTGGTGCGCAACTTCCTGCTGGCGCTGGCCGCGGCGGCCCTGGGCATGCTGTTCGCGATCTGGTGGCTGACGCGCTACCTCACGCAGCCGCTGATCGCCCTGAGCCACCACATCACCGCCTACTCCGCCACCGACGGCCGCATCGCCCCGCTGACAGGCGGCAGCGCCGCCGGCAGCGGCGAGGTGCACGCGCTGACCTCGGCCTTCAACGCGCTGACCCGGCGCCTGAACGAACGCGAGGAATCGCTGGTCAGCACGATGCGCCAGTACCAGCTGATCACCGAGAACTCCACCGACCTGATCACCCGCCACGCGCGCGACGGCTCGATCCACTTCGCCTCGCCGGCCAGCCTGAACGTGCTGGGCATCGCCGCGGCGTCGCTGCTGGGCACCAACATCGCCGAGCGCGTGCACCCCGACGACCTGGCGCTGCTGCAGGCCGCGTTCGACGCCACCGCCTGCGGGGACGGCGCGGCGACGGTGGCGTACCGCGCGCGCCTGGCCACCGACGAATACGTCTGGCTCGAGAGCGCGCTGCGCTCGCTGTCGGTGGGCGGCCAGGGCGAGGACATCCTCTGCCTGTCGCGCAACATCGACCAGCGCAAGCGCATGGAGGACCAGCTCCACCTGGAGGCGCGCACCGATCGCCTGACGCGCCTGCCGAACCGCCTGATGCTCGACGAGCGCCTGCCGGCGGCCATGGCGCGCTGCTACCGCGAAGGCTCCATGCTGGCGGTGCTGCTGATCGACCTCGACCGCTTCAAGGACATCAACGACACGCTGGGCCACCACAGCGGCGACGAGCTGCTCGCCGCCGTCGCGGCGCGCTTCGCGTCGTGCACGCGCACGGGCGACACGGTCGCGCGCTGGGGCGGCGACGAGTTCGTCGTGGTGCTGCCGGGCCTGCCGCATCCGGACGCGGCGCGCGCGATCGCGGAGCGCTACATCAAGGCGCTGAAAGAGCCGTTCATGCACAAGGGCGAACGCCTGCACGTCACGGCCTCCATCGGCATCGCCATCGCCGGCGACGGCGCCGTGGCCGCCGAGACGCTGCTGGCCAACGCGGACGTGGCGATGTACCGCGCCAAGCGCCGCGGCGGCGGCGCGTCGGTCACCTACGCGTCCGAGATGAACGAAGGCGCGCACAGCCGGCTGTCGATGGAGAGCGCCCTGTTCCACGCCGTCGACCGCGGCGAGCTGCGGCTGCACTACCAGCCGCTGGTGTCGGCGCGCACCGGCCGCATGGTCGGCGTGGAGGCGCTGCTGCGCTGGGAGCATCCGGAACTCGGCATGGTCTCGCCCGGCGTGTTCATCCCGATCGCCGAGCGCATCGGCGTGATCGCCGACATGGGCGACTGGGTGCTCATGACGGCCTGCGAGCAGATGGCGCAGTGGCATCGCAGCGGACTGGCCGGCCTGGGCCTGTCGGTCAACATCTCGGGGCGCCAGTTCGCCGGCGACTCGCTGGTCGACACCGTGCGCGAGACGCTGCGCGCCACCGGCCTGCCGCCCGAGTGCCTGGAGCTGGAGCTCACCGAGACCCTGCTGATGGAGGACAACGCGCACAGCCAGGAGACGATCGGGCGCCTCAAGCAGCTGGGCGTGACCATCGCGCTGGACGACTTCGGTGTGGGCTACTCGTCGCTCAGCTACCTCAAGCAGTTCACGCTCGACACGCTCAAGGTCGACCGCGCCTTCACGAGCGAGATGCTCATCAGCGCCGAATCGGAAGCGATCGTGCGGGCCACCTTCGACATCGCGCGCGCCCTCAACCTGCGCACGGTCGCCGAGGGCGTCGAGACGCACCCGCAGGCGAGCTTCCTGGCCGAACTGGGCTGCGACGTGCTGCAGGGCTTCTACTTCGCCAAGCCGATGCCCGCGGAGAACCTGCTGGCGTTCGCGACGGCCGCGCCGATCCACCTGCTCGGTCGACAGGCTTCGGCCGCCTGAGGATCACGGCAGCCCGCGCAGCGCCGCGGCGACGAGCGCCGCCTGCTCCGCCGCATGCACGGAACGGCGGCAACCCGCGCTGGCCGCGGCCTCGGGCCGGGCCACGCAGCGCAGGCGCACCGCCGGTGGCAGCGCGGCCTCCAGCGGTTCGCGCAGCGCCTGCCACGCACCGTGGTTGCGCGCCTCCTCCTGCACCCACACGACCTCGGCCAACGCGGGCAGCTGCGCGAGGCGCTGCCGGATCTCCACGGCAGGCAGCGGATAGAGCTGCTCGACCCGCAGGATCGCGACCCGCGGATCCGGCCGTGCCGCGAGATCGGCCGCCAGCGCATGGGACACCTTGCCGCTGCACAGCACCACGCGCTCGACCGCCGGCGCCTGCGCGGGCGCGATGTCGCCCAGCACCGCCTGGAAGCCGCCCGCCTCGAACTCGCTCCATGCGGAGTGGCTCGCCTTGTCGCCATAGAGCTGGCCCTTGGGCGTGAACACCACCAGCGGCTTGGGCGTGCCCGACGTCACCTGGCGGCGCAGCAGGTGGAACATCTGCGCCGAGGTGCTGGGCATGCACACCACCATGTTCTGCTCGGCGCACAGCGACAGGAAGCGGCCGACGTACGCGCTCGAATGCTCGGGGCCGCCCCCTTCGTTGCCGTGCGGCAGCAGCATCGCCAGCCGGCTGCGCCAGCCCCACTTGGCCTCGCCGGAACAGATGAACTGGTCGATCAGCACCTGCGCGTTGTTGACGAAGTCGCCGAACTGCGCCTCCCAGGCGACGAGGGTGTCGGCGCTCGCCACCGAGTAGCCGTACTCGAAGCCGAGCACCGCCTCCTCGGACAGCGGCGTCTCGAACACCGAGAACACGCCCTGGCGCTCGCCGAGGTTGCGCAGGGGCACGTACGTCTTCTCGCCGTCGATCAGCGTGTCCTGGTCGTGCCACACGCACTGGCGATGGAAGAAGCTGCCGCGGCCGATGTCCAGGCCGCTCAGGCGCACGTTGGAGCCGGCCGTGAGCAGCGACGCGTAGGCCAGGGTCTCGGCCAGGCACCAGTCGACGCGGTTGGCGCGCCGGGCGGCCGTCGCGCGCCAGCCTGCGGTCAGCGCCACGATGTCGTCGTGCAGGCGGAAGTTCGCCGGCGCCGCGCTCAGCGTCTGCGCGAGCGCCCCGAGCTGCGCGAACGGCACGCCGGCGACGGCGCCCATCGACCCGCGGGGCGGCGTCGCGGCTGGCTGCGCGGAGGCGATGGGCGCGGTCTCGACGGTGCACGCGGGCAGCGACTGCGCGCCCGCCACGCGCTGCTCGGTGGCGATCAGCTGGTCGAGCCCGGGTTCGCCGTCGCGCGCCAGTTGCGCGCGGTAGCGTTGCACGACGCTGGGCATGGCGCGCACGATGCGCTGCATGGCCGGCTGCGTCACGCGCGGGTCGTCATGGCCGTTGTGGCCATGGCGGCGGTACCCGACGACGTCGACCAGGATGTCGGCATGGAAGCGCTGCCGGTACTGCACCGCGATCTCGGCCACCTGCGCGACGAGCTCGGGCATGTCGCCGTTGACGTGCAGCACGGGCACGTCGTATGCGCGGGCGACGTCGGCGCTGTTCAGCGTGGAGCGCGCGTCCAGCAGGTTCGAGACGGTCGAACCGATCTGGTTGTTGCCGTTGACGTGCACCGTGCCGCCCACGCCGTAGCCGCGCGTGCCGGCGAGGTTGAGCGTCTCGGTGACGATGCCCTGGCCGCTGAACGAGGCGTCGCCATGCACGATGAGCGGCAGCACGTGGCCGCGCGGGTTTGCCGCCGCGCGCTCCTGCATCGCGCGCACCATGCCCGTGACGACGGGCGTCACGCTCTCCAGGTGCGAGGGGTTGTGCGCCAGCAGCACCTCCAGCCAGCCCGCGTCCGTGCGCAGGCGGCGCGCGAGGCCCAGGTGTTCCTTGATGTCCCAGGCCGCGAGGTGCGGCGCGGGCGTGTCGGTGAACAGCGAGCGCAGCTCCTCGGCCGAAAGCCCCATCACGTTGGCCAGCACGTTGAGCCGGCCGCGATGCGGCATGCCCATCACGACCTGCCCCGCGCCGTTGGCGGCCGCGGCCTCGATCGCGCAGCGCAGGAACACGATGTAGGACTCGCTGCCCTCCAGGCTGAAGCGCTTGGCGGCAGGGTAGTCGGCGGCGATCGCGCGCTCCAGGCGCTCGGCGGCGAACAGCATCTCGTACAGCGCGAGGCGCTTCGCGGCCTCGATGCGCGGGGCGGCGGCGCGCGCCTCCAGGCGGTCGTACAGCCAGTCGACGCGCGCATGGTTGCGCACGTGCGCGGCGTTCAGCGCCAGGCCCTCGCAGTAGCTCTGGCGCAGGCGCGCCTCGAGGTCGTGCAGGTCCGCGCCCGGCGCGGCATCCTCGCGCAGCGCGTGGCGGAAGGCGGCCGGGGCGGCGGCGGGCGCGTCGCGGCGAGCGAGGCGCAGCGGATTGATGCCCGCCTGCAGGTAGCCGGCCTCGCGGTAGCGCGCCAGCAGGCCGGTGGCGTCACCGGCGGGACGCGTGGCGTGCGCCGGGTCCTGCGGCACGAGATCGTGCAGGTTCTTCAATCGGAGATTCGATGCAGCCATGGTGCGGTGATGCCTTGCGCCGTGGCGCGTTGTCGAAGGGATCGATCGCCCGCGACGGCAGATACCATGCAGCGTATGAAGCGATGGCGCGATTTTCGTGACCAACTGCCGCGCGGGCTGTCGGGACTTCTCATCGATGGGGATCAGGATTCCCGACGAGATGACACGCGGCGCAGCGAGCGCGAAGGCCCTTGCGGGGGCGGCGCAGCCTAAGCCTCGCGCCGGTCCGCGCCGTCGCGATCGCGCTCGTGCTGCCGCATCGCCGGGAACGGCGGCAGCCACGACTCGCGGCGGATCGTCCAGAGCTCGTAGGTCGGCACGAACTGGTCGACGGCATCGAGCGCGCCCAGGTTGAGCTCGATCTCGTCGCCGCTGCGGCCCAACACCGACGAGCCGCAGCGCGGACAGAAGTGGCGGCCCGCGTAGTCGTGCGTCTGCCCGCGCACGTGGACGGCGTCCTGCGGAAAGATCGCCGAGGCATGGAACAGCGCGCCGTGGTGCTTGCGGCAATCCAGGCAGTGGCACACGCCCACCCGGTACGGGCGGCCGGTGGCCGTGAAGCGGACGTCGCCGCAGAGGCAGCCGCCATCGAATCGGTCCATGTCGAGTCCTCGGCTCAGGGGAGATCGGCCGGTGTACATCCGATCGGCGCCCAGTGGCAACCACGTCGTGCCGGCGCAAGGCACGCCGCTTGCCAGCTCGTCGAACCGCCAACCCGACCCACGAAAGGCCACCGCCGTGATCGACGATCCCACCAGCGAAGACATCCGTTCCCTGTTCGACTGGCGCAGCGCGTGGCAGGACGCTGGCGAAGCCCCCGGCACGCCGGTGGCCAACGACGACCTGGCGCTCGCGCTGAGCCTGCTGTCGTGCAACTCGCGCGACCGCGAGCAGTTCCGCGGCGGCCGGACGCCGGCCTGACGACCATGCGGACGACGGACTCGACCATGCGCACCCTGCGCACGGCCACCTTCACGATCTCGATCCGCGACTCGTCCGAGGACCAGCTCGAGGCGGCCGCGGCGGCGTTCACCAGCACCTTGCACCGCGCGGGCCTGACGCCCGAGGACGCGCTGGTCGCCTGGCGCCGCATGGACGAGTGGGAAAACCTGAATTTCGCGGCCGACGCCGACCCGGGCGCGCCATGGTGGCGCACCATGGCCATCGCGCGCGACGCGGTGCTGGCCGCGCTGCGCGCTGCGGGCCTCGACGGGCAGCGCCGGCCGTTCATGATCGAAGCGGCGACGCCGACGCGGTGACGTTCTCGGGTTCGGGTTCGGGTTCGGGTTCGGGTTCGGGTTCGGGCTCGGGCTCGGGCTCGCTCGGGTTCGGGTTCGGGTGAGGTTTCGGTCGAGGGCACGACTCGGCGGGGGACTCTTCTCCGCTCGTGTCCCCCGGCGGCCTGCGGCGCGCCTCCTCCTTTACCTCGCTGCGAAGAGTCCCCCGCCTCGCCGTGCCGCGCATGGCGGGCTGGCGTTCAACATTCGCAAGGGGGTGCGTCAGATTTTTTTGAGGGGCTTTTGGCATCGACGGGCCTTCGAGGCCGCGTCGATGCCCGCGGCCGACCGCGCCACTGGCCGGCGGGCTTGACGCGAATCACCGGCCGGCATGCCGGCGCTTCTTTTCGTGATGGACGCAGGCGCAACACCTGCGGTGGTTGCGGTGGTTGCGGTGCTGCGGTGGTTGCGGTGCTGTGGTGGTTGCGGCGGTGCGCGGTGCGGAGTGCGGTAGTGCGGTGGCTGCGGTGGCGTGGTTTGCGGTGCGGTGCGGGCGCGCCGATCGCTCGCAAGGCTCACGCCACCTTGCCGATCGTCCATCACGAAAGCGAGCGCAGGCGTGCCGGCCCGCAGTTCGCGTCAGGCCCGGCTCCCGGCCATGGCGATGGCCGCGGGCCTCGACGCGGCCTCGACGGCCCGTCGAGGCCAAGAACCTCCCCAAAAAAATTGACGCGTTTCCCCCGCGAATGTTGAACGCCGGCACGCCATGCGCGGCACGGCGAGGCGGGGGACTCTTCGTAGCGAAGTAAAGGGGGAGGAGGCCGCAGGCCGACGGAGGACATGAGCGGAGAAGAGTCCCCCGGTGAGTCGTGCCTTGCCCCGAAGAACAGGCTTGCCCGGCAAGAATTCAGAACCGATAGCTGGCGTTGAGTCCCGCGAAGAACGTGCGCCCCGGCGCTGGCTCGAAGTACCGCCCGTTGCCCTCGTTGACGATCACCGAGCCGATGTAGCGGCGGTCCGTCACGTTGTCCACCCGCGCGAAGGCCGAGAAGGTCCAGGCGCCGAGCGGCAGCAGGTAGCCGGCCGACACGTTGGCCACGACGAAGGATGCGGCGGCGTCGGCGTTGGTGTCGTTGACGAAGACGCGGCCCAGCGCCCGCGCGCCGATGCTCGCGCGCCAGCCGCGCGGCGGGGTCCAGCCCAGTTCCGCGGACAACGCGTTGCGCGCGACGCCCGGGAGGCGGTTGCCCGATGCGACCGGCGTGGCCGGCGCGTTGCAGGGCGTGGTCGTGCACGCGAGGAAGGCGTCGGTGTACTGCGCGGCGAGCAGCGTGTACGCGAGCTGCACGGCGACGTCGTCGGGCAGCAGTTTCGTCCATGCCACCTCGAGGCCGAGCCGGCGCGTGGAGGCCACGTTCTGGTAGGTCGAGCGGCCGCCGGCATTGGACAGCGTGACGATCTCGTTGCGGGTGCGGGTGCCGAACACGGCGACGCCCAGGACGCCCAGCGCCGCCGACTGCGCCTTCGCGCCGAGCTCGAGGCTGTCGCTGCGTGCCGGCTTCAGGTCGAAATTCAGTCCGGTCTGGCCGTCGGGGCGGTAGGCGAGTTCGTTGAGCGTGGGCGTCTCGAAGCCGCGGCCGACGGTCGCATACAGGTGCAGGTCGGGTCGCACGGCCCATTGCACGCCGAGCGCGGGCAGCGTGGCCGCATAGGTGGCGCGGCCGCTGTCGTCGGGGTTGCTGCCGACGACGTAGCGGTCGTGCGACACGAAGCGCACCCGGCTGTGGCGCACGCCGGCATCCAGCGTCCAGGCCTCGGCGGGCTGCCACCGGGCCTGCATGTAGGGGTCGAGGTCCTCGACGCCGTTGGCCTCGTCGCGCCGCAACGCGCCCTGCACGCCCAGGATGGGCGCGCCGGCGCTGCCGCTGAAGTCCTGGTAGCCCTGGCGGTGTTCGCGCAGCTTGTCCCAGGCCAGGCCGCCGATCAGCGACCAGCGTCGGTCGGCCGGGCCGCCGGTGGTCGTCCAGCGCAGGTCGGCGCCGTCGTAGTCGCGCGCCAGCCGGATCACGCCGCCGGGGTGCAGCGGGTTGGCCTGCGGCGCGACGGGGATGGACTGGAACTGCGTGGTCTCGCGATGGCCGCCGTAGACCATCGCCCGCAATGCATTGGCGTCGTCCACGCGCAGGTCGTAGACGAGGCCGCCCTGCGCCTGCGTGAGCGACTTGCGGGTATTGAACTGCGTGGCCGACGGGTCGACGCTGCGCGGGTCGGCCTGCAGCTCGGCGCGGGTCAGGCCCAGCGGATCCTGGGCCGAGGGCAGCTCGACGCCGTTGCCGATGACGGTCAGCTTCGAGGCGTCGTTCAGCCTCAGGCCCAGTTTCACGTTCTGGATGTCGCGCCGCGCGGCGCTGTGTTCGCGCCAGCCGTCGGTCTCGAAGCGCGAGACGCTGGCGACATAATCCAGCGGGCCTTGGGCGCCCGACAGCTTCGCGTCGTAGCGCTGCTGGCCGTCGCTGCCGCCGCCCGCGCCCACGGTGAGTTTCGGCGCACCGGCGCCGTCCTCGGTGAACACCTGGATCACCCCGCCCGAGGAGTTGCCATACAGCGCCGAGAAGGGGCCCCGCAGCACCTCGACCGCGGCGGCGGACTCGAGGTCGATGTGGGAGACCTGGCCCTGCCCGTCAGGCATCGTCGCGGGGATCCCGTCCACGTACAGCCGCACGCCGCGGATGCCGAACGTCGAGCGCGCGCCGAAACCGCGCACGGAGACCTGCACGTCCTGCGCGTAGTTCTGGCGGTCGCGCGCGAGCAGGCCCGGCACGCCGGCCAGCGCTTCCGACAGGTTGATGCCGGGGCGCATGGCCGTGCCCGGCGACAGCGTCAGCAGCGAGATCGACGCGGGCACGTCGAACGCCGGCGTGCCGATGCGCGTGGCGGTGACCGTGACGGTCTGCGCCGGCGCATCGGGCTCCTGCGCCGAGCCCGGCGTGGCGACTGCAGCCGCGAGCGCCGCCGCCGGCCAGTGCCAGCGCGTCGAATGGAACGCGTTCGTCATCGTCTCTCCATCATGATCCGGTGCGCGGGGCGGATGCAAATGGCGTTCCAGTCGCCGACGCCGCCTGCATCCCCGAAGCCTCGCGACGGCCGTGTGCCATCGTGGAACAGCGCGCGACCACCTCCGTCCGGTTTTCGATCAACCGGCCGGCAGCGCCGCCGGCGCCAGCGGCGTGCCGCAGGCCGCCAGGAACGCGAGCTTGGCCGCGCGCGGCTGGCGCTTGAGCGCGTGCTCGGCCTTCAGCGCGGCCGAGCGCGACGGCAGCGTCGTCGCCGCCACCACGCGCAGCGGCGCGAAGGCCTTCGTGAAACGCGCGCCGCGGCCCGCACGATGGGCGGCGAAGCGGGCAGCGAGGTCGTTGGTGATGCCCGCGTACAGCCGCTCGCCGGCGCACTCGAGCAGGTACAGCACCCAGGGCTCCGGCGCCGGCTCGCCCATGAGGCAACCTGCGGTGCGAGCGTCTTCGGGGGGCCGGGCGACAGCCATCAGGCAAGCTCGTCCCGGCAGGCAGCGTGGCGATCGGTCATCCGGGCACTCTACCGCTTCAGCGCGCAGCGGCCAGCAGCGCGCGCGCCGCGCCGAGCAGGACGCGCGTCGCCTCGTCGGGCGACAGCATCGACGCGCTCACGAACGCGCCGTTGACCAGCAACCCCAGCTGTGCCGCCAGCTCGCCGGGCCGGGCCGCGCCGAGCTTGCGCGCGGTGTCGGCGAGCCGCTTGCGCATCGCCTGCATGTGCTCGCGCGACACCGCGCGCGACGGATGGCCGGCCTCGGCGAACTCGGCCGCCACGTTGATCTGCGGGCAGCCGCGGTAGTTGGCGCGCCCCAGGCGCTTGCCGATCCAGCGCATGTGGGCCTCGATCTCGGCCACCGGGTCGTCGGCGTGGCGCGCGGCCACCTCGTCCCACTGGGCCCAGAACTCGGCATCCTCGCGCTGGAGGAAGGCCACGATCAGGTCGTCCTTGGTGCGGAAGTGGCGGTACAGGCTGGTCTTGGCGACGCCGGAGTCGTCCACCACCAGGTCGACACCCACGGCGCGCACGCCGCGCTCGTAGAACAGCCGCGAGGCGGTGTCCAGGATGCGCTGGCGGACGTCGACGGGTTCGGCGGCAGCGCCGCCCGGGGCTTTTGTTGTGGCCATGTTGACATGATACAGACCTGTCTTTATCCTTGGCGCTACAGACCTGTCTGTTTCTTCAAGGAATCCCGATGACCGCCACGACCCTCCCCCGCCCCATCGCCGTCTATGGCGCCGCCGGCCACACCGCCCGCTTCGTGCTGGCCGAGCTGAAGCGCCGCGGCCTGCCCGCGGTCGCGGTCGGCCGCAACGCCGCCACGCTGCCCACCGACGTGCCGGCACGCGTCGCCGCGGTCGACGATCCGGCCGCGCTGGACGCCGCCTTCGCCGGCTGCGCCGCCGTCATCAACTGCGCCGGCCCCTTCCTCGACACGGCGGCCCCCGTCATCGAGGCCGCGCTGCGGGCCGGCGCCCACTATCTCGACGTGAGCGCCGAGCAGGCCAGTGCGCTGGACGCCTTCGAGCGCTTCGACGCGCCGGCGCGCGCCGCGGGCGTCGCCGTGATCCCCGCCGCCGGCTTCTACGGCGGCCTGGCCGACCTGCTCGCCACCGCGCTGCTGGGCGCGGACGGCACGGCCGACGAGCTCGTCGTGGCGGTCGCGCTCGACCGCTGGTGGCCGACCGCCGGCACGCGCATCACGGGCGAGCGCAACACCGTGCCGCGCCTGGTGGTGGCCGACGGCCGCCTCGCACCGCTGGCGCTGCCGGCCGCGCGCTCGACGTGGACGTTCGGCGCGCCGCACGGCGAGCAGGCGGTGGTCGAGCTCACGTTCAGCGAGGTGATCACCATCTCGCGCCACCTGCGCGTGCGCGGGCTGCGCGCGCACCTGACGGCGTCGTCGCTGGACGAGATCCGCGACGCCGCCACCCCGCCGCCGCCGGCCACCGACGCGCTCGGCCGCTCGGCCCAGCGCTTCGAGATGGTGGTGGAGGCGCGCACCGGTGCAGGCGTGCGACGCGCGGCCGCGCGCGGCCGCGACATCTACGCCGTCTCCGCGCCGCTGGTGGTGGAGGCCGCGCAACGCCTGGCGGCACCGGGCTTCGCGCGCTCGGGGGCGCTCGCGCTCGGGCAGGCGGTGGACGCCGCCGATTTCCTGCGCGCGCTTTCGCCGATGCACCTCGAGCTCGCATGAGCGGCGCGCGCAGGACCGGACGGCCGGCATGGATGTCGGGCGCGCAGTAGGATATGCGGAACCGGCGCTTCGCGGCGTCCCGCGCGGCCCGTAACCTCCCGCCCACTCGACAACTCCCGCGACGCCATGAAAATCAACTTCCGACCCCTGCTCGCCACCGTGCTCGCCGCGACGACCTTCGTGTCCGTCGCCCATGCCGACCAGCTCGCCGACATCAAGAAGAAGGGCGAGATCGTCGTCGGCGTGCTCGGCACCGACGAGCCCAACAGCTTCGTCGACCCGAAGACGCGCGAGGTCGTCGGCTACGAGGTCGACCTCGCCAACGCCATCGCCAGGAAGATCGGCGTGAAGGCGACGTTCAAGCAGATCGCCGTGGCGGCGCGCATCCCCGAGCTGCAGCAGGGCCGCGTCGACCTGCTGGCCGCCTCGCTCACTCACAACAAGGAACGCGAGGCGCAGATCGACTTCTCGCTGACGACGTTCGTCACCGGCCAGAAGGTGATGGTCAAGGCCAGCAGCGGCATCGCCGACGTGCCGCAGCTGGCGGGCAAGAAGGTGCTCACCGTCAAGGGCGGCACGCAGGAGGAGAACGTGCGCAAGGCGGTGCCCACCGTCGACGTCGTCACGTTCGAGACCACCCAGCAGGCCTTCCAGGCGCTGCAGCAGGGCAAGGGCGCGGGTTACGTCAACGACGAGGCCACGCTGGTCAACGACATCGCCAAGCTTGGGCCGGCCAGGAAGGACTACCGCATCCTGCCGACCAACCTCAGCACCGAGCCGCTGGCGCTGGGCCTGCGCAAGAACGAGCCCGCGCTCAAGAAGCTGGTGGACGACACGCTGGCCGAGCTCGAGAAGTCGGGCGAGGCCGACAAGATCTTCATGAAGTGGTACGGCCCGCAGACCAAGCTGCAGTTCGACAAGCGCTCGTTCAAGATCGACTCCGACAAGATCTGATCGCCGGCCCTCGATGCCCGGCTTCGATCTCCCACTGCTGCTGCATGGCCAGTACCACGACTGGCTGCTGGCCGGCCTGCTGGTCTCGCTCAAGCTGGCCGGGATCACCATCGCCTGTGCGCTGCCGCTGGCGATCGTGATCGCGCTGCTGCGGCTGTCGCCGTGGCGCGCGCTGCAGTGGCTGGGCGCGACCTACGTCGAGGGGATCCGCAACGTGCCCCTGATCGCGCACCTGCTGTTCTGGTACTTCGGCGCGCCCGAGCTGCTGCCCGATGCGCTCAAGGAACGGCTGTACGCCGGCAGCTACGAGTTCGTCGCCGCGGCCATCGGCCTCACGCTGTACGCCGCGGCGTTCATGGCCGAGAACATCCGCAGCGGCATTCGCGCGATCCCCGCCGTGCAGTTCGAGGCGGCGCGCGCGCTGGGCCTCGGATTCCTTCCTGCGATGCGCCGCGTCGTGCTGCCGCAGGCGCTGCGCGTGACGGTGCCGCCGCTGCTGTCGCAGGTCATCATCCTGTGGAACGACACCAGCGTGGCCACCGTCATCGGCGTGGGCGAGATGATGTACCAGGCCGCGCGCGTGGAGTCGGCCGCGTTCCACAGCGTGGAGGCCTTCGGCTTCGTCACCGCCGCCTACCTCGCGGGCTCGCTCGCGCTGACGGCGGT
>JBJMWE010000181.1:0-6277 GCA_045810285.1 Vitreoscilla sp. | reverse complement strand
CGCGAGCCGCCAGGGCGCGCCCGGCGTGCCGCCGCTCAGGCTGATGGGCACGCTGCTGCCCGGACTCGCACTGGCGCTGGTGACCAGCGTGCTGGGCTACGTCGCGCTGGGCCTGCCGCCGTTCCCGGGCCTGCGGCAGATGGCGTTGTTCTCGGTGGTCGGCGTCGCCGGCGCCTTCGTGACGACGGTCGTCTGGTTCCCGTGGGTCGACCGCGGCGCGGTGCGCGCCACGCGCTTCTCGGCCTGGATCGTCGATGGCTACACGCGCTATCCCCGCTTCGGCGCCACGCGCCGCACGTGGATCGTGCATGCGGTCCTGGTCGCGGCCTGCGCGCTCGGCATCGCGCGCCTGAAGGTGGACGACGACCTGCGGCAGCTGCAGGGCGCGCCGCGCTCGCTGGTCGACACGCAACGCGAGATCGGCCGCCTGCTGGGGCTCGCGGCGCCGTCGCAGTTCTTCGTGGTGCGCGGCACCAGCGCCGACGACGTGCTGCGACGCGAGGAGACGCTGAAGGCGCGGCTCGACGCGCGCGTGGCCCGCGGCGAGCTGGCCGGCTACCGCGCGCTGTCCGACTGGGTGCCCTCGCAGGCGCGCCAGGCCGCCGACGCGGCGCCCACCCGGCGCGTCGAGGACGGCGTGATCGCCGGCGTCGACCAGGTGCTGGGCGAGACGCAGCGCCGTGCCGCGTTCGATGCGCGGCCGCTCACGCTCGAGCAGTGGCTGGCCGCGCCGGCGTCGACCGCGGGCCGCGCGCTGTGGATCGGCGCCGTGCCCCGCCGCGACGACGGCACCGCGTTCGCCAGCGTCGTGATGCTGCGCGGCGTGCGCGACCTCGCGGCGCTGCCGGGCATCGCCACGAGCGCCGACGGCTTGCCCGGCGTGCGCTGGGTCGACCAGGTGCAGTCGGTCTCGGCGCTGCTCGGGCGCTATCGCCACATGATGGGACTGCTGCTCGTCGCGGGCCACGTCGCCGTGCTGCTGGCGCTCGCCTGGCGCTACGGCCGCCGCGCCTGGCGCGCCTGGATGCCCACCGCGATGGCCACCGCCGGCACGCTGGCGCTGCTGGCGCTCGCCGGCCAGCCGCTGCAGCTGTTCAACGTGCTCGCGCTCGCGTTGCTGCTGGGCATCGGCATCGACTACGGCATCTTCCTGCTCGAACGCGAGGACGCCGGCGCCGGCTCGGCCTGGCTGTCGGTGGTGCTCGGCGCGGCCAGCACCTGGCTGTCGTTCGGCCTGCTCGCGCTTTCCAGCACGCCGGCGCTGCATTCGTTCGGCTTGACGCTTCTGTTCGGCATCCTCATCGTCGGACTCGCCGCGCCCCTTTACCGGCAGCCCTCGGGCCGCGCCGCACCGCGCCCGGCGCCCCTGGGGAGCGGCGGCCCCGCTGCGGCCGCCCGCTTGCGCCCTTCGACCGACTCTTCGGACTCCGATCACTGACCCTTTGGAAATGAACGCCATGACTCTCGAATCGACTGACGTCCTGATCGTCGGCGCCGGCCCCGCTGGTTCCGTGGCGGCCGCCTTCCTGCGCCAGCAGGGCCGCCGCGTGCTGGTGCTGGAGCGCGAGCAGTTCCCGCGCTTCTCGATCGGCGAGAGCCTGCTGCCGCAGAGCATGGAATACATCGAGGCCGCGGGCATGCTGCGCGACGTCGTCGAGGCCGGCTTTCAGTTCAAGAACGGCGCCGCGTTCGCGTGGGGCGACAAGTACACCGCCTTCGATTTCCGCGACAAGTTCTCCGACGGCTGGGGCACCACCTACCAGGTGCAGCGCGGCACGTTCGACAAGGTGCTGGCCGACGCCGCCGCGCGCATGGGCGCCGAGATCCGCTTCCGCCACGAGGTGACGGCGGTCGACCTGGACGGCGACAAGCCGCGCGTGTCCGCGCGCGACGCCGACGGCAACACGTACCAGGTCGAGGCCCGCTTCGTGCTCGACGCCAGCGGCTTTGGCCGCACGCTGCCGCGCCTGCTCCAGCTCGAGTCGCCTTCCAACTTCCCGGTGCGCGGCGCGATCTTCACGCACGTGGCCGACCACATCCCGTCCGACGGCGGATTCGACCGCGAGAAGATCCGCGTCACGGTGCACCCGCAGCACCCCGATGTCTGGTACTGGACGATCCCGTTCTCGAAGGGCCGTTGCTCGCTGGGCGTCGTCGCGGCGCAGGACTTCCTCGCGCGCTACCCCGGCACCGAGATGGAGCGGCTGCGCGCGATCGTGGCCGAGGATCCGCACCTGTCGGCGCTGCTGAAGGACGCGCAGTGGGACACGCCGGCGCGGCAGATCGTGGGCTACTCGGCCAACGTGAAGTCGCTGTGGGGCAAGGGCTTCGCGCTGCTGGGCAACGCGGGCGAATTCCTCGACCCGGTGTTCTCCAGCGGCGTGACCATCGCCTTCAAGTCCGCCTCGCTGGCCACGCAGTGCCTGGCGCGCGAGTTCGCCGGCGAGACGGTGGACTGGCAGGCCGACTACGCCGTGCCGCTGAAGGCCGGCGTCGACACCTTCCGCACCTTCGTGGACGCGTGGTACGCCGGCGGCTTCCAGAAGATCATCTTCCACGAGCGCCACACGCCCGACATCCGCCGCATGATCTCGTCGATCCTGGCCGGCTATGCCTGGGACGAGGGCAATCCGTACGTGGCGCAGGCCAAGCGCCGCCTGGGCGTGCTGGAGGAACTGTGCAGCGCCTGATCGCGTCCGCCGCGGCGACACTCGCGCTCGCACTGGCGCTGGCGGGCTGCGCCACGCCGGCGCCGCCGCGCGAAGCGCCGCAGCTGCGGCTCGCGCCCGCGCTGCTGGGCCGCACGCTGAACCTGCAGCAGCACCTGACGCTGCAGGCGCCGGGACGCGACCAGCAGCTCGACGTGCTGCTGGAGGCCGATCCGCGCCACGTGCAGCTGGGCGTGCTCGCGATGGGGCAGGTCGCCGCACGGCTCGACTGGGACGGCACGACGCTGACCGAGAGCAAGGCGTCCTGGTGGCCCGCGGCCGTCTCCGGCGCGCGCATCCTCAGCGACCTGCAGCTGACGCTGTGGCCCGTGGCCGCGATCCAGGCCCAGCTGCCGGCCGGCTGGCAGCTGGCCGAGGAGGGCAACGTGCGCACGCTGACGCAGGACGGCCAGGTCGTGACGGTGATCACGCGCATCACCCCGCTGCTGGTGGAACTCGACCAGCGGCGCGAACACTTCAAGCTCAAGATCGAATCGCGCGAGCTCGGCAACGACGGCGCCCCCGCCCCATGACCCTGTCCGCTGTCCATCTCCAAGCCCATGCCTGCGTCTGCGCGCTGGGCGACACGCCCGCGGCCATCCGCGCAGGGCTGTGGTCGGACGCGCCGTCCGGCGTGGCGCCGACCGACCTGCACACGCCCGGCCGCGTGCTGAACCTCGGCTGCGTGACGACGCCGCTGCCCGCGGTCGACGGCCTGCCCCCCGGCCAGCGCAGCCGCAACAACGCGCTGCTGCTGGCCGCGCTGGCGCCGCTGCGCGCGCACGTGCAGTCGGCGATCGACCGCTTCGGGCCGCAGCGCGTGGCCGTCGTCCTGGGCGTCAGCACCGCCGGGCTGGACGAAGGCCTCGCGGCCATCCGCGGGGCCAACGCCGGCCTGGGCTGGCCGGCGGACTACGACTACGCCGTGCAGGAAATGGGCAATGCCGCGGAATGCGTCGCGCGGGCGCTGGGCACCGCCGGGCCGGCCTACGTCATCTCGACGGCGTGCTCGTCGAGCGCGAAGGCCATCGCCACCGGCGCGCGCCTGTTGCTCTCGGGGCAGGTCGATGCCGTCGTGGCCGGCGGCGGTGATGCGCTGTCGGCTTTCACGATCGCCGGCTTCTCGGCGCTGGACGCGGTGTCTGCCGAGCGCTGCAATCCGCTGTCCGCCAACCGCCGGGGCATCAACATCGGCGAGGGCGCCGCGCTGTTCCTGATGGGGCGCGACGACGGGCCGGTGCGGCTGTCCGGCTGGGGCGAGAGCGCCGATGCGCACCACATGTCCGCGCCCGAGCCCAGCGGCCGCGGCGCCGCCGAGGCGATGCAGCGCGCACTGGCGCGGGCCGGCCTGGCCGCGGGCGAGATCGACTACGTCAACCTGCACGGCACCGCCACCGAGCAGAACGACGCGATGGAGAGCCTGGCCGTCGAGCGCATCCTGGGACGCGAGGTGCCGGTGAGCTCCACCAAGCCGCTGACCGGCCACGCGCTGGCCGCGGCCGGCGCGCTCGAGGCGGTGTTCGCGTGGCATGCGCTGGTCGACAACCCGTCGGGCCGGCTGCCGGTGCACTGGTGGGACGGCGCGGCCGACCCCGCGCTGCCGGCGCTGCGCCCGGTGGTGCCGGGCTTCGCGCTGGGCCGGCCGGTGCGCCACGTGATGAGCAACTCCTTCGCCTTCGGAGGCAGCAACGCGTCGTTGCTGTTCTCGCAGCCATGACCGCGCCGGACGACCTCGACCAGGGCCCGTGGCCGCCGCACGCGATGGACGCGTGGGTGCCGCACCGCGGCGCGATGAACCTGCTCGACTCCATCGCCCATGCCGACGAACTGGCGGTCGAGGCGCTGGTGCGCGTGCCGGCGCAAGGGCCGTTCAACACCGATGCCGGCGTGCCGGCGTGGGTCGGCATCGAATACATGGCGCAGGCGGTGGCGGCCTGGTCGGGCGCACGCGTCCGCGCGGGCGGCGGATCGCCGAAGATCGGCTACCTGCTGGGAAGCCGGCGCTACGAGGCCGCGGTGCCCGTGTTCGAGGTCGGTGCCCGGCTGCGCGTGCTGGCGCAGTGCGAGCTGACGGCCGGGAACGGCCTGGGCATGTTCGACTGCCGCATCGAGCACGACGGCCGCGTGGTGGCGAGCGGGCGACTCAGCGTGTTCCAGCCACCGGACAATCCAGAAGAGGCGGCGCCATCCGGCGCGCCGAGGGAATGACGACAATGAACGAGACAGACAACAGGCAGGGGCGCGGCACCGTGCTGGTGACCGGCGCGAGCCGCGGCATCGGGCGCGCGATCGCGCTCGCGGCCGCGCGCGAGGGCCACGACGTGGTGGTGCACTGCCGCAGCGGCATCGAGCAGGCCAACGCCGTCTGCGCGGAGATCGCCGCGCTCGGCGTGGATGCGCGCCTGCTGGCCTTCGACGTCGCCGACCGCGCCGCCGCCGCCGCCGCGCTGCAGGCCGACATCGCCGCGCACGGCGCCTACTACGGCGTCGTCTGCAACGCGGGCATCGCGCGCGACAACGCGTTCCCCGCGATGAGCGGCGAGGAGTGGGACGCCGTCGTGCACACCAACCTCGACGGCTTCTACAACGTGCTGCATCCGGTGGTGATGCCCATGGTCCAGCGCCGCAAGCCGGGCCGCATCGTGACGCTGGCCTCCGTGTCCGCGCTGATGGGCAACCGCGGGCAGACGAACTACAGTGCCGCCAAGGCGGGCGTGATCGCGGCGACGAAGTCGCTCGCCATCGAGCTCGCCAAGCGCAACATCACCGTCAATTGCGTCGCCCCCGGGCTGATCGACACCGAGATGGTGCCGCCCGAGGTGCTGGAGGAAGCGATGAAGATCATCCCGTTGCGTCGCATGGGAACCCCCGACGAAGTGGCCGCGCTGGTCGCCTTCCTGCTCAGGCCCGAGGCCGCGTACATCACGCGCCAGGTCATCTCGGTCAACGGAGGCATGCTCGGATGAAGCGCGTCGTCGTCACCGGATTCGGGGCCATCAGCCCGCTGGGCCACGACTGGCCCACCGTGTTCGCCGCCCTCAGGAGCGGCCGCAATGCCGTGCAGGTCATGGAGGAGTGGGCGCAGTACGACGGGCTCAACACGCGCCTGGGCGTCCTCGCCAAGCCGTTCGAGCTGCCGGCGCACTACAACCGCAAGTCCACGCGCAGCATGGGGCGGGTGGCCGTCATGGCCACGCGCGCCAGCGAACTGGCACTGGCCGACGCCGGGCTGCTGGGCGATCCGCTGGTCACCAGCGGCCGCATGGGCGTGTCGTACGGCTCGTCGTCGGGCACGCCGCAGGCGCTCGGCGACTTCGGCCGCATGATGCACGACAAGTCGACCGAGGGCATCACCGCCAACACGTACATCAAGATGATGTCGCACACGGCGGCGGTCAACATCGGCGTGTTCTTCGGGCTCACGGGGCGCATCGTCACCACGTCGAGCGCGTGCACGTCCGGCAGCCAGGGCATCGGCTACGCGTTCGAGGCCATCCAGAGCGGCCGCCAGGTGGCCATGCTGGCCGGCGGCGCCGAGGAGCTCGACGCGACGGAGGCGGCGGTGTTCG
>JBJMWE010000180.1:0-11516 GCA_045810285.1 Vitreoscilla sp. | reverse complement strand
GCGATGTACGGCGGCTCCACGCGCTACCACAAGACTCCCAGCCCGGACGGCACCGGCTACTGCGGCAACTCGGACGGCGGCACGCAGGTGGGCTGGAACATCAAGTGGGTGGACGTCGCGGCCGGCGCGACGTCGCGCGGCGCGGGCGCGCCCGCGGACGCCTGCGCCACCGGGTCGAGTGCCGGCCGCGGGGGCGTGCTCGCGGGCGCCGTCATCCACCACAGCGCCGCGGTGCAGACCGCGGACACCGGCAGGACGACGCGCCAGCGGATCGTCATGGCCGTCTCTCCGCGCTACTGGGCGTAGGTCACCATGTCCTGGCGCACCAGGCCCACCGTGCCCTGCCACTGGCCGTTGGTGTAGTGGTTGTACTGCTCGTTGTCGTCGCGGAAGGAGACCGTGTGGTAGCTCCACTTGGCCGAGCCGCCCTCGTTGGCGGCCGTGCCCAGCGTCAGGTCGTTGCAGAACCAGTCGCTCGGATTGCAGTAGGAGCCGCCCGAGCTGCCCGCGACGGCGCCGGCGCTGTGGTACGCCACCGCCTCGTCGTCCTGGCCCGGCAACACCGCGGAATAGAGCGTGCCCTTGGCGCCGGCCCACATGTAGAACCAGTGGCTGCGCGTGTTGTTGTGGTCGTAGAGCGCGCGGGCGGTGCCGGTCTTCAGGTCGGACACCAGGGGTTCCGACGTCGCCCAGTCGCCCACGTTGGCGAGTTCCGAGCCACCGCCCGCGCCGGCCGCGACGTCCACCCACTTGATGTTCCAGCCGGTCTGGGTTCCCGCGCCCGAGGCGCCGCAGACGCCGCTCGAATTGGGCGTGGCGTTGCTGATCGTGCGCGACGAGCCGCCGTACATCGCCAGCGTGTAGCCGATCATCAGGTCGCCCGCGCTGTGCGCCGCGACGTAGCACCAGTTCGACCCCGTGCAGTAGCAGTCGAGCGCGTTGCGCACCAGGTAGTTCTGGTCGGAGATGTGGCTGCGGCCGTCCCAGTTGACGGACTTCTTGTTGACGCCGGCGGCCGTGGTGCCCGGCCCCCAGTAGGTGAAGTCCGCGTAGTTGCCGGCCTGCCCGCCGCCCGTCCGGCCGTTGACCCACAGCGAATAGTTGGTCGCCTGCCCCACTGCGGCGAAGCCCGCGGCGGCCAGCACGGCGGCGCTGAGGAGAGCGGTGCGGAGACGGACTTTCATGGGATCACCTTTCGTGTGTCGAGAAGACAGAGGGCGAAATGAAGTGACCGCAATGTCCGCAAGATCGCGCTGCAGCAGCAATGCAGGTTTTCCCGCAAGATGAAAAATGGCCCGCAAACCCGCATGGATACTGGGTTGCTTGACGTGGATCGCGTTTACGTCAGGCCGCTTCCCGATACGAACGTTCGTGCACTTGCGCGGCATGCGCTGGGCATCGGCGCGGCGCGCTCGGCCGTTTCACAACGGCTGGCGCGAAGGCTCCATTCTGGTGGAGTTCGTGGCGGCGGATCCGTGCGACGCGCGTCGAGCCGGGCAGGATGACCGGCTCCGGTCAATCGCCGCTTCAGGGGATCAATGCGCCAACCCGCGAAAGGTCAGCCCTGCGCGAGCTGGTAGAGCCGCGTCGAGCGCGCGCCCGAGCGGCAGAACGCCAGCAGCGGATGCGGCAGTTCGGCCAGCAGTTGCCGGAACGCCGCGACTTCCTCGGGCGACTGGTAGCCGCCCGCGACGGGCAGGTGGCGGTACTGCAGGCCCGCGGCCAGTGCGGCGGCCTCGACCTGGGCCGACGCCGGCTGGTCGGGGCCGTGCTCGAAATCGGGCCGGTTGTTGACGACGCTCTTGAAGCCCAGGCGAGCGACTTCCGCCATGGCGGCGGCGTCGAGCTGCGGGGCGACGAACACGTCGTGGTCGATCTGGCGCAGGGGCAGGGTGGTTTGCATCGCGATGAATCCTTGGACGGTCGAGGGGCTCGAGGCCATTGTGGCCCCGGCCATCGGCTCACTTGGCGAGCGCGGCCTTCACGGCGGCGGACACCAGGCCCATGTCGGCCTTGCCGGCCAGCCTGGCCTTCACGGCGGCCATGACCTTGCCCATGTCGCCGGGGCCCGCCGCGCCGAGTTCGCCGACGATGGCGTCGACCTCGGCGGCGATCGCCGCGGCGTCCAGGCGCTCGGGCAGGTAGCCCAGCAGCACGGCGAGCTCGCCCTGTTCCTTCTCGAGCAGGTCGGTGCGGCCGGCCTTGGCGAACGCGTCGATCGAATCCTTGCGCTGCTTGACCAGCTTGTCGACGATCGCGACGATGTCCGCGTCGGTCAGCTCGATGCGCTCGTCCACCTCGCGCTGCTTCATGGCGGCCATCAGGTTGCGGATCGCCAGCAGGCGGTCGGCTTCCTTGGCGCGCATGGCGGCCTTCATGTCGTCGGAGATGCGTTGCTTCAGCGTCATGGTCGTTGCTTTCTGGTCGGTTGTTCGAAGGAGGCGCGACCGCCGCGCCCGGCGGCTCCGGAGCAAGGTCGCGTGCCTCGCCGCGCGGGGCTGCCCGCAGTGTCCGCGGAGGGGAGCCCATGAACGCAAAAGCCCGCAACGGCGTCCCGCGGCGGGCTTTCGACTTCCGTTGGCCGCCGCGAAGCGGCGACGTTTCCGGAGGAAACGAGCTCGAGAGCTCCCGTGAAACTCTCAGTAGAGCTTCTTGGGCAGCTGCATGCTGCGAACGCGCTTGTAGTGGCGCTTGACGGCGGCGGCCTTCTTGCGCTTGCGCTCGGCGGTCGGCTTCTCGTAGAACTCGCGGGCGCGGAGTTCGGTCAGCAGACCCAGCTTTTCGATGGTGCGCTTGAAGCGGCGCAGGGCCACGTCGAACGGCTCGTTTTCCTTGACACGGATGGTGGTCATGTAGCGAAGAATCCTTCGGGAGAAATATGCGCTCGGAGTCCTTGTCCAGACCCGTTGCACTCGCCAGGAGCGCCACGGTTTCTAGAACGCCGGACAAAGATCGACACGCGGTTTGCCAGCAAAGCCAAGGATTCTACCCCGAAATACCCGGAGGTGCGAATTTTTATGCGCTGATGCCTGGCCATCCCCGGATTGCGCGCGATGGCGACCCGGTCAGCGCGGCTGCAGCGACAGATCCGCGGCCAGCGCCTCGGCACACGCGTGCGCGCTGGCCCAGGCCCACTGGAAGTTGTAGCCGCCCAGCCAGCCGGTGACGTCCAGCACCTCGCCGATGAAGTGCAGCCCGGGGGCACGGCGGCTTTCCATCGTCCTGGAGTCGATCTCGCGGGTGTCGACGCCGCCGGCCATCACCTCGGCCTTCTTCCAGCCCTCGGTACCGGCAGGCGCGATGCGCCAGGACGCCAGCGACTCCGCAAGCTGGCGCAGCGCCTTGTCGCCCAGCTCGGGCATGGGCTTATCCTCGGGCAGGCCGCCGCGCGCCAGCCAGGCCTGCGCGAGGCGCTGCGGCAGGTGGGCGGCGAGCTCGTTGCCCAGCTGGCGGCGCGATGCCGCCTTGGCATGCGCCAGCGCCTGCGGCCAGTCGGTGCCCGGCGCGAACGCGATCTGCAGCGTCTCGCCGGGATGCCAGTAGCTCGACGCCTGCAGCACCGCCGGTCCGCTGAGGCCGCGATGGGTGAACAGCAGGTCCTCGACGAACTGGCCGCGCTGCTTGCCGGTGCCCGACGCGATCTCCACTTCGAGCGACACGCCCGCGAGACCGGCGAAGGGCGCCCACTCGGCGGCGTCGAACACGAGCGGCACCAGCGCGGGCCGTGGGTCGACCAGCGCGTGGCCGAACTGCTTGCCCAGCCGCAGCCCGAAATCGGTGGCGCCGATCGCCGGCACCGGCAGGCCGCCGGTGGCCACGACGACGCTGCGCGCCAGCACGGGGCCGCGCGCGGTGTCGAGCTCGTAGCGTGCCCCGCCGTCGTCCGCCTCGCGCGCGCGTACGCCCGCGACAGCGCAAGGCTGCCAGCGCTCGACGCGGCCGTCGTCGCACTCGCGCAGCAGCAGGTCGATGATGTCCTGGCTCGATTCGTCGCAGAACAGCTGGCCGCGGTGCTTCTCGTGGAAGGGGATGCGGTGGCGCTGCACCAGGCCGATGAAGTCCTGCGCCGTGTAGCGCGCCAGCGCGGAGCGGCAGAAGTGCGGGTTGCGCGAATGGAATTGCGCGGGCGTGGCGTCGCGGTTGGTGAAGTTGCAGCGGCCGCCGCCCGAGATGCGGATCTTCTCGGCGATCCTGGCGGCGTGATCGAGCAACAGCACGCGCGCGCCGCGCTGCCCGGCCTGCGCCGCGCAGAACAGGCCGGCGGCGCCGGCGCCGATCACGGCGACGTCGACGCGCTTCAAGCCGCGACCAGCTTCGCGACGGACGGCTCTGCGCCGAGTTCGACCAGCGCCGCCATCACTGCATGCCATTCCTCGGGCGTGACCGGCGTGATCGACAGGCGGCTGCCCGGCTTGAGCAATTGCATGGACGCCAGTTCCGGCCGCGCGCGCATCGCCTTGAGCGACAGCAGCGGCGTGGTGGCCAGGTGCCTGACGTCGACGTGCTGCCAGCGCGGCTGGGCCGGGTCGGACCGGGCGTCGAAGTACGGGCTCTTGGCGTCGAACTGCGAGGCGTCGTCGTAGGCCGCGCTGGCGACCTCGGCGATGCCCACCACGCCCGGCTCGGGGCAGCTCGAGTGATAGAACAGCACGCCGTCGCCGAGGCGCATCTGGTCGCGCATGAAGTTGCGCGCCTGGTAGTTGCGCACGCCGATCCACGGCACCTTGCGGCCGGGCGCCTTCTCGACGTCGGTGATCGAGCACTCGTCGGGCTCGCTTTTCATCAGCCAGTACGAAGGCATCGGGTGGGGCGGGCGGGGAGCGAGGATCACATCCGAGCCGATCCGCGCTCCCCCTCGGGGGGCAGCGACGGGAGGAGCGAGGGGGCTGTCATGAAGGGCGGGAAGCGAGGATCACATCCGAGCCGATCCGCGCTCCCTTCGGGGGGGCAGCGACGGCAGGAGCAAGGGGGCTGTCATGAATAGGGTGTCCGCCGCGAACCTCGGGCCGCATTCCTGAACCCAGGGGTGTTCAGGTGGGCGAGGTCAGACTGGCTTCGGGTTCATCTGACGCGAGACGATCACACCAACCAGACGATGTTCCAAGCCCTAGCGCAAAGCGCATCGGTTCAAGGAAATATAAAACCCTCGCGAACGCGACGGACGAATCCATTCTATGCGCCCGCGTCGCCGCGAGACGAGCATCAGAGACGTAAAGAGGGCCTACAAAATCACTTGACGAACGTTCGGGAAGGAATGCGCTAGAGAAGGCGCCCGTCGTCGTTCAGCGCCTCGTCCAGGCGCGCGATCAGGTGTTCGACCTGCGCGGCCGCGGCGCGGCGCGCCTCGCTGGCCTCGGCGTGTTCGACGTGGGCCGCGGGTTCGGCATGCGCGCCGCCCTCGACCGCGGCCACCGGCGCGGCGCGCGGCGCCTCGGCCAGCCGGTAGGCGAGGTTCAGGGCCGCCAGCACCGCGATGCGCTCGCGGGCCTTCACCTTGCCGGCGTCGCGGATGCCGCTCATCTCGCGGTCGACCGCCGCCACGGCGGCCTGCAGCAGGGCCTCGCCGCCGTCGGGGCAGGCCAGGAGGTAGCTCTGGCCCAGGATGGTGACTTCGACCTGCTTCATGGCGCGCTCCGCGGGCTGTCGGCGTCGACCTGGGCATCGTCGGCAGCGCGGCCGCCCTCGGAGCCGGGCAGCCGGTCGATCAGGGCATCGATGCGCGCACGCGCCGCGGCCAGGCGCGAACGCAGGTTGTCGCGCTCGTCGCTGACGGCGCGCAACTGCTGTTCGAGCAGGGTGTTCGTCCGCTTCTGTTCCTCATGGCGCAGCAGCAGGCGTTCGATGCGTTCGGCAAGATCCGGCAGTCGGGACATGGGGGCAGGGACGCTGGGGCGACAAAGGCCCATTGTAGGGGCCGGCCCGCCGCGGCCGTCCGCTCGCTGACCCTTGAACGAGGCCGCCGGCGCGGCGTCCCGCACCCTCGCGTCCGCGCGCGACGACATCCAGGAAACAAGCGGTGTCGAATGGTACGATCCGCTCTTCAGTTGGTGCTCCGGGCGGCCTCTCGTGCCGCCCGAGTGAAACGGGAATCAGGACGGCCGCCCTCGCCACGAGGAACGGCCCCACCTGAGCTGCCCCCGCAACGGTCGCGGAGGGTGCCGCCGCCTCGAGAAGGCGTCGGCATCGGCTGTCGTCACCAAAGCCACTGCGCGCCTCGCACGAGCGCGTGGGAAGGCCCTCGACACGCTGTCTCTCCGCCAGCCCGGATACCGGCCAGCTGTTCGGGGTCGCTCGCGCGTCGGGCGGCCGTTTTGGTGGCACCTGCGGGGACGCTCGTGGCCACGGTTGAAGTTTCGAGTGCTCCATGTCCTCTCGCCATCCCGGGCCGATCGCGCCCGTGCACAGCCGCGTCGCGGCGTTCCCCCTGACCACCGTCGTCGCCGCGCTCGCGCTGCTGGGCGCCAACTCGGCGCTCGCGCAATCCGCGTCCGATGCGTCGCAGGAAGTCGTCGTCACGGCGGCCCGCGTGCCGCAGAAGCTGCCCGACACGCTGCCCAGCACCGTCGTCATCTCGCGCGCCGACATCGAGGCCTCGCCGGCGCTCGACGTGCCCGACCTGATGCGCGGCTTCCTGAGCTTCAACGTCGCGCAGACGGGGCCCGTGGGCGCGCAGACCAGCATCTTCGTGCGCGGCGCCAATTCCAACCAGGTCCTGGTGCTGGTCGACGGCGCGCCGCTGTCACGCGCCGACTTCGGCTCGGCACCGTGGGAACTGGTGCCGCTGTCGCAGGTCGACCACATCGAGGTCGTGCGCGGCAACCTGTCCAGCCTGTACGGCTCGGCCGCCGTGGGCGGCGTCGTGCAGATCTTCACCAAGCACGGTGCCGGCACCAGCCTGACCGTGGGCGGCGGCAGCCGTGGCACGCTCACCGGCAGCGCTTCGGTGGGCCGGCGCTACGGCGCGGAGGACCGCGCGCTCGATCTCAGCGCGAGCATCTCGGGCATCCATACCGACGGCTACAGCGCGCGCGACGCGAAGGTCGATCCGACCGTCAACCCCGACCGCGACGCCTCCACGCAGAGCGGCGAGACGCTCGCAGTGGCCAAGACGTGGGCCACGGGCCATCGCACCACGTTCAGCGCGATGCACTCGGACACCGACAGCCACTACGACGGCTACAACGGCCCCACCGTGGTCGACGAGCTCAAGAGCCGCCTCGACAATCTCACGCTGACGTCGCACCACGCGCTGACGCCGTCGCTGGACCTCGACCTGCACGCCGGCGAGGACGTCATCAAGTACACCGACCCCACCGCGTACACGCCGGGCGGCCTGGGCCGCACGCGCCTGCTGGGCGTGGGCGTCGAATGGACCGTCGCCGATGGCCAGAACCTGCAGTTCGGCTATGAGAACGACAGCGAGCGCTTCGGCTACGAGGCGGCGACCCCCAGCAGGCGCCACACGAACTCGGTGCGCGCCGGCTGGCTCGGCGCGTTCGGCCCGGCGTTCGAGGTGCAGGCCAACGTCCGCCACGACGACGCGAGCGACTACGGCGTCGCCAACACGGGCCTGCTGTCGCTGGGCTGGCGCCTCGACCGCGAATGGAAGCTGGTGGCGCAGGCCTCGACGGCGTTCTCGGCGCCCAGCTTCTCCAACATCGCCTACGAGGCCGCGCCGCTGAAGGCCGAGCACTCGCGCGACTTCGAGCTGGGCGTGCACTGGAACCGCGGCTCGTGGCTCGCCCGTGCCACGCTGTTCTCGCAACGCCAGCACGACCTGATCGCGTTCGACGCGAACTTCGAGACGCTCAACATCGCGCATGCGAGCAACCGCGGCCTCGAGCTGTCCCTGTCCGGCGACACCGGCTACGGCAAGGTGGGCCTGGACGCCACGTTCCAGGACGCGCGCGACGACGACGCGCACACCGCGCTGCTGCGCCGCGCCCGCACCGTGGTCGCGGCCAACTACCGCGTGCCGGTGGCGGGCTGGGACACCGGCGTGTGGCTGCAGTACACGGGCCCGCGCGCCGACGGCGACCCCATCACCTTCGCCACCGTCAAGGCCAGGGCACGCACGGTGCTGGGCCTGACGGCGTCGCATGCGCTGTCGCCGAACTGGGCAATCGGCGTGAAGGCGGGCAACCTCACGGGCAAGCACGCTCCCGAGGTGCTGGGCTACACGCCGCCGCCGCCGCTGGTGCTGGTCTCGCTGCACGGCCAGTGGCAATGATCGGCTGACCGGTCCTCGCCTCCTTGCCCGCTTGCCCATGCCTGCCCGCGACCCCGCCGTCCTCCGCCTTGCCCTGGTGGCCCTGGCGACTGCGCTGGTGGCCGCGCTGGCGCTGGGCCTGGGCTCGGGCGGCTGGGACTGGCAGTTGATCACCGCGCTGCGCGCCCCGCGCGTGGCGGCGGCCGCGGGCGTGGGCAGCCTGCTCGCCCTCGCGGGCCTCGCGCTGCAGGTGCTGCTGCGCAACCCGCTGGCCGACCCGTACGTGCTGGGGCATTCCACGGGCGCCTCGGTGGGCGCGCTCGCGGCCCTGCTGCTGGGCTGGCAGCTGTGGATCGGCGCGGCGGCGGGCGCGCTCGCGGCCGGCCTGCTGCTGCTGCTGCTCGCGCGGTCCGCGCTGGCCACGTCCGACGACGCCTCGCCCAAGCTCATCCTGCTGGGCACGATGCTGGCGGCCGTCTTCGGCGCGATCGCCACGCTGATGCTCGCGCTGGTGCCCGACCAGCGCCTGCGCGGCGCGATCTTCTGGATGGTGGGCGACCTGTCGGGGGCCGGCGCGAGCCTGTGGAACCTCGCGGCCGCGGCGGTGTTTGTCGCCTGGCTGTGGTCGCGCGGCCGCTCCGTCGATCGCCTGATGCTGGGCGCCGACGCGGCCTGGCTGCTGGGCGAGCCGGTGCGCCGGCTGCGGCTGGAACTGCTCGTGTTCGCGTCGCTGGCCGTGGGGCTGGCGGTGTCGACGTCGGGTTCGGTGGGCTTCGTGGGCCTCGTCGTCGCGCAGGCCTGGCGGCTGGCGGGCGTCCTGCGCACGCGCGAGCTGGCGCTGCTGTCGATGCTGTCCGGCGCGGCGCTGCTGATGGGGGCCGACCTGCTGGCGCGCATCGCGGTCGCTCCGCTGGAGCTGCCGGTCGGCGCGGTGATGGCGCTGATCGGCGCGCCGTGCTTCATCTGGTTTCTCGCGCGAGGCGTCAAATGAGCCCGCACGGCCGCCCGAAGGGCGAATGCCCCCGCTCGGCGCGGAGGCGCGCGGCGCCAAGGGTGCACGGATGAACGCCGTGCCGCTGCTCGAAACCCGCGCGCTGGGCGTGCGCGCCGCCGGCCGCGTGCTGGTCGACGGCCTGAACTGGCGCGTGCATGCGGGCGAGCGCTGGTGCATGATCGGCCGCAACGGCGCGGGCAAGAGCCTCGTTCTGCGCGCGCTCGCGGGCCTGGGCGTGCCGGAGCGTTCGGGCGAGGTGCTGTGGCAGGGCCGGCCGCAGGCCGGCTGGCCCGCGGGGGCCGCCGCCACGCTGCGCGCGCTCATGCCGCAGCAGCCGCAGGATCGCTTCGCGCTGACGGTGGAGCGCGTGCTGGCGCTCAGCGAGGTGGCCGCGACAGCGTCGCGTCCGTCCGGGCTCCTGGCCGCCCTCGACATCGCCGCGCTCGCCGGGCGCCGCGTCGACCAGCTGTCCGGCGGCGAGCGCCAACGCGTCGCGCTGGCGCAATGCGCGATGCAGGGCGCCGGTCTGATGCTGCTGGACGAGCCGGTGTCGTTCCAGGACCCGGCGCACCAGCAGGTCGTCGGCCGCTGGCTGACGCAGGCGGCGACGCCGGGTGCCGGCGAGCGCGCCTGGATCGCCAGCGCGCACGACCCGAGCTGGATCGCGCGCGTCGCCACGCACGTGCTGGCGCTGCAGGGCGACGGCCGCTGGCAGGCGGGGCCGGTCGACGAGATCCTGAGCGCGCCGGTGCTGGAGCGCACCTACGGCTGCGCGTGGCGCAGCGTCGAAGGGGCGTGGGTGCCGGCGTGAGACGGCCAGATCCGGCGCGCCGGATCCGTCCACCGGTCCTCAGGGCGATGCCAGCGTCCGCGCCGCCGGCGCCAGGGCCATCTCGCGCCTGAGCGCCGCGCCCAGTTCGACGACGGCCATCGCGTAGTAGCTCGACCAGTTGTAGCGCGTGACGACGTAGAAATTGGCGGTGCCGGCCACATAGCTGGGCGCCGCATCGCCGTTCTGCAGCTCGACGAAGCCGACCAGGCCCGGGTAGTCGCGGGCCTCGGGCGGCAGCTGCGCGCCCGCGTCCTCGAGTTCGGCGACGGTCATGCGCGGCACGATGTCGACCGCGACGAGGCGCGCCCGCGCCGCGTCGTCCGCCGGCGGCTGCGCCTCGAAGTAGATGGGCGCGTCGCGCTGCCAGCCGAAGGTGGCCATGTAGCTGGCGATGCTGCCGATGACGTCGTCGCCGCCGGCCGCCAGGTCGACGTGGCCGTCATGGTCGTAGTCGACGGCGTACTTCAGCAGGCTGCTGGGCATGAACTGCGGCCAGCCGATGGCGCCGGCGAACGAGCCGCGCACCACGTCGGCCTCGCGGCCCTCCAGCGCACACCACACGAGGTAGGCGCGCAGCTCGCTGCGGTAGAACGCGCTGCGGTCGGAGCGGCCCTTGGGAAAGTCGAACGCGAGCGTGGCCAGCGAATCCAGCACGCGGAAGTTGCCCGTCATGCGGCCGTAGAAGCTCTCGACGCCGACGATGCCCGCCACCAGCTCCGGCGGCACGCCGTAGCGCCGCTGCGCGTCTTCCAGCGTGGCGGCGTGGGCCTGCCACCACTGGATGCCGGCGACGATGCGCTTCGGTTCGACGAAGCGCGCCCGGTAGGCCGCCCAGTTCTTCGCCGTGCCCGCGGGCGCGGGCATGATGGCCTTGGCCACCGCCGGCTGGTAGCGCGCGCGGGACAGCTGGTCCTCGACCCACGCGCGGTCGAGCCCGCGCTCGTCGGCGACCTGCGCCGCGAACGCCAGGACGTCGTCGCGCCGGCCGTAGACGAAGCTGTCGGGCGCGTCGTCGTCGCGCACCGGCTTGGCCTTGCGGTGCTTCCTGGCCGCGGCCTTGGGCCTGGCGTGCGCCGCGTTCGTGGACGCGGCGGCGGCCGCCGGCACCTCGGCCTGCGCGCACGCGCTGCCGGTCGCCAAAGCGGCGGCGAGGGCGGCGAGGCCCGCGACGATCGCGGCGAGCCGGGGCGTCTGCGAGGGAACGGGGAAGGGCAGGCGGAACTCGGGCGCGCGGGTCATCGAGCCAGTTTAGCGACGGGCGCGACGCGGATGACGCAAGAAAGCCGTGATGTCGCGTGCGCGCCGCGCCCCGTTTCAGGGGCTTGCGCGCGCGGGCGTCACGTCATCCGCGCGGGCGCGTCGGGCGAGCTCGGCCGCGAGGGCGCGCGCGGCGTCGCGCACGCCGCGCCAGTCCGGCACGACGGCACCGGGCCGGGGGCCGTAGCGCGCGCGCTCGAGGCCATCGAGGGCGCGCGCCAGCG